>NZ_JBPDXO010000004.1:0-314879 GCF_051295855.1 Methylococcus sp. S1M
GAAAGTAGGGAACTGCCAGGCTCTCATCCCAATCAACCCCGAGTCCCTCCACAGGAACTCGGGGTTTTTATTTAGGGCCAGTTCGGCGCCGGCGCGGTCATAAACCGCCAACATCGAGTACCGGTGTCACCCAGTAGTGGATGCCACTGCCTCGGAAATCCGTACGTAACACATTTAGGGTGTCTCTCAAGCCGTCGGCGGAAAGCTGGGCCTCAAAGCGGATGCGCCGGGTCCGTCCAGCGACCTGCTCGTTCAGGCTCATGCCTTCGGTTCGGCTCGAATGGCTGGAGGCCGCCTGGCTGCTGAATCCTTGTATGGCTGGAGTGCTCAGCAGCCAGTCCACCAGAGGGTCTTCAAGCTGCGGGGGGGCCAGAAGCGTCAGCAGTACGAGATCGGACATGGGTCATTTCCCTTCGCCATAGCGGCGGTAGAGGATGGGGAGCAGAACGAGGGTTAAAAGCGTCGATGTGACCAATCCTCCCACCCCGACGATGGCCAGCGGTCGCTGGATTTCCGATCCGGGGCCGGTAGCGAACAGGAGGGGAATGAGCCCGAATGCTGCGATACTGGCGGTCATGAGCACCGGTCGCAGCCGCCGTGATGCGCCTAGGCGGACGACTTCATCCAGGGGAAGGCCGATGGCCCGAAGCTGATTGAAGTAGGTCACCATCACCACGCCGTTGAGGACGGCGATGCCCAAGAGGGAAATGAATCCCACGGAAGCGGAGACGGACAGGTATTCGCCGGACAGCCAGAGGCTGGTGACCCCGCCGACCAGCGAGAAGGGGACATTGGTGAGGACCAGTATTGCCTGCCGGACCGATCCGAAGGTGGTGAACAGTAACAGAAAGATCAAACCGACCGATATGGGAATGACGATGGACAGGCGTTGCGCCGCACGCTGCTGGTTCTCGAACTGTCCGCCCCAGGTGAGGTAATAGCCGCTGGGGAGGGAGATTCGTTCGCCCACCGCCTTGCGTGCTTCTTCCACGAAGCCGACCAGGTCACGGCCCTGGACGTTGGTTCGGACCACCGAGAACCGCTGACCGCGCTCTCGGGTGATGGCAACCAGTCCCTCGGTACGCTCGACGCGGGCGACGGCGGATAGTGGCACGCGGCGACCGTCGGGGAGGGTCACCTGCAGCAACGCGAGTTGCTCGGGGTCGGCGGCCGCACGGAGCAGTAAAGGGGTCCGCTTGACGCCTTCCTGCACGATGCCCAGCTTGAGCCCCTCGATCTGGGCGCGCAGCATGCGTTCCAGGGTGTCGCCGTCGAGTCCCAGGCGTCCCGTCGCGAGGCGGTCGATCCGAACCCGGAGGTATTGCATGCCAGCATTGCGCATCGTGAACACGTCGGAGGCGCCCTCCACTGACCGGATCACCTCGGCGATGGCTTCGGCCTTTTCGTTGAGCACCGCGATGTCGGGACCGTACAGCTTGACGGCTACGTCACCGCGCACTCCCGTGAGCATCTCCGTGACCCGCATCTGGATCGGCTGAGTGAAGCCGAAAGCGATACCCGGCAGGGTTTCCAGGACTTTCCGGATGTCTTCCACCAGTGCTTCGCGGGTTTTGCCGTTCCATTGATCGGTGGGTTTGAGAACGACGAAGTTGTCGGTTTCGTTCAGTCCCATCGGGTCCAGTCCGATTTCATCCGAGCCCACACGCGATATGACCCGCTCGATCTCGGGAATGTGGTCGAGCAGCGCTTTCTGGAGCTGTTGATCCAGCCGGACCGATTGTTCCAGATTGATCGAGGGCAGTTTTTCCACCTGGACGATGATGCTGCCTTCATCCAGGGTCGGCATGAAGGTCTTGCCGATCTGGGTATAGATCACCCCTGTCAGCGCGAGCAGGATGGCGGCGGTGACGATCACCGGGCGGCTGTGGTCGAGCGCCCACCGTAGCACCGGTTCATAGTATTCATGGAGCTTGCGGGCGAGCCACGGTTCCTCGTGTTTGACCCTACGCATCAGCCACGACGCCAGGACCGGGATGACCAGCAGCGACATGAACAGCGAGCCGCCCATGGCGAATACGTTGGTGAAGGCCACGGGCTTGAACAGCTTCCCTTCGAGTCCCTGCAACGACAGGAGGGGTACGAAGACGATGGCGATGATGAGGGCGCCCGACACCACTGGGGCGGTGACCTCGCGCATGGCCCGGTAGATGAGGTGTAGCCGCGGCAGTTTGCCTTGCATTCTGGGATCGGCCAGATGCGTCGTGATGTTCTCCACGACCACGACGGCCGGATCGACCAGTTTGCCGATGGCGATGGCCAGACCGCCGAGGCTCATCAGGTTGGCCGAAAGGCCGAACTGCTGCATCAGCAGGAAGGTGAAAAGCGCTGAAAGTGGCAGTATGCAAGCCACGGTCAAGGCGGCGCGCAGATCGCCGAGGAACAGGAGGAGGAGGACGACGACGAGGACGATGGCTTCCACCAGGGCGCGGACGACTGTATGGGTGGCACGGTTCACCAAATCACTGCGGTCGTAAAACACATCGAGCACGACGCCTTCAGGGAGAGCGGGACGGATTTCCTCGAGTTTCCGTTTGACGCCCTGGACCACCTCCCGCGCGTTGGCGCCGCGCAGTCCCAGTACGAGCCCCTCCACGGCCTCGTCCCGGCCGTCCCGGCTGACCGCGCCATAGCGGGTCAGGGCGCCGATCCGTACTTCGGCCACATCGCCGATGGTGATGGTGACACCGTTCTGGTTGGCGATGACGATGGATCGGACATCGTCCAGATCCCGGATCTGGCCTTCGGCGCGGACGAGCAACGCTTCTTCTCCCTCCGGCAGGCGGCCTGCGCCGTCGTTACGGTTGTTGAGCTTGAGCGCTCCGATCAAGGCTTCCATGGTGATGCCGCGCGAGGACATGCCCGCGTTGTTCGGGATCACCTCGAAACTTCGCACCGTTCCGCCCAGGGTGTTGACGTCGGCCACGCCGGGCACCGTGCGAAGCGCCGGACGGATGACCCAGTCCAGCAGGTTCCGCCGCTCCATCAAAGTGAGGTCTCCACCTTCGACGGTGAACATGAACATTTCACCCAGCGGGGTTGTCATCGGCGCCATGCCGCCTTCGATCCCGTCGGGCAGGTTGCCCCAGACGCCGTTCAGCCGTTCGGCGACCTGCTGTCGCGCCCAGTAGATGTCGGTGCCTTCTTCGAAGTCGATGGTGATGTCGGTCAGCGCATATTTGGCGATGGATCGCAGCATGGTCTGCTTCGGAATGCCGAGCAGTTCCAACTCGATGGGGGCGGTGATGCGGGTTTCGACCTCCTCCGGTGTCATGCCGGGGGCTTTTACGATGACCTTGACCTGGGTGGGTGAGACATCGGGGAAAGCGTCGATGGGGATCCGCAGTGTGGCGACATAACCGGCACCCGCCAGCAGCGCAGTGAGAAGGACGACCAACAGGCGCTGCGTCAGAGCGAACTGGATCAGCCGGCTCATTCGTCACCTCCGCCGAGACCGGTCCAGGCGCCCTTCAGCGCCGCGACGCCCTGGACGGCGACCCGGTCGTCGGCCGTCAGTCCTTCGTGAATGATGGCCTTGCGCCCGTCCACGGCGGCGACCTTCACCGGTCGTACCGCGAAGCCGTCGGAGGTCCGGACGAACACGTATTGCCGCCCGTCCTGGCTGATGATTGCGGCGAGCGGTACCCGGCAGATGAAGTCGGTACTAGCGTGCATGACCTGGACGTTGACGTTCTGGCCGGCTCGGACACTGTCGTCGTGCTCGTCGATGACCGCGCGCACCAGGGCCGTCTGGCTGTCTGGCCGTACGTTCTGGCTGACTTCTATGATCGTCGCCCGGATTCGCGGTGAATCCAGTTCGACCCGGTCTTTCAGCCGGATTTCACTCAGTCGCTCCTGCGGCATGTCGATTTCCAGCCACAACTGGTCGACATTGCCAATACGGAACAGTGGCGCCAGCATGCTGACCCGCTGACCCACGGTGGCCAGGCGTTCCAGCAGCACGCCACGGATCGGTGTGCGCAGCAACAGGGTATTGCTGATGCTGCGTGTCCGTTTGAGTTCTGCTATGTCCTTCGCCGACATCCCGCTGGCATCGAGCACCTGCTCGGCCTGGCGCAGATTGGCCTGGGCCTTGTCGAAGGTGCTACGGGTCTCCTGCCAGCGCAGCTTCGAGATGACCCCTTCGTCGAGCAGCTTCTGGTCCCGATTCAGCTTGGAGCCGGCGAGCTCGTATTCGGTGGCGGCATTGAGGAGGTCTCTTTGGAGGGTCAGCAGGTCCGGGCTTTGCATTTCCGCGACGACCTGTCCCGGTGCCACCGAGGATCCCAGCGCCACGTCGATCCGGGTGATGACACCGGCCTGCGGTGCGCTGACGATGAACTCCCGGTCCGGCGGAATGACGACGCGCGCCGGTGCCCACGCCAGGGGCAAGGCATTGACGATTTCGGGTTTTGCGACACGCACGTCGAGGTGCTCGATCTGCTGGGCGTCCATCTTGACGAGGGTGTCGGCCGCGAGGGCTGGCGCCGTCAGGAGACTCATCACCGCGGGGAAAAGCGCAAGCTTCATGGTGTCACCCCCACCACCTGGTTATAAGCGGCGATGTCCCGCTTCAACTGGATTTCCTTCTGCATCGCGTCCCAGATGGCCGCCTGTGCCGTGGTCTGGACCTTCAGAAAGTCGATCATCTGGATTTCCCCTGTTTCGAGGGCGATGCGGTTCATCCGGATCAGTGTCTCGGCCATCTGGCGCCGGTTCCTGGCGATGTCCAGGGCCTTGCGGTCCGCCTCCAGGGTTTGCTGCGCCTGCTTGAGCGATCGCTGGAGCAGGCGGATCAGGTTGTCGCGTTCCGTGATCTTCTGAGTCAGCGCGAGATTCGCCTGGGCGACGAAGGGTTCATTATAAGCATCGCCCCCGATCGGTATCTGGAGGACCACGTTGGTGTCGTTCTGCAGGTTCTTGTTGAAGAAGGCGCGATGCTGGGCGCCGATCAGGACGGTGGGCTGGGTACCTTGCTTCCATTGCCGGACGAATTCCACATCGGCCTGGGCGCGCTCGATCATGGCATTCAGGGCGGCCAGCTGGGGGTGTTCCTCGGTGATGGCGTTCAGCCTGGAGAGCTCTTCATCGAATTTGTCAGGTGCCGCCGGCATTCGGGTCAGGTTAGCGAAAGCCTGGTGGGCGTGCTGAAGGTCGACGGCAGCCTGGGTGAGCGCGGTCTTCTTTTCCAAAGAGTCACTTTGTGCCAGCAGCAGGTCGGCCTGGGCGAGATCGCCGAGCTCGACCCGACGTTTGACCGTTTCGACCAGTTTCAGCGACACCTCATACACCGTCCTGGTGAACTGATGACGGTTTTGCATCATCTTGAGATTCCACAGACTCTCCCGGACCAGGCCCGCGACCTCGTGTTTGAGTCCCAGGCCGAACCGTTCGGTGCTTTCGGCCGCCCGGTCGGTGACTGCCTGGCTCGCATCCCGCTGTCCCCAGCGCCAGAGGGGGACCTGGTAGCCCCATTGCGTCATGCCCTCGCCGTCGCCGGCGATGTTCTGGTTGTTCTGGATGTAGACCATCGGGTAGCCAGGAATCCAGCTGTCACTGCGCTGCTGCAGAGCGCTGGTTTCCAGGCGCATGGCGTCGATCATCGCCGTTTGCGGATAGTTTTCGAAAGTGGTTTGCACCACGCTGTGTAGACTGAGCCGTGGGTCGAAAGGCAGCAGCCCGGCAGGCTCAGCCATGGCGTCCTCCTCGCCGCGGGCGGAAGCCGAAGCGATCACGAGGAGAACACCGAGGAGTCCATGAAGGGGGATCATCGGCAGTACCGGATTCATGGTGTCAGCATGCCCGCCGCCGTCTCGGTTTCGAGGGAGCGTCGGTGGGCGCCGTTATGTGCGGGGAAGCCGCGATGCGAAGATCAGGCGTCGGCCGGCGGGGCGCGTGCCGAATGCGGCTGGACTACCGGGAAGCCGTAAGGAAGCGGGATGAATGGATCACGGGGGAACTCTGCCGCGCGCTCCAGTGTCACTGGGGCGGTGTCGTGGTGGCAGGGAGGATGGTCCGGCGTCTGCTCGTGCGTCCAGCGGGGGGATGAGACACGAGAGGGTTCCAGGATGCCGCCCTGCATCGCCACCACGACGGAAGTCTCGGCCCCCGCATCCGGGACGTGCCATCCTTCCCCCGGCGTGCGCTCGAGAAACTCGAGACCGGGCACATGGAATTTGCCCCAGGGTTCGCCGTCGGCCGGATGGGCATGGACCAAAGGTGCCCACACCTGGATCAGTACCAGGACACACAGCGTGAGGAGTCGGGTGTGTCGATTCAAAGAAGGGAACCCCATTCCGCAGGCGTTGAGCAGCCGTCTCGGCAGTTTCGGGGAAGCTTGCGATCGCTTCCGCACTTTTTTAAGTATACCCGAAATCGCCCGCCCGGCGCATGCCGGCTCCGCCCGGCGTCGCCTACCGGATTGCAGGGCAGTCAGGTATCATCTAGGGGCTTGGCACGCCCGCGCGAACAAGGCTGCTCGCGCCATAGCATGCGCCTGCCGCCTGCGCTCCATCCTCCTGCAAGCCCTTCCATAAGAGTGACAAGACGCCGAACGAGGACGATATGGGAAACTGGAAACGACTGCTGACGTCCGCAGCCGTGGTCATGGTGGTGTTGGCGGGACTGTTGCTGGCGATCGTGCTAGCCGCCACGCATTTCCTGGTCGAGTGGTGGTGGTTCAAGTCGCTGGACCTCGGTGCATATTTCTGGCTGCGCTTCCTGTACCGCTACATCTTGTCCGGGGGGGTGACCCTTTTCTTCTTCCTGATCTTTTTCTTGAATTTCTGGGCTGCATCCCAGTATCTGGGGGTCGATCAGGCGATTTATGCCGCAGGGTCGGAAGAATCGCGCTACCGGCGCTGGCTGCGCATGTTTCAGACAGGAGCGCTGCCGGTCTATCTGCCCCTGTCGGTGTTTTTGGCGGTGCTGGTCGCACTGCCGTTCTACCACGAGTGGGAGGCCGGTCTCCTGTTCTTTTTCGCCCCCGCTGCCGGCGTCACCGAGCCGGTGTTTGGGGAGGACGCCGGATTTCACATGTTCCGGATCCCGATCCTGGTCCTGATCCAGTCAGAGTTACTGGTGTGTGCCAGTGTGCTGGCCGTCATGGTGGCGGCACTCTACTGGGTGGAGCACGAATTCTCGCCGGCCCACCGGCGACCGTGGCCCCGGGGCGCCCGCATTCATTTGAATCTGCTGGTGGTGCTGGTTGCCGTGGTGGCGGCCTGGGGGTACGTGCTGCAGCGGGATGAACTGCTATACGTCGACGCCCATGAGCCCGTGTTTTTCGGCCCTGGTCTGATCGAGCTCCGCTACCATTTGCCTCTCATCTGGGTCGAGATCGTCTCCCTCGTCGTCGGCGTGGTTGCTGCACTGTGGTTCGCTCAGCGTCATCGCGGTCTCAAGCTGGCGCTGACCTGCGCGCTGGTATGGGTTTCCGCTGCCGCACTTCGCAAGATCGACGTGGTGCCGCAGCTGATCGACCGCTTCGTAGTCAAGCCGAATCCGGTGAAAACCGAGCGCGAATTCATCAAGTACAACATCGAGGCGACGCTGGCGGCATTCGACCTCGACGAAATCCGGACCATCGACATCACGGCGGCGCCAGAGGGGTCCGAAACCATCGATCCGCATGTCCGCGAGCATCTGCACAACATCCCGGTCTGGGATCCGGAATACCTGGATGACGTGTACCAGCAGCTTCAGGGCATACGGCCGTACTACAGTTTCACGGAGGTCGACACCGCGCGCTATCTCGTCAACGGGCAGATCGAACAGGTCAATCTGGCGGCCCGCGAAATCAACCTTGCCAAGCTGCCCGAGGAGGCCAGGAACTGGGAGAACATCCATCTGCGCTATACCCATGGCTACGGTGCGGTGATCACGCCGGCGGCGCAGTCGGGCGACCAGCCGATGCAGTGGTGGCTCAGGGATCTGAACATGCATTCGGACGTCGGTTTGACCACCGAGAAGCCCGACATCTATTTCGGCCTGGAAAACCTGGATTACGCGATCGTTCCCAACCGGCTCAACATCGTCGACATCGCCAGTTTCGATCAGGGGTCCAGCCAAAACTATTCGGGCAATGGCGGCGTGCCGATTTCCTCCCTCCTCAGGCGTCTGCTTCTGTCCATCTATTTCCGTGATGAGCGGCTGTTTTTCTCGCTCAACATCACCGAGAGCAGCCAGGCGCTGTTCCATCGCAACATCATCGAGCGTATCAACACGGTCACGCCATTCCTGGCGCTGGATCGCGATCCCTACATCGTGGTGACCCCACAGCGGATTTTCTGGATCGTCGATGCCTATACCACGCTCAATTCCTATCCGGTTTCCAAGCGCATGCGCTACAAGTTCCGCGGCGACACCGAAGAGCGCGAATTCAATTACATTCGCAACTCGGTCAAGATCGTGGTCGATGCTTTCGACGGGTCGCTGGATTATTACGTCGTGGATCACGACGATCCGGTGCTGAAAGGCTATATCAAGGCCTATCCCGGTCTGTTCCAGGATGCCAGCGCCATGCCGCCGCTGATCCGCGACCAGCTCCGGTTCCCGCATGACTTCTTCGAGATCCAGATGCGGATGTACGCCAAATACCACCAGACCCAGCCGGAACTGTTCTATCAGCAGGCGGAGACCTGGGATTTCGCCAAGGTCGGCGTCCGGCTGCGCGATGGCCGGACCGTGATGCGGACGGTGGCACCCTACTATTTCACGACTCAGCTCGATGGCTGCGAAAACATGCAGAATTTCGTGCTGATCAATCCGATGACGCCGATCGGGCGCAACAACATGAGCGTGCTGGCGATCGGCGGTGCATTGCGGCCAGACGCCTGCGGCATGCCTTACTCGAAGTCTATCGTCCTCTACAAGTACAGTAAGGACGTCCAGGTCGACGGTCCGGCGCAGGTGAGCGCGATGATCGATCAGGATGCCGAAATCGCCAAAGAGTTCGCCCTATGGGATCAAAAGGGCTCGCATCTCACCCGCGGCCGCATCATCATCGTGCCCATCGGGCGATCGCTGTTGTACGTCCAACCGGTCTATATCGAGTCCACCAGCAGCGTCAAGATTCCGGAACTCGCGCGGGTGATCTTGTCGATGGGAGACATCGTGGTGATGGAGACCTCTCTGGAGGCGGCGCTGAACAAGCTGGAAGAGCGGCTCATCGCTTTGCAGAAGGCGAGAGGGATCGTGCCGGTGTCCCCGGTGCGCGACTCCCCCGGCATGCATCCCATGTGAGGCGGATGTTCGCGCCACTCGCGTCAGGGACACCGTAGGCAGTGAAGTCGACCGACGTTCTCATCATCGGCGCTGGGATCAGCGGCCTCCTGGCGGCGCGTGAACTGGCCGCGGCGGGCCGGTCGGTCAGGATCGTGGACAAGGGGCCGGCCGGACGCGAGTCATCCTGGGCGGGGGGGGGCATTCTGTCGCCGCTTCGTCCCTGGCGCATGCCGGAAGCCGTCACTGCGCTCTGTGCCTGGAGCCAGCAGTGCTATCCCGGCCTCGTGGAAGAGTTGCTGGAATCGACCGGTCTGGATCCCGAATGGCGGCAAAGCGGGCTGTTGATACTGGATCCGGAGGAACCTGCGGCAATCGATGCCTGGTGCGCCGCGCACGGGGTCCGGCGCGAGTGGATCGAGCCCGCCGCCCTGGCCTCGCTGGAACCCCGGCTAGCGCCGTCCTCCCGGCCGGCGATCCGTCTGCCCGGGGTCGCGCAGGTGCGCAATCCCCGGCTGTTGCGCGCGATCCTGGCCGATGTCCGCCGACTCGGCATCGCCATCGAGGAAGACGCTGCGGTGACCGCTATCGAAGCGCGGGACGGGAGGGTCTCGAGGGTGGCGACCGCGAAGGGGGTGTTCGTGGCAGAAACCTATCTCGTCACGGCCGGTGCCTGGTCCGCGGAAGTGCTCGGGGCTTTGCTCCCGAACCTGCCCGTCGTTCCGGTCAAGGGGCAGATGCTGGCGTTCCAGGCGTCGGGCGGGCTCGTCGAGCACATCGTGCTGGCAGGAGATCGTTACCTCATTCCGCGGCGGGATGGGATAGTGCTGTGCGGCAGCACCGTGGAACAGCGCCAGTTCGACAAGGTTCCGGATGTCGAAGGGCGGCGGATCTTGCTGGAATTCGCCTGCCGCTGGCTGTCGGCGCTGGCGGACGCGGAGGTCGTCGGCCATTGGGCCGGGCTGCGTCCGGGATCGCCCGAAGGCATTCCGTTCATCGGTCCGGTACCGTCGTTCGCCAATCTGTATCTGAGCTGCGGCCATTTCCGCAACGGCCTGACCATGGCCCCCGCCTCGGCCCGGCTCGTGGCCGACCTGATTCTCGGCCGTCCGCCGATCGTGCCGGCCCAGCCTTATGGCGTGCCGTAGGGGCGGACGAATCCGGATAACGACAAGGCATCAGGAGAGAGGTACAGCATATGAGCAGAATATTCGAGTTCGGCGGCGCCGACTGGGAGGCGTCTTTTTCCGCGAAGGAGCGTGCCGACGCATTGAATGAAATCGAGCAGGGCAAGATCCTGTACTTCCCCCGACTCGGATTCGCGATCGAGGAGCACGAGAAGGCCTTCCTTTCACCGGAGACGGTGGGTAGGAGTAAGAACGTCAGCTTCGATGCCGCGACTGGCGACCTGCACGGTATCGGCCCGGCGGTGGCCGATGTGGAGGCGCTGCGGAGCATGATGGCGCGGTTCGCCGGCCGGGCCGCCGGCTTGGTGGCGAGACTGCTGCCGGCATACAGCGCCGCCCTGGTGCAGGGCCGCACCAGCTTCCGGCCGGTGGAAGCCGCCGGACGCGCGAGTTCCTGGCGCAAGGACGACACCCGGCTGCATGTCGACGCCTTTCCGTCGTCCCCCGTGCAGGGGAGAAGGCTCCTGCGCGTGTTCAGCAACGTGAACCCGGAAGGCCGCCCCCGCTGCTGGCGGCTGGGCGAGCCGTTCGAGCCCATGGCCAGGCGCTTCCTGCCCTCCATTCCGGCGCCGTTTCCCGGCAGTGCTCCCCTCCTGCAGTGGCTGGGGCTGACCAAGAGCCGCCGCAGTAACTACGACCACTACATGCTGCAACTGCATGACAGAATGAAGGCGGACATGGCTTATCAGGCGGAGGTGGATCAGGTGTCGTTCGATTTTCCTCCTTCGACAACCTGGCTGGTGTTCACCGACCAGGCCTCGCATGCCGTGATGTCCGGCCAGTACCTGCTGGAGCAGACCTTCTATGTGCCGGTCGAAGCCCTGCGCGATCCGGCCACGTCCCCGCTCAGGATACTGGAGCGGCTGACGGGGCGGGCTCTGGTTTGAGGGCTCAAGGCCGGTGCAGGATGCCGTCGATTGCGGCGAGGGCCTTCTCGACCGTGAGTCGCGCCATGCAGGTGAAGGCTCCGCCGCAGGTGGGGCGGCGTTCGCAGGGCGAGCAGGGCAGGGCTTCGTATAGCACCACTGCATCTTCCCTCCCCGTTTCCAGATAGGGGGCGGTGGAGCCGAACAGGGCGACAGTGGGGCGCCCGAGGGCGATGCTCATGTGGGTCAGACCTGTATCCACGCCGATGCCTAAACCGGCGCGCCGGATCAATGCGCCGCTGACGGCCAGTCCGGTTCTTCCCGTGAGATTCTCCAGGTCCGATCGGCAGCGGCTCCGTATTCTTTCGGCCCGTTCAGTGTCGCCCGGCCCGCCCAGCATCACGACGGGCCAGCCGTAACGGGCGCTGATCTCATCGGCCAGTGTCGACCAGTTCCCGTCGATCCAGTGCTTCTGGGGGCGGGTGGTGAAGGGGAAGATCGCCGCATAAGGGCCGGTGATCCCGAGCGAATCCAGGATCTTTGCGGCCTCCGCCATGGCCTCGTCTCCCGGCGCGAAATCCATGGCGAAGGACTCGGTGTCGAGTCCAAGTTCGACGGCCAGTTTGAGGTAGTCGTTGCCGATGGCGTTGGACTCGGTGCGGCGGTCGATGCGCTTCGTCATCAGGAATTGGCTGCCTTCGCGTGAGCCGAGGCCGATGCGGGTCTTACCGCCGGCCAGAGCCGCCCACACGCCGCTCTTCAGGAGTCCCTGCAGGTCCAGGACCCAGTCGAAGCGCTCTTCCCGCAGGCTCCGTACCAAGTTGCGGAATTCCTCGAGCAGGGCGCCGTAACGCCCTTCCTTACGCAGCCTGGCCCAGCGGGCGCGCGGCCAGATCGCGACCCGGTCCAGCCGTGGATTGTGCCTCAGCAGATCCTGGTTGGCTTCGTCGGCCAGCCAGACCAGCCGGGCCTGGGGAAACGTCTGCCGCAGCACCGGAATCAGGGCGGAAGCGAAGACGATGTCACCGATGGCGCCGAGCCGGACGATGAGGATGGAGCCGGGGCGGTCCGTCACGGGAATGGCTCGTCGAAGCGGTAGCCAAAGCGCTCGATGTCGGGGCGGTAGTGCGCTTCGATCAGTTCGGCGGTGGTGTCGTTGTAATAGCGCCGGTAGTCCTTGTTGCGGTCGGTGGCCTTGCGGCTGTGCAGCAGTTTGGGGCAGGCGATGCCGATGCGGCGGCAGGCTTCCTCGAAGTCCTCGGCGAGGCGTTCGTAACGGCCGACGAAATCGACGATGAGGTTGCCATGCAGGTCGATCAGATAGTCCGTCTGCAGTTCGATCGACATGTCGGCGTGATACTGCGGTGCGCGCTCGGGGTCGAGTTTCCAGCACAGGAATGCCTCGAAGTCGTCGCGGCCTTCCAGCAGATCGGGCCGTTCGCGCCGGATGTGATGGTAGGAGCTGACCTGCAGATCCCAGGGATTGCGCACGAAGGCGAACTTGAACAGCTTCTGATACAACTCGCGCGGCAGCATCTCCATGGCGGCGATGGCCTTGGCGTGGCGCGGGAACTTGGCGCCGATCTCGTGGCCGGTGAGCGCACTGAGCTTGCTGCACAGGAACTGCGGGATACGGGCAGGATCGGTCCATTTGTAGCGCCACAGCGAGTCCCGCACGCTGGTTCCGCCGGTCTTGGCGATATGGACGAACAGGAAGTTGTAGCGGAGCGAGAGCAGCATCTTGCTAGCGATTGAGACTGGAAGAAAATTTTTTCGACACCCTCACCCTAATCCTCGCCCGAAGGCGAGAGGGAGCAATCCCGCGTGGCGGGATCGCGCTGAGGCAGGATTTTGATCGCCCGTGCCGGGCAGAATCTTTCCGCAGCCAGGGCGGCTCCGGCCAGGACGGGATCGGGCGTCTCGCTGAGCAGCGTCAGTCGGCCATCTTCGTCGACCCGGAAAATCTCCGGTGCTTCGGCCATGCAGTTGCCGTGGCCCTTGCACAGGTCCCGGTCGACGGTCACCCGGAAGGCGCCCCGCAGCGTTTCGGCAGGCGCCTCACCGGCACTCGCCTTTGCATCCACGGCAGCCGGCGCGTCGCGCCTGCGGTAGCGGATCAGGCAGGGCGAGGCCGGTTCGACCACCATTTTCCTGTAGTCGTCCCGGTAGGATTCGGGCGCCGCGGCCAGCTCGAATTCGTAGTTCCGCAGCAGGACGCAGACGATGGCCTTGATCTGGAACATCGCGAAGGCGTTGCCCGAGCATTTGTGGCGGCCGCCGCCGAAGGCCTGCCAACCGTACAGGTCCTTGTCCTCGGCCCGTCCCGGGGTGTAGCGGTCGGGATCGAACAGTTCGGGGTTGGGGAACAGCTCGGGAATCCGGTGCGTGACCGAAGGTGCGGCGCAAACGAACTTGCCGGCCTCGATGCGCATCCCCTGGACCTCGAAATCCTTCATCACCTTGCGCATCAGCAGGATCAGCGGCGGATGCAGCCGCAGCACTTCCTTGATGACGTTCTCCAGCTGCGGCATCTGCCGGAGCGATTCGAAAGTCACCCGACCGTGGGTCTCGAACAGGGCGTCGATCTCCGCCCGCACCCGGCGCAGGTATTCCGGGCGCCGCAGCAGCTCGATCAGCACCCAGGCGGTGGTCCCCGAACTGGTGTGGTGGCCGGCGAAGATGGTCGCGATCAGCATCCCGGTGATTTCATGGGGCGTCAGCTTGCTGCCGTCGTCGTAGCTGGCGTCGATCAGCATCTGGAACACATTGGTGCTGCGCTCCTGCGAGCGGGCGCGCCGCTCCATGATCTGGGTCACCAGTTCCTGCAGCCTTACCCGCGCCTGGTCGCGGCGTTTGAACACCGGCAGCGGCAGGTTGGGGAAGACATAGGCGATCGGCTGGATGCCCATTTCCAGGTCGCGGTAGATGCCGGCGAATTCGGTGTTCAGCTCGTGGCGGAACTCCGCGCCCAGCAGGGAGTGGCTGGAGGTGTAGATCGTGAGTTCCTTGGTGAGCTCCAGCAGGTCGATGGTGCCGGCATCCTTCCAGTCCCGGAGCATGGCCTCGACTTCGGCGACGATGATCTCGGAGTAGGTGCGCATCGGCTTGTCGCGCAGCGCCGGCATCAGCATCTGCAACTGCTGGTTCTTGCGCTCGATCCGGGCGTCGAACACCACGCCGCGGCCAAAGATCGGTGTCATGATCCGGTAGGCTGGCCCCTGGTCGAGCACTTCGTCCGGGGCCCGGTAGAAGGCCTCGCTGGCCCGGCTGCCGGTGAGCAGCACCATGCGCTGGTGGAACATCCGGAACTCGGCGACGTCCCCGAACTCGTGCCGCAGGGCCATCAGGAATGCATGGGGGTTCTTGCCGAATTCCAGGATATGGCCCAGCAAAGGCAGGCCGCCCGGCTTGACCGGCGGTGTGTTCGAAGGGGGATGGCTCATCGTCGCGGTCAGGTGCGCTGGTAGACCTCGGCCCCGGACCTCACGAACTCGTCCGATTTTTCTTCCATGCCTTTCGCCAGGGCTTGCGCCTCGTCCAGACCGTGTTCGCGGGCATAGTCGCGCACGTCCTGGGTGATCTTCATCGAGCAGAAATGCGGGCCGCACATGGAGCAGAAATGCGCCTGTTTCGCCCCTTCCTGGGGCAGTGTCTCGTCGTGGAATTCCAACGCCTTCTCCGGGTCCAGCGACAGGTTGAACTGATCCTGCCAGCGGAACTCGAAGCGCGCCTTGGACAGGGCGTTGTCGCGCGCCTGGGCGCCGGGGTGGCCCTTGGCCAGATCCGCCGCGTGGGCGGCGATCTTGTAGGCGATGATGCCGTCGCGCACGTCCTGCTTGTTCGGCAGGCCCAGATGCTCCTTGGGCGTGACGTAGCACAGCATGGCCGTGCCGTACCAGCCGATCATGGCGGCGCCGATGGCCGAGGTGATGTGGTCATAGCCCGGCGCGATGTCGGTGGTCAAGGGTCCCAGGGTGTAGAAGGGCGCCTCGTGGCAATGCTTGAGCTGCTCCTCCATGTTGGCCTTGATCATGTGCATGGGCACGTGGCCGGGGCCTTCGATCATCACCTGCACGTCGTGCTTCCAGGCGATCTGGGTCAGCTCGCCGAGGGTGCGCAGCTCCGCGAACTGGGCTTCGTCGTTGGCGTCGGCGATGGAACCGGGGCGCAGGCCGTCACCCAGGGAGAAGGCCACGTCGTAGGCCTTCATGATCTCGCAGATGTCCTCGAAATGGGTGTAGAGGAAGCTCTCCTTGTGGTGGGCCAGGCACCATTTGGCCATGATGGAGCCGCCCCGGGACACGATGCCGGTGGTGCGCTTGGCGGTCAGCGGGATGAAGGGCAGGCGGATGCCGGCATGGATGGTGAAATAGTCCACCCCCTGCTCGGCCTGCTCGATCAGCGTGTCACGGAAGATTTCCCAGGTCAGCTCCTCGGCCTTGCCGTCCACCTTTTCGAGCGCCTGGTAGATCGGCACGGTGCCGATGGGCACCGGGGAATTGCGGATGATCCATTCGCGGGTCTCGTGGATGTTCTTGCCCGTGGACAGGTCCATCACCGTGTCGCCGCCCCAGCGGATCGCCCACAGCATCTTTTCCACTTCCTCTTCTATCGAAGAGCTGACGGCGGAATTGCCGAGGTTGCAGTTGATCTTCACCAGAAAGTTGCGGCCGATGATCATCGGCTCCGATTCCGGGTGGTTGATGTTGCTGGGGATGATGGCCCGGCCGCGGGCGACTTCGTCGCGGACGAATTCGGGGGTGATGACCTGGGGGATGGCCGCGCCGAAGGCTTCTCCCGGATGCTGGAACTTGTATGTCTCCGCCAGCGCTTCCAGTTTCTGGTTCTCGCGGATGGCGACGAACTCCATCTCCGGCGTGATGATGCCCTGCCTGGCGTAGTGCATCTGGGTGACGTTGGCGCCGCCCTTCGCCCGGCGGGGCGCGCGGATATGCTCGAAGCGCAGGGACGCCAGAGCCGGATCGCGCTGGCGCTGAAGGCCGTAGGATGACGAGGGCCCCTTCAGCAGCTCGGTGTCCCCGCGTTCCTCGATCCAGGGCTCGCGCAAGGGCGGCAGGCCCAGTCTCAGGTCGACCGATACGGTGGGGTCGGTATAGGGGCCGGAGGTGTCGTAGACATAGACCGGCGGGTTCTTTTCCCGGCCCGTGTTGGTGGGTGTGTCCGACTGGCTGATCTTGCGCATTGGGACGCGCAGGTCGGGGCGGCTGCCCTGGAGGTAAACTTTTTCCGAGGCCGCGAACGGCTGGATCGAGGCTTTCTTGGCGGTGACGGCCTCGTGCAGGATTTCTTGGGGGATCGCGCTCATCGTTGGCTCCTGGTTGGACACGGATAAGGCGCGCGGGGGAGGATGTCGATCGGGTTCTTCGAACGGCTCGAAAGCTCAGCTTCCCTACGCCGGTATCAGCCGGATCAGGTTCGAAGGGTGTCTCTCAGCCCGGCCATTCGCCAGGCACCCCCAGCCTTACGGACCGCTCACGGTAATGCATCGAAGGGGTGATTTCAAGCATTCCGTCCGGATGGCGATTCCGAAGCTAGCGGCGCTCCCCCGGCCCGGTGCCGCTCCCGTCTTCGCCCCGCAGTCCCGCCTCCCGCACCTGCTGCAGCCATTCCCGCCACACCGCCAGCGCCATCGCCAGGATCACCGGCCCCAGGACCAGGCCGATGAAGCCGAAGCTGGCGAGCCCGCCCAGCACGCCGAACATCACCAGCACGAACGGTATGTGCGTGGCGCTGCTGATCACCAGGGGACGGATGATGTTGTCGATCCAGCTGATCACCAGCGTGCCCCAAAGGGCCAGAGAGACGCCGGCCCAGGTTTCGCCCTGCAATAAGAGCCAGATGCTGACGGAGCCCCAGGCGAACGGCGTCCCGAACGGGATCATTGCGATCAGGGTCGTCGCGATCCCGAGCACGATCGGCGCTTTCACGCCGACTATCCAGTAGCCCAGGCCGGCGAGGAAACCCTGCGCGAGGGCGGTCAGGACGATGCCGTAGAGGACGGCCTTGACCGTCGCTTCGATCGTGGCGAAATATCCTTTCAGCCGTTCACCGAGCACTCGGGTAAACACCCGCCGGACATCCGAAGCCAATTGCAAGCCGTCGCGGAACAGGAAGAACAGGGTGAACAGTGTCATGAACAACACGGCGGCGTTCTGCACCAGGGTGGTCATGATTCCGAGCACCGGGGAGCCGAGGCGTCGGACCCACTCGGGCGCATGCCGTTTCAGCAGGCCGTGGAGGTCTTCGAACTGGTCGACCACGGCCTGGAGTTCGTTTCCGAAATAGGGAATGTGCGAGACGAAATCGGGCAGCCTGGGTTTTTGTTCCAGCCAGTCCGGGAGCGAGCGGATCAGTTCCGAGACCTCGCCTTGCAGCAATACGGCGAGCCAGATCAAGGGCGCCAATACCACGGACCCCAGCAGCGCCGTCGTCACCAGGGCCGAAAGGGTCTTCCGGCCCTCGAACCGCCGCTGGCTCCAGGCATGGAGCGGCCAGGCGACGTAGGAAACGAGGACCGCCCAGCCGATCGAAACCAGGAAAGGCCGCACCACCGCATAGGTCAGGCTGGCCAGAGCGGCGAGCAACAGGGCGATCGTGATCAGGCGGACGCTTCGGTTCATGCTTCGGACGGTTTGCTCGAGCCGGTTCGTGCCCGATTTCGCAGGCGGCTTCCCGTCGGCATTGGCGGTGTGTCTTCCGGCGGTTTGGCCCTGGCGCACCCGCAAGAGGCGGACGTATCCAAATGGCAAGAAACCGGGACGGCTTGGCCAGTTTGCGCAACAGGCCAGTGCGTTTCAAGCCGGATCCAGGGCTTCGGCGCCGAGGAGGATGACCTGCAGTTCCTCGGTGATCTCCTCCTGGCGCAGGTGGTTGTTGGCCGAGCGCAAGGCATTCAGAGTGTCTTCGATGCGGCGGGTGGCCCCGTCGAGGTGGCGGATGCGGTACTGGTGTTCGCTCAAAAGGGAGCGGTCCAGCAGCCAGTGCAGCAAGGCGAACAGATAATGTTCGACGAGGTGGTGGAATACCGCTTCCGGCGGCTGGTACAGCAATGGCGGAAACGGATTGCCGGGTGCGGCGGAGGCCTTGCCGAAAGGCGGAACGATCCGTGTTTCCAGCACCGCTTCCGCATCGTCGGCATGGTGGAGAGCGATGATCCGCAGCGGGCCGAGGTTTTCGAGGAGCTGGTTGACGGCGTCGATCAGGGCCGGGAGCCGTTCGGCGGTTTCATCCGCCGTGAGCGGACCGGGCAGTTGGCTCTCGCAAACAGTCTGCTGGGAAAGTTCGGCGCCGATCCGGCTGCCTATGACGATCACCGGTTCCCCGGGAGATCGTCGCTGTTCCAGTGCGGCGCGCAGACGGGTGTTGAAGTCGCCGCAGAAACCCCGCTCGGAGCCCACCACCAGCCATGCCGTGTTCGGCGGCTCGACGGGCGTGAGTGCCGGATGATGGCTCATCAGCTCCCGACCGAGGCCTCGCAGCGCCGCTTCCAACTGACGCTGACATTCCACGGAACGCGTCAGCCGGCGGCTTTCGATCACGGCCAGCATGCGCATCGAATCGAGGATGCCGGCGATTTCTCCGAGCGTCTTCATCCGCCGCCGGAGGACGTGGCGGCGGCTCATGCTTCGCCTCGCGCCGGTTCCGGCAGGTTCTGCCTCAGCCATGTCAGCCAGTCGGTGCGCGAGGCTTCCAGCGGCGGCGATCCGTTCCGGAGGGCGGAGTTCAGTTCGTTCAAGGCGTGTTGAACACTGCCGGGAGGCATGGCGTCCAAAAGCCCTTCGTTGTAGGCGGTCATCCAGGCGAGCTGGAATTCCGGCGGCAGCGGTTGCAGGCGCTCCTGCCTGAGGATCTCCCGCAGCAGCCGGCCGCGTCTGATCCGGGCTTCCATCCCGCTTTCCAGCCGCGCCCCGAACCGGGTGAAGATCTCGAGCTCCAGAAATTGCAGGTAGTCCAGCTTCATCCGTCCGGCTTCCTCCTTGATGCGCGGATGCTGGGCCTTGCCGCCGATGCGGGAGACCGAGCGGGTGACGTCTATTGCTGGCTTGAAGCCAGCGGCGAAGAGGTCGGAGTCCAGGTAGATCTGGCCGTCCGTGATCGAAATCAGGTTGGTGGGGATATAGGCCTCGATTTCCCCCAAACGGGTTTCCACGATGGGCAGGGCCGTCATGCTGCCGCCGCCGTTGGCGGGGTTCAGCGCCGTGGCGCGCTCCAGCAGCCGGGCGTGGAGATAAAAGATGTCGCCGGGGTAGGCCTCCCGCCCTGGCGGGCGCCGCAGCAGCAACGACAGTTCGCGGTAGGTCTGGGCGTGCGTGCTCAGGTCGTCGTAGACCACCAGTGTGTCGTGCCCGCGCGCCATCCAGTCTTCGGCGATGGCGCAGCCGGCGAACGGGGCCAGGTACTTGAGGCCCGGCAAAGAGCCGGCTTCGCCCACCACCACCGTGGTGTAAGCGAGTGCTCCGTAGTTGCGCAGCAGTTCGATGGTGCCGACCACGGTGGATCGCTTCTGGCCGATCAGTACGTAGACACAGCGTACCTCTCGGCCTTTCTGGTTCAGGACCGCGTCGATCGCCAAGCTGCTGCGCCCCGTTCCCTCGTCGCCGATGATCAGCTGGCGCTGGCCCTTGCCGATCGGCACCAGGGTGTCGACCAGCCGGGTACCGGTGTAGAGCGGCTGCTGCACGAAGTCGCGCGCAATGATGGGGGGCGAAGGGCTGTCGAGCGGGCGACGGTTGCGGGTTTCCAGGGGACGCCCGCCGTCCAGCGGATTGCCGATCGGGTCGATCACCCGCCCGAGCAGAGTCTCGCCGACCGGCACGTCGAGCGTCCTCCCGGTCAGCCGGGCCGGGGTGCCGGCGGTCAGGTTTTCGCTCTGGTGCAGCAGCACGGCGCCGATGCGTTTCTTGGTCAGGGCGAACACCACGGCCCAGCTCCCGTCCTCGAACATCAGTACGTCGTCCATCGCCGCCGAGGGCAGGCCGGTCACCCAGGCGATGCCGTCCCCGACGGAGGCCACTGTGCCGTATTCGCCGATGCGCAGGCGGGGCCGGTAGTCGCCGATGTGGACCGTCTGCGCGAGCGGGGAAGCCGGCTCAGAAATCCGGGGCGTTGAGTTCTCTGACCCAGCGTTCATAGCTGCGATCGATGGGTTGGTCATGACCCCTGGCAGTATAGCGGACGGCCTGCCGGCCGATGAACCGCGCCTCGCTCGGACTCATGCCGAAGGCACGACGGAAGCTCCTGCTGAAATGGGCCTCGTTGCGGTAACCCACCCGGTAAGCGATCTCGCTGACACGCCTTGGCCGGGAGGCCGGTCGGGTCAGTTCCAGGAAAGCGCGCCGCAGCCGTTGCTGCTGGATGTAACGGGTGATTCCCCCCAGTGGCTGGAACAGGGAATAGAGGTAGGAACGCGACACGCGGAAGTACGCCGCCAGGGATTCCGGCGTCAGCCGGGGATCGCCCAGATGATTCCCGATGTGGCTGCGTACCGTTTCCAGCAAGACGGCCCCGGTTTCCGGACGGTCTTCCTCGACCCGGCCGCCGCCGAAATAGGCGCCGATCAGATGGACCAGTCCCCGAGCTATGCATTGGGCCTCGTCGGAACTCAGGGTCGTCGCGACCTCCCACAGCGTAGCGATGTGCTGGCTCAGCAGGCGTCCGCAGGCCGAGTCTCGGGGCAGTGACCGGCCATGCAGTCGCTCGGGTGCGCCAAGATGAGGTGCCAGCAGATCGCGCGGCAGCATCAGTGTCAGATTGCGGAAATCGCTGGCGCAGGAATCCAGCGGTTGGGTCAGGTCGAGCAGGAAGACGTCACCCGGCTGCACGGTACTGTGTCTCTCGCCCCATCGGCCGCGGGTCGTGCCGTATTGGTAGACCTGGATGATGCAATGATCCAAGCCGTCGCGCGCGATCAGTGGCGATTTGCGCTGAAAGCACTGTCCGACGCTGGCCGTATCCGCCAGTAGCATGGACCCGAGATGACAGGTCGTCAGCGTTGCGGCAAAGGGTGCAGAGCCTGTCTCGACTTCCCGCTCCACGTCGAAAATGACGGAGATGCTCTCCTTCCAGATCGAATAGCGGTCCTCTGCTGGAAGACTGCCCAGATCGAGGCGGGCGATCGGCACCTTGTCCTGAAGCTGTTCGGAGCTATTCCCCATTTCGTTGCCTTCTTCGGCTTTGTCGAGGGTCCGGTGATCGCGTATCCGCTCGCCGTGGCAGCGACGGGAAGACGAACCGCTGGCGTCCTGGACGCGAAGGCAAGAAATCGTGGACGCAGAGAACGATCCGGCGTCCCGATTTTATCTATGATGTTGGCCCGGATGCGATATTGGTCCTCGAACGCACTGAATCACACCGGATTTCACGAAACGCCAAAGTGCCAGCGGCAAGGTCAACGGGGTACCACCTTTCGGGAAAACGGGAGTTGCGATGAAAAGGCTGTCGGCGGTTTCCATGGCATCGTTGCTGCTGGCTGCAGCGGCCATCTCGAGTGGGGCGGCGGATGCGCCGGTTTCGATCGTCGTCATGTTCGAAAGCGATGTCGACCGGGATGAGCTCGGGGCGGTGAGCGCCGCCGAGCTTGGTCGGCTGCAGGCGGACACCGGTTTGGATTTCGAATGGGTGGGGAATACCCGGACCAACGCGAGGATTTTCCGGACGCCCGCTGCGTTGACCCGAGATGAGGCGACGGCCCTGGCACGAAGGATCGGTGTCATGGACGGTGTGCTGTGGGCTGCCGTCGAAGCCGGGCAGGGCACGGTATATGCCCGGTCGGCCTTGCCCGCCGTTGCCGGTATCGAGGACTTCATCATCAGATTCAAACGCGGGGCTGGCTCGCTGCCGCTGGATGCCGCGAAACTCTCGGCCGTCGCCGGCGCAGGTCTGGTCCCGACACCGGAAACCGTAGGCGCGGCGCAGGTGTACCGCCTCCTTCGTCCGGTGAGCCTGACGGAGGCGGGCGAGATCGAGCGGCGCCTCGAAGCCCTGCCGGAGGTGCGCTATGCCGATCCGGTGACACGCATGAAGGCACAGGCGACTGCCGAGCCGGTCACGCCCAGCGACGAATATTTCCCCCAGCAGTGGCATCTTCAGAGCGGTCCCGGGGCGGTTGCCGGCTCGGCCAATGTGCAGGCCGCCTGGTCACTCACCCGGGGGGCGCCCGAAATCACGGTTGCCGTGCTGGACAGCGGCGTCCTGTTCGCCCCGACCCATCCCGACCTCGAAAACCGGCTGGCATACCGGAATACGGACAAAACCGTGATCGTCGGCTGGGACATGATCCGGAATCCGAGATTCGCGCGGGACGGCAATGCCCGCGACAAAAAGCCGAAGGACGAGGGCGACTGGGAGACGGTGGGCTGGTGCGGGAAAGAGGATGGAAGACCCGTGCCTTCGGAGTTCAAGCCTGCCGAATGGCACGGCAGCCACGTCGCCGGCATCATCGGCGCCGTCACCGACAACGGTATCGGCGTGCCCGCATCGAACCCGTCCGGGTGCTCGGCCCCCGTGCGCAATGATGCCGAGGCGCCTTCCCGCTTTTGGCGTGCCAGTCCGATGACTCCTGAATCCATGAGGGTGATTCAATGAGGCTGCCGTGGTGTGGCGGATGGTCGATCGTTGTGTCGTGCATGTCTCTCATGGGCGCCGGTTCCGAGGCGGCGGAGACCGACTGGAATCTGGCGATGAGACCTGAGGTGGTCAATGGTGATCCGGTGGTTGAAGGGCGTTATGGCTTCGTCGTGGCGCTTCAGCGGGAGTCGCGAAGATCCGAGTCCGATCCGTACGGTCATGTGTGCGGAGGGAGTATGATTTCCTCTCGTCATGTTTTGACGGCCGCCCACTGTGTCACTGAGAATTTTGATGATGGCGGTTATGTCGTCAACGATCCGTCGGATTATACGGCCATGGTCGGTATGACGACCTACGGAAGGCATCAAGGACGAGCACGGCGCGTTTCGGCGATTCATGTGCATCCGAAATACAGGGAACCCGGGGATGTCAGGCTTCCTTATGATGTCGCCGTGCTCGAACTCGATCGCAAGGTGGCGCGCGCCAAGACCGTCCGGCTGGCGACCGCAGGGCAGGACAGCGCCAACACATGGGTCACGGTCGCGGGATGGGGCAGTATCGTCGCCTGGTATTGGAACGACGATCACGTTCCACCCCCCTATTTCCCGGCAGAAATGCGCCAAGTTTCCATGCCCGTCATGGAAGATGCGCTTTGCGATATCACGGCCTACGGTTCCAAGTTCGACGGCACTGTTCAACTGTGTGCCGCCGTTCGTGCCAAGGGCGCCTGTCAAGGCGACAGCGGTGGTCCGTTGTTCCGAAGGGTCTCGGGAAAGGTCATTCAAGTCGGCGTCGTCAGCTGGGGGGAGGGGTGTGCAGACCGACCCACCGTCTATGCGCGCGTCGGCAACACCGAGATCAATACCTTCATAAAATCGGTCATCCGTGGACTTTCGGGCTCTCGGGATTGACAAGTGAGCGCGGAAAACCTGCTTCAAGTGGGTCGGGCGGAATGTCGGGCCTGGCAGGCAAGGGTTCGTGGCCTGTCGTCCTTCCGTCGAAACCACAGCCGAAGCCACTGTCCGGGCGCGACCCCGCCGGCAGAGGGACCACCCGTGCCGGCCTAACGCCTCCCACCGCTCCCCCCGCCGATGCCAGACCGTGGCCGATCGGCAGCGAGCCGGTGGTCGGGGTCGAGGGGCGATCCGGTTCTTTCCACGAGGAGCCGGCAAATGGCCATGGCGTCATCGCCGTGGCCTCGGTCTGCCCCGATGGCGACCTGGCCGACTGCAGCGACTTCGGACGATGAGTCTCCCTGGCCGCGTCAGGGACATCCTCACGGCGACGGCTCGTCCGTTCCTGGAGGAGACCCGGTGCGCGCCCGATCTTCTGGGCGCGTGCGGCGCGGGTATCGTCGACGCCCGTGCGGTCGTCGAGGCCGTGCAGTGCCTGCAGTGACTCGGGAGCGGCCGGGGGTCACCCGCCGCCGAGGGAGTTCTCCGCACCGTCCGCGAAAAACTTCAGTTCCTCGCCGACGTTGGCTGCGAGCACCCGATGGCCCGCCCGCAGCCGGATGCCGCAAATGAGGGCCGGGTCCTCGCGGAAACGCCAGGCGACGGCCCGGCCGGTGCGGGCTTCGATCATCTCCGTCAGCTCGGCGCAGGATTCCGGCTTCAAGGGAAATGCGCTGGCGATTTCGGCCTCGGGATGCTCCTGTTCCTCCAGTGCGCGGGTCAGCGCCTGCCATTGTTCCGGACTCATGGCGGCGAGGTCCTCGCCGAACATCCGGAGCAGGGCGGCTTCCATCTCCGGCCCGGCCAGCCGCTCAAGGAAACGGCTGGCGAACTGCCGGCTCAGACGCAGGGCCTGGCGCTCGAGGTCCGATTCCATGTCGCGGCGCTGGCGCTCGATCAGTACCCGGGCTTTTTCCCGTTCGGCATCCAGCGCCTTTTCCAGCTCGTCCAGGGCGCGCTGGCGTTCCGCCTCGATCTCCTGTTTGAAAGCTTCGCGCGCCTGCCGTTTTTCGCTTTCCCAGTCGGCCAGTCGCGACTCGTACTGCATCCGCAAGGTCTCCGCCGCCGTCTGGGTATCGCGTGCCTCGGTCATCGTCCGGGCGATCTGCCGGCGCCGTTCCTCGATGGCCGCGCTCACCGGCTGGTACAGAAAACGCTTGAGCAGCCACACCAGGACCAGAAAGTTGACGATTTCCAGAACGAAGGTGGAAGGGTTCAGATCCACGGTCAGCGGCCGAGGTATTCGATCAGCGGATTGCGGAACAGCACGATCAGTACGATGACCAGTGCATAGATGGCCAGCGACTCGATCATCGCCAGTCCGATGAACAGCGTGCGCATGATGGACTTTTCCGCCTCCGGCTGGCGCGCGAGGGCCTCCAAGGCCGTGGCAATGGCGCGGCCCATGGCGAGCGCAGGCATCATCACCGCTACGGCGATGCCGGCCACCGCGGCCACGGTGGAGAGACTGACGAACCCGGACATGTCGTTCATGGGGAATGGTTCTCCTGTTGCGGGCCGGACTGTATGCCGCCGGCGATGTAGACCAGTGCCAGAATGCCGAAAATATACGCCTGCACCAAGCCCTCGACGACGTGCAGGAGCAGGACCGGCACCGGCACGAACAGCCCGCCGATGATCAGGAGCAGCAGCCCGATCAGCTCCATGCTCATCATGTTGCCGAACAGCCGGATCGCCAGCGCCAGCGTGCGGGTGATCTCGCCGATCAGATGGAAGGGCAGCAGGACGGGGTTGGGCGTCAAGTAGTGCTTCAGGTAGGCGGACAAGCCCTGTTGGCGGATGCCGAACCAGTGCACGGAGAAGAACACCAGCACTGCCAGCGCGGAAGTCACCGACAGATCGCGCGTCGGCGAGTCGAAGCCGGGGACGAGGCTGATCAGATTGGCCGTTGCCAGGAACAGCCACAGGCTCATGATGAACGGCGTCACCTCGCGGTAGGCGGTCGGGATCACGTCGCGGACCGCGTTTTCGCAAGCCGACACGATGCCCTCCAGTACCACCTGGACGCGGTCCGGCAGCGCCGTTCGGCGTCGGGTCAGGACCGCCGAAGCCGCCGAGAGCAGGCCCGCGACCAGCACGGAAGTGAGGAGGCTGTCACTGACCGTCACCGGGCCGAGGTGGCCGAGGACTCGGGCGAAAAAATCGATTTGTTCCATCGCCGTTCAATCATCATGCCGTTTGATCAGCTGCCAGGCGTTCCAGGCGCCGACGACCAGGCCGAGGAACAACAGGCTCAGGGTCCAGCGGATCGAGTAGCCCGCGCTGTGCTGGTCCAGCCATCGTCCCAGATAGGCCCCCGCCACCAGCGGCAACATGAACACCAGCCCCAGCGTGCCGAGATAGGCCGTCTGCGCCAGCACCCCGCGGCGCTCGCGCTCGGCCCGGCGCAGGCGCTGGGCCTGGAGGTCGACCGTGGCGCTCAGGCGGGTTCTTGAATTGGCGGGGGATGGCTTCACAATGCGTCGCCTATTGCGAAGGCTTTACGAGCTGGCATGACGCCATGATACCTTCGCCGATTGCCAAGAGCCATGAAAGAAGCGTTGGGGAACCTCTGAACGAACCCGGTTTGGCCGGCAAAAACACATCCCGGCGACAATCAGGCCTTGAAAATGGGTGAAAAGGGTACCGCAGACCCTTGTTTACCGTGGCGATTCCCGTCCGGATGCGCCCGTGGGGGCGGATTCCGGACGCACCTCGCCCGTCAGCCCATCGATGCGTAGCGCTTCAGGTAGAGATGGGGCGACCCCATGCGGGTAAACGCCCGGGCGGCGTTCTTGGCCATGCCCGGCCTGCGCCGCCGTCAGTGCGCGTAGGTCCGATATGTCGCCGCACCGGTCTGCCGGATAAGTTCCCATCGCGACGTACCGGGGAAAGGTGGAATAGGACCGATCCCGTATACGCAGGACGTCGCCATGTTTCAGCGGATTCACGTGCACATCATCCCCATGCCGTTGATAGTCGGCATCGTCTCGGATCAAATGCTCCCACTAATGACGCTGCCAGATTCCGCGCTCCCCGGCGGCTTTGCGGCTATCCGACCGGCGTTCGGTCTTGGGCAATGCACGCGAGAGGCCGCTCTTGATCAATCGCCATCGCCTGCTGAAATCGCCGTCATCGGGTGGCAGGTTCCCCACGCAATGCAGGTGATCCGGCAGTACCAACCAGGCCTCGATTCGAAAACGGGTGACGCGAACGCACCCGCCTCACCGCCTCGCGTGACAACCGGTCCCGCGGTCCAATGGGTCGTCGCCGTAGCGCTGCGGCAAATTGACCGTAATGAGTTAGATTGCATGATTAACCGTGCCATTGATTTATATTGATGGCAAAGGTGATTCTTGAGGTTTGCTCCGACGTTGATGTCTGTTTGCCGCCTACTTCAATCTCCACTACGGAGAGAATTGAAGCTTTCGCGCCGGCACCAGCATTTTTGTCTGCTTTTACTGCAACAGCAATATCAAAAAACACGCCGTTCCCCTTTTCGCGATCCGCGCCTGGTGATAGCAAAAACATTTTTGGGAACTCAGTGCTGCCTTCCTTGCTTGCTTGGGAGCTTAGTGCTGCCTTTCTTGCTACGAACAGCATTAAGTGCTTCGTTTGCATTCTCGACTCCACGATATATCTGGAGAAGCGCTTCTTTGATGAACGTTTCCAAATCCATGTAGCCTCCTAATATTCTGGAAATTTAACTTGTTACTAAACAGAATCGCTAATTAGAGAGATTCTGTATAGTACAGCACTCCATTCCACTCAGCGCCCCCGC
Organism: Methylococcus sp. S1M; assembly: GCF_051295855.1. Lineage (NCBI taxonomy): Bacteria > Pseudomonadati > Pseudomonadota > Gammaproteobacteria > Methylococcales > Methylococcaceae > Methylococcus > Methylococcus sp. S1M. The sequence goes on from NZ_JBPDXO010000004.1 coordinate 27,614, forward strand.
TCCAACAACGGCGCCAAAAACCTCCCGGTATGCGAATCCGGATTCGCCGCGACCTGTTCCGGCGTGCCTTCCGCCACCAGGCGTCCGCCGCCTTCGCCGCCTTCGGGGCCGAGGTCGATGATCCAGTCGGCGGTCTTGATGACGTCCAGGTTGTGCTCGATGACGATGACGGTGTTGCCGCGGTCGCGCAGTTCGTGCAGGACGTTGAGGAGCTGCTGGATGTCGTGGAAATGCAGGCCGGTGGTGGGTTCGTCGAGGATGTAGAGGGTCTTGCCGGTGTCGCGCCGGGACAGCTCGCGGGCCAGCTTGACGCGCTGGGCTTCGCCGCCGGAGAGGGTGACGGCGTTCTGGCCGAGGGTGACGTAGGAGAGACCGACTTCCATCAGCATCTGGAGCTTGCGCGCCACCGCCGGGATGGCGGAGAAGAAGCCGGCCGCCTCTTCCACGGTCATCTCCAGCACTTCGTGGATGGTCTTGCCCTTGAAGCGGATGTCCAGGGTTTCGCGGTTGTAGCGCTGGCCCTTGCAGACGTCACAGTGCACGAACACGTCGGGCAGGAAGTGCATTTCCACCTTGATGACGCCATCGCCCGCGCAGGCTTCGCAGCGCCCGCCCTTGACGTTGAAGCTGAAACGGCCAGGGGTGTAGCCGCGCGCGCGCGCCTCCGGGGTCGCCGCGAACAGCTCGCGGATGGGGGTGAACAATCCGGTGTAGGTGGCCGGATTGGAGCGGGGCGTGCGGCCGATCGGGCTCTGATCGATGTCCACCACTTTGTCGAAGTGTTCCAGTCCTTCTATCCCGGAACAGGCTGCGGGCGTCAGCGAGGCGCCGTTGAGTTCGCGGGCGGCGGCGGGATAGAGGGTGTCATTGACCAGGGTGGACTTGCCCGAGCCCGACACGCCGGTGACGCAGACCAGCAGTCCGACCGGGATCGACACGTCGAGCGATTTGAGGTTGTTGGCGCTGGCGCCGCGCACCGTCAGCCGGCGTTCGGGATCGGGCGGGTTGCGCCGAGCCGGCAAGGCGATCCGGCGTTGGCCGGAGAGATACTGGCCGGTGAGCGACTCCGGCGTGGCCATCACGTCTTCCGGCGTGCCCTGGGCGATGACCTGGCCGCCGTGCACGCCGGCGCCGGGACCGATGTCGACCACGTGGTCGGCCAGGCGGATCGCGTCCTCGTCGTGTTCGACCACGATCACGGTGTTGCCGATGTCGCGCAGCCGGATCAGCGTGTCCAGCAACCTTTGGTTGTCGCGCTGGTGCAGGCCGATGGAGGGCTCGTCCAGCACGTACATGACACCGACCAGACCGGCGCCGACCTGGCTGGCCAGGCGGATGCGCTGGGCTTCGCCGCCGGAGAGCGTATCGGCGCTGCGGTCCAGGCTGAGGTAGTCCAGACCGACATTGATGAGGAACTGGAGCCGGGCGCGGATCTCCTTGACGATCTTGGCCGCCACCTCGCCGCGCCGGCCGCCCATCTCGAGCCCGTCGAAGAACTCCAGCACGCGCCGGACCGGCAAATGGGTCAGGTCCGGCAAGTTGGTGTCGCTGATGAAGACGTGGCGGGCGCCCCGATTGAGACGGGTGCCTTCACAGGCGGGACAGGGCTTGCTCGACAGGTACTTGGCCAGCTCTTCGCGCACCAGGGTGGAATCGGTCTCGCGGTAGCGCCGCTCCATCACCGGGATCACGCCTTCGAAGGTGTAGCGCTGCACCAGGACGGTTCCCTTCGGCGACAGCACCTTGAACGGAATCACCTCGCTGCCGCTGCCGTGGAGGATCACCTTCCGCACATGCGGGGGCAGACCGGAAAACGGCTCCTCCGGATCGAAGCCGTAGTGCTCGGCCAGCGACTGGATCATGCCGTAGTAATAGGCGTTACGGCGGTCCCAGCCACGCACCGCGCCGCCGGCCAGGCTCAGTTCCGGATTGTGGACGATCAGGGCGGGATCGAAATACTGCTTGACGCCCAGGCCGTCGCACTCGGGGCAGGCACCGCGCGGGTTGTTGAACGAGAAGATCCGTGGTTCGAGTTCGCTCAGCGAATAGCCGCAGTGCGGGCAGGCGTATTTGTCCGAATAGACGATTTCCCGGGATTCGTCGTCCATGGAAGCCGCGATGGCGATGCCATCGGCCAGTTTGAGCGCGGTCTCGAACGACTCGGCCATGCGCTGCGCCAGATCGGCGCGCACCTTGAAGCGGTCCACGATCACCTCGATGCTGTGCTTCTTGCGCAGATCGAGCTTGGGCGGTTCGTCCAGTTCGTACACCGAGCCGTCGATCCGCGCCCGGATGAAGCCGCGCCCGCGCAGATCTTCCAGCACCTGCACGTGCTCGCCTTTACGTTCGCTCACCACCGGCGCCAGCAGCATCCAGCGTGATCCTTCCGGCTGGGCCAGGATGTGGTCCACCATCTGGCTGATGGTCTGTGCCTCCAGCGAGACCCCGTGTTCCGGGCAGCGTGGAATCCCGGCGCGCGCGAACAACAGGCGCAGGTAGTCGTAAATCTCGGTGATGGTGCCGACGGTGGAGCGCGGATTGTGCGAGGTCGATTTCTGCTCGATGGAGATCGCCGGCGACAGCCCCTCGATGTGGTCGACGTCCGGCTTTTCCATCATCGACAAGAACTGGCGGGCATAGGCCGACAGCGATTCCACGTAGCGCCGCTGGCCTTCCGCGTAGATCGTATCGAAGGCCAGCGAGGACTTGCCCGAGCCCGACAGCCCCGTGATCACGATCAGCTTGTCGCGGGGAAGATCGAGGTCGATGTTCTTGAGATTGTGGGTTCTGGCGCCCCGGATGCTGATGAGGTCCATGCGCTCGCCGCGTGGTCAAACGCCTGAATATAAGGGTTTTGGTGACGCTTTGGCAAAGCGGCGCAATGGCTCCCCGGAGCCGGCCGGGGCCGCCAGACAGACGTCCGGAACTTGGTGTACCATCGCGACATCCGATCCGGCGCTGCGCGCCTCCCCGGAGGAAGGTCATGGGCGAACTGAATCCGCATCCCCGCCATGCCGTTGGGAACGAATCCACTCCTGAGTTCTTGGGCATCGATGCCCAGGCGCTGACGCCCGGTTCAAGGGCGGCAGTCCAGCGGGCCGGCTGCCGGCGGAGGGACAAGGGGCTGCCGTTGCGGGCAGACGGAAGCCTGTTTTTTGGGGCGGTCAGTCTGGATCGACCCTCTCACCGGTGCCTTTCCCGAGCCAGGAGACCGTCATGATCATTCGAAGCGGCACCACCCTGTGGCGGGCTTTGCGCAGCGACTGGCCCGCTCTGCTCTATTTCCTGGCGTTGTCGCTCCTGGCGGAGTTCATCTACGAGTACACCCACCTGGAACACACGGCGCTCCCCATGTTGCCGGTGAGTGTTTTGATCACCGGCATGTCGATCTTCCTCGGATTCCAGATCAATCAGTGTTACGAGCGCTGGTGGGAGGCGCGGCGGCTGTGGGGACAACTGGTCAACGTGAGCCGGTCGTTCGGCCGCCAAGTGACGACCCTGCTGACGCCCAAGCGTATCGCGGCACTCGCCGACGAAGCGCAGGCGACGGCGCTGCACCGGGAGTTGATACACCGGCAGATCGCCTACGCCAATGCTTTGCGCATCGGCTTGCGCTCGGGCGGCAGCGTGGGTGAGGAAGGCTGGCGGATCTTGAAGGACTGGCTCGGTGACGATGAAATCGAACGCCTGCAGCATGCGCGCAATGTGCCGACACAGTTGATCCAACGCCAGGCTCAAAGGCTCGCCGAAATCGTCGGCAGCGACTGGGCCGAGCAGCAAATCCTGCTGCAGATTGACGACTCTCTCAATCTGTTCTATGACGTCCAGGGCGGCTGCGAGCGCATCAAACGCACCGCCTTCCCCGATCGTTTCCGGTTTCACACGCATGCCTTCGTCTGGCTGGTCGCCAGCCTGATCCCTTTCAGTCTGATCCAGACCGACCAGCGCTTCGACGCAGTGGCCATCATCATGGAGACGCTGCTGGCTTTCGTGTTCGTCACCATCGAGCGGCTGGGCTCGGAACTGCGCGATCCGTTCGAGAATCATGTCAACGACACTCCCATGTCGGCCTTGTGCCGCACCATCGAGATCGACCTCCGGCAGCAGCTCGGCGAAGCCGAGGTCCCGGCACCGCTCGATGCGGTGAAAGGAGTTCTGATGTAGGTGCCGAAGTCCGCCGGCAGGGACGCCCAGGGGACGGTGAAGCTGGTACCATTGGAAGTTTGGAAGCGCCCCTCAAGGAGACGCAACTCGTGCGCCACACCATCGATATCGACAGCCCGATGACCCGCACCGAAATCCGGGCCGCCACTTCGCTTGCGGCGATCTACATGTTCCGCATGCTGGGTTTGTTCATGATCCTGCCGGTGTTCTCGATTTATGCGCGAGACCTGCCCGGTGCGACACCGGTCCTGATCGGTTTGGCCATCAGCGCTTATGGCCTGACCCAGGCGGTGTTCCAGATTCCCTTCGGCATTTGGTCGGACCGCTTCGGGCGTAAACCGCTCATCGTCATCGGTCTCCTGATGTTCGCGGGCGGCAGCGTCATGGCGGCGGTGGCCGATTCGATCTACGGCATTGTTGCGGGCCGCGCCCTGCAGGGGGCGGGTGCCGTCGCCGGGGTCATCATGGCGCTGGCCGCCGACCTCACCCAGGAGGAGCACCGCACCAAGGCGATGGCGCTGATCGGTGTCAGCATCGGGATTTCGTTCGCATTTTCGATGGTGGCGGGGCCGGTGCTGTCCGGATGGATCGGCGTCAGGGGCATCTTCTGGAGCGTGGCCGGCTTGGCTCTGCTCGGCATCGCCGTCCTTTATTCCGTCGTTCCGACACCGCAGCGGGTCCGTTTTCACCGCGACACCGAGGCTCAGCCCGCGCGTTTTTCCAGCGTGCTGACCAATCCCGAACTGGTGCGTCTGGATTTCGGCATCTTCGCCTTGCACGCCATTCTGACCGCGACCTTCGTGGTCCTGCCGCTGGTCCTGCGCGACGAACTGCATATGGATACGCCGGAGCACTGGAAAATCTATTTGCCGGTGTTCGTGCTGTCGATGGTCAGCATGGTGCCCTTCGTGATCGTGGCCGAGAAGAAGCGGCAGATGAAACCGGTGTTCCTCTCTTTCATCCTGCTGACCGCCGCCGTTGATGTGAGCCTCGCCGGCTTCACTCCGACGACGCTGGGTATCGGCCTGCTGCTTTACCTGTTCTTCACCGCCTTCAACCTGCTGGAAGCCACCTTGCCTTCGATGGTTTCCAAAGTGGCGCCGGCCGATCTTAAGGGAACGGCCATGGGGGTTTATTCCACCACCCAGTTTCTCGGAGCCTTCGTGGGTGGTGCCGGCGCGGGCTGGATTCAGGGGCATCATGGCATTCCGGCCGTGTTCCTGTTCTGCGCCGGCATCGCCCTGCTGTGGCTGGCGGTGGCCTTCGGCATGCAGAAGCCGCGGCATCTGAGCAGCCTCATGGTCAATCTCGGCGAAATCAGCGCCTCTGCGGCGGCCGATCTTTCAGCCCGGCTGCGTGGCGTTCCCGGCATTGCCGACGCCGTGGTCGTTCCCGACGAGGGGGTGGCCTATCTCAAGGTCGAACGCGAGCGGCTGGACCGGAGCCGACTCGAAGCACTGCTCAACGAAACGGCGGGCGCCTAGCCGCCCGCACAAGGTATCCAACGGAGAATCAAGCATGGCCAGTCGAGGCGTCAACAAAGTCATACTCATCGGCAATCTGGGCGCAGATCCGGAAGTGCGTTACATGCCGAACGGTGGCGCGGTCGCCAATCTGCGCATTGCCACTAGCGAGTCCTGGAAAGATCAACAGACCGGTCAGACCCAGGAGCGTACCGAATGGCACAGCGTGGTGTTGTACCGCCGGCTGGCGGAAATCGCCGGCGAATATCTCAAGAAAGGCAGCAAGGTCTATATTGAAGGCAGCCTCCGGACCCGCAAATGGCAGGACAAGAACACCGGCCAGGACCGCTATGCCACGGAAATCATCGGTAATGAGATGCAGATGCTCGACCGTGCCGGGGGAGGGATGGGCGGCGGCATGGGCGTGGGCGAACCCGACTGGGATGCGCCGCCGGCGGGGGGCGGCTCCCGGCCGCGCAGTTCGGGTGGCGGTCATGGCGGTGGCAGTACCGGCGGGAGCGGTGCCGGAAGCAGCCAGTTCGACGAAGGGTTCGACGACGACGTGCCGTTTTGAAACGGGCGGGCTCGATCGGACCGGAAGGGGCGCCCTGCCGGACTCGACGGTCCGATTGCCTTGATCCCGATGGATATACCCTCTCGCAAACGATACCCCGCCAAGTGATGCGTCGGGCCATGCAGGAAGCGACGATGTCGTACAGGTAGAGGATGAAGGAGAGTGGCCCGGCGGCTACGAGGATCAGGTGCGTCCGTCGCAGGCGGGCGCTGGGATCCTCGGGCAAACGGGACATCGCGACAGCGCCTCGGCCAAGGCCAACCGACAAGGGTTGGCCTTGGGTGATGGGTGGCGGGTGGTTTACCCAGCGGAAAAGCGGCTCCCGAGCTTACGAGCGAGGGGGCGGGGCCACTGGGGCTCCCGCGGGAAAACGCGCCGGTCGATCGCACAACCAGCAAAAGCCCACACGCTCCTGTTCCATAGATAGCCGGGCTGTTGGCGATCGAATCGGAGGTAGTCATAGACGGCTGCCCCCCGGAGCGAGGTTATGCAGTTGAGGTCGGTAAGCTGGACCCTGAAACGTACCTGTTGAGGGGTGCTCATAGATATCACGGAGAACCCTGCGGAAGTGCAAGCGCCTCGCAAAACTTGTTTCTCAGAGCATTCAGTTTCTTGGGTAAAAGAGAGCCCGTTTCCAACGCTTTCATGACTTGCACCGGCTTGACATCGGCGCGCCCGGGGAGATTGAGGCCGAGAAACGCTTCCATGTGCGTGGGAACGAATACGGGGGCCGCCAGACGATGCGGGCCGTGCCGGTGACGCAACAACTCGTTGACGGCTTTGTGGTGTTTCTTGTCACCGTCGTCGTCGAGGATGAGCCCATAGGGGATGCCAAAACGGTCCAGCAATGCCATGTAGCGGTGAAAGTTGTACTTGCCAAGCACATCGACGATGGCAATACGGTGACGGGTCAGTTCGTGCCAGTCTCGTGCCAGAAGCCAGCTGAAGAGCGCTTTTTCGGTCGCGCCTTCCACCAGTAGCACGCGGTCGGCAAAGAACATCGCCGCACGATCGGAGTCCAGCCAGAGTTGGTATCGAAACCGCTCCTCCTGGGCGGCAATGTCCTCGTTGGCATCCGCGGAGTTGAGCATTTCTCTTGCGTCCTTTTTGTCCTGGTCGGGAATCGAAGAATCGTCAACAAACGCTTGAAGGCATGCCCTGAGCGCCTGTCCATCGGCGAAAATGCTCGCACATTCCTCTCGCTCCAACTGGCCGAGAACTGTCTTTCCCTCGATTCTTCGCGCCCGCACGATCTGGCATAGATCATCAGCCCCTTTGCCGACGAAGATCGGCGAGTGACTCGTAAGGATCACCTGCTGCCCCTCGCCCGATCCCAAACGGCGCAGGTGATAGGCCATGTTCTCCTGCTGCGCCGGGTGCAGAAACGCTTCCGGCTCCTCGAAGAGAATCAGCGTGAATTCGGGGTCGAACTCCTTCTTGTCAGCCTTCTTCCCGTCGGCAAACGACGGCGCGAGCTTGATCAGTTCGTATAGAAACGAACGCTGGAAGCCGTGGCCGTAACGATCCAGTGCGAACGCGGCATCACCCAGCATCGCATCGGCAAAGGCATGCTTGACCAGATTCTTCGTGATGTCTTCGGGGGACAGCGGAGTGATGGACATCTGAAAGCGGATGCCCCATTCATCAATGGCCTTGTTGATCGGCTGCACAATCTTGTTGAGAAAGCCGTCGCTTCCCTGCGCCTCGTCATTGAGGGCTCCGAGAGCCTGTGCGACGTCCTTGTAAGCGGCACTTTCTGAAACCGCGCGCTTGAGCATGAAGTTGAGCATGTCGCGCAAAGGCGAAGGCCCAGTCGTCTTCATCTGGTCGCTGGCGGTGGTAAGCGCCGGTATGTAGATCACCCGACCGACTTTTGCCGAACCGACGTTCTTGGCACCGTAAAACTGTTCGTCGGCCAGCTCTCCTTTGACGCGACCGTAGATATTGCTCTGATTGGCCTTGACACGATCCTTGGAGACAAAGTAGCGGCGCACTGTCAGCAGACGATCCGTGGCGCCTTCCTTGTATTTGTCGGCCAGCGATGCCCATTCGCCTTCGGAAAGTTCGAACCTGAGTTCGACCCAGCTTTCGTCATCTTGGCTCTGACCGGCCTTGGGCGCATCGTCGGCCGACCACTTGATGTCGTCGTAAAACAGCCGCAGTGCCGCTAGCACATTGCTCTTGCCCGCGTTGTTCGCGCCCACGATCATCGTGTAGTCGTGGACTTCGATATCGGCATCGATGATCGAGCGGACATTGTGAATATGCAGGCGACGCAGTTTCATGGGGAAACCTCGTTGGGATCAAGTGGCAAAGATTCGCTCCAGCGTGGCGGGCAACAGCGCAGCGTTGGCCTGGCGAATGGCGGCGTGCTTGGCCTTGAGGGCTTGTGTGCGTCTGAATACCTCGCGCAACTTCAGTTGCGTTGCCATCGACGGAACAGGTATTTCGTAGGTCAGAAATGCCGAAGGTTGTAGGCGGCGACGGCGGACGTTGGTGCCGCCGCTAAGTTCGGCCAGCTCAGGCCAGACCTCAGGCGTGCGGAAGTAGATATCCAGCAGCTCAGGCAGAACTTCGTCAGTGTTGATGGAAAACACCGGGAATTCTGGAGAGACCACCATTCCGTCGCACTCCGGCGGCACGACACCCAAGGCACCTTCCCAAGCCATCAACTTGGGATATGTGAAGTCACCAGCCCGGACAGTCGACAGCCGTTCGTAGGCAAACTCACTACCTGTCTTGACGACGCTTGGGAATACGCCACGCCCGAACGAATACACGCCAGCAAAACGGTATTGAGCCGTTCGATCCACTATCACATCTGGCTGACGTTGTGAGACCAATTCTGACATCGGTCGCTTCGCCGGCTGCTCACCCGGAGGGTGAAAGATGTATGCTCTGAGCAAGCGCTCGGCATCGCGCTCGGCGGCCTCCAGATGCGCCTCCACCTGCCGGGTTTTCTCGGCCAGCGCGTCGAGGCGGGCGACGAGGGCTTGTTGTTCGGGCAGCGGCGGAAGGGGGATTTCAAGGCTGAGGAATTGATCCGGACTGACGGATTCGCGCCGCGCGCCCATTCCCTTCGCCTTTCCTTGAAGCTGCCGCCAGACAGCATCGCGCTTGCAGTACCAGTCAAGAAAACGCGTATCGAGCGCTTCCGAATTCGCTCGAAAAGTCGGGAATACAGATGACAGAAACCAGCCATCAAACTCCTCCGGGATTCGGGCAACTGCACCTTCCCAGGCTTTGGGTGAGCTAATGACGAAGTCACCAGCGTTCAAACGGTGGAAGGATTTGTAAGTCGTATCCAATGGCGAGATGGGACCGCGTTGAAACAATCCTCGTCCGAAGCCATACACGCCAGCGAGATTCACGGTGTCGAGCTGATTACTCGGCACGGCGTCAATGTATGTGCGAAGCACCGACCGAAGGGGAACAACAGGCCACGCCTTCATTTGCCGCCCTCCGCATCGCCGCCGCGCGCGATCCGCCGCGCTTCCAGCTCCCGTCGCGTCTTGTCGAGTTCCTCGGCCAGCAGCTTTTCATCGGGGAGCACGGTCTGGTATTCGGCGGCGAGCACCTTGTTGGGCAGTCCTTCCAACGCATAATGGGCTTCGGCCGCGCCCTTCTCGGCGCACAGGATCAGGCCCACGGGCGGGTTTTCGCCCGGCTTCATCCAGTGCTCGCGGGCGTAGTTGAGGTAGAGGTGCATCTGGCCGGCGTCGGCGTAGCCGAACTTGCCGACCTTGAGGTCGATGACCAGCAGGCATTTCAAGCGGCGGTGGAAGAACAGCAGATCGACGCGGAACCAACTGTCGTCGATGCGCAGCCGCCGCTGGCGGCCGACGAAGGCGAAGTCGTCGCCCAGTTCCAGCAGGAAGTCGGCGAGGTGCTGGAGCAGCGCGTCTTCGAGGTCGGATTCGGAATACTCGTCCTTGAGGCCGAGGAACTCCAGTACGAAGGGGTCTTTGATGGCCTGCTCGGGGGTAATCTCATCGCCGGGTTCGGCCACCTCGCCCTTTTCCAGCATGGCGGCCTTGTTGGTGGACAGGGCGGTGCGCTCGTAGAACTGGCTGCTGATCTGGCGGTTGAGTTGGGCAATGGTCCAGCCGCCGCGCAGCGCCTCGGCTTCGTAGAAGGCGCGGGCCTGCGGGTTCTTGACCGAGAGCAGGCGGACATAGGCCGACCAGGGCAGGGGGAAGGCCTGGGCCAGGGTGGACAGGTCGAGAGATTCGCCAGACACCATCGGGCGAATTGCCTCGGCAGGAGATTTTGCAGACGGCCCCTGCAGAATCTGGAGAGCGGGTGATTTTGCAGATGATCTCTGCAAAATCTGGTCGGCAGGCCAGGCAAGATAGAAGGCGCGCATCTGGGCCAGATTGCGCCAGCCAAAGCCGCGCCCGAACTGGCGACTCAAATCAGCGCCAAGCCGCTTGATCAAGGCTTCGCCATAGGCCGCCCGCGCCTGCCCGCCTTGTTCGCCTTCGACGATGCGCCGTCCAATCGCCCAGTAAGTCCCCGTCATCACCACATTGACGCTGCGCGCGGCGGCACGGCGTGCGGCTTCCAGCAGCGCAACGATGTCGGCGTGGACGGCGGCATAGTCGGCTAGGTCCGAAATGGCTGGTGGGGTACGTTCCGTCATGCCTGCACCTCGTTTACCAAGGCTTCGATCTCGGCAAGCAGGCGCATCACCTCGGCCTCGTGGCTCCGCATCGAGGCGATGAGCTCCTTCGGGTCGGCGTGTTCCAGCCCGGCCTTGGCATGGGGGTTTTTCAGGTCCAGGTTGTAGATGGGCCAGTAGAGGGCATCGCCCTCGGCCTGGGCCGCCTTGGCGGCCTGCTCGCGCGCCTGTTGCTCGGTTTTCAAGGCACGCAGCTTGTCCTGCAAGGTGGCCTTGTCGCCGTTGGCGGCGTTTTGCACGGCCTGCTCCAGCTCGCGGATGGGCTTGCCAAGCGCAAGTGCCGCGCTGCGCTCGGCTTTAGCCCGCTGCCAGTGCGGCGTGGCGGCTTCGATGGCGGCAGCGCGTTTGGCCGCGAAATCCACCTTCCAGGCCTGCGGGCCTTCCTCCCGGTTGTTCCACCAGGCCAGCACCGGCGCGAATTCCTCGAACTGTAGCGGTGCGGTCTTGCTGTACTTCTTGCGCCCTTCGGGCAAGGGCAGTTCGTAGTACCAGATGGTGTCGGTCGGGCCGCCGCGCTCGAAGAACAGCAGGTTGGCCGGGATGTCGGTGTAGGGCGCGAACACGCCCTGCGGCAGGCGCACGATGGTGTGGAGATTGAACTCCTTGAGCAGTTCCTCCTTGATGACCGCGCTGATGCCGTCGCCAAACAGGGTGCCGTTGGGCACGACCACGGCGGCGCGGCCACCGCGCTCGGCTGGTTTGCCGCCGGGTATCAGCGCGCCGGCCACGCGCAGCTTGCGCATGATGTACTGCAGGAACAGCAAGGCGGTTTCCGCCGTTTGCATATTGGGCGGGAAGTTGGCCTTGATGCCGGCCTCTTCCTCGCCGCCGAAGGGCGGGTTGGTGAGGATGACGTCCACCCGCTCGCCATGGCCGATCTCGTTGATCCGGCGCTCGAGCGTGTTGCCATAGGCGATCTGCGGTGCTTCCAGCCCATGCAGCAGCAGATTCATCTGGGCCAGCATGTAGGGCAGCGGCTTGGCTTCCTGGCCAAATAGGCTGTCGCGCTGCAGGGTGCGGCGCTGATCCGGCGTGGTGACTTGCGGCGCGAGGTGGTCATAGGCCTCGACCAGAAAGCCGCCAGTGCCGCAGGCGGGGTCGAGCACGGTTTCACCCAGGCGCGGATCGGTGACCTGCACCATGAAGCGCACCACCGGGCGCGGTGTGTAGAACTCGCCGGCATCGCCCGCCGCATCGCGCATTTCGCGCAGCATTGACTCGTACAGGTGCGAGAGGGTGTGGATTTCCTCGCTGGCGCTGAAATGGATGCCGTTGATCTTATTGATGATGTCGCGCAGCAGGTAGCCGCTGACCATGCGGTTCTGCACGCCCTTGAACACGTTGGCGATGACTTCGCGCTGGCTGCCTTTCTCGCCTTCGCCCGCCAGACCGCGCAAGTAGGCGAACAGACCCTTGCCTGTGCTGCCATCGGCGCGCACGGTGATTTCCTGGCTGATGAACGCCAGCAATTCGTCGCCGGTGAGGCCATCCTCGCGGGCGGCCCAGTCGCGCCAGCGGTAAGGGGCCTCGATGATCGGCCGGTAGGGCTTGCCGTCGAGTTCGGCTTCTTCCTCGTGCACCCTTTCAAGGTCGTCGAGGAACTTGAGGAACATCACCCAGGTGAGCAGCGGCAGGCGGTCCACATCGCCGTTGAGGCCCTTGTCCTTGCGCAGAATCTTGCGGGCACTGCCGATCAGCGCGGACAGGTTTTCACGGGTGGTGAGCGGCGTCTTGGCTTTGCGTGGCGCGCGGGGCTTCTTTTCGGAGTTTGTAGTGGCTTTGGCCATCGGGTCGGATTCTCGTTATTGGTAGAGCGCCGTCTGCAGTCGGGAGACGGCATCCTTCATGCCGCGCAGGCCGCCAAAGTGACGGGTGGCGATTTCGGAAGGCGTGCCGTAGCGGTCGAAGGGTTGCACTTTCATCAACTCGGACAGCGCATTGAATTGCAGGATGCCGCGCTCGACGTAGCGGTCAAGCAGCAGCGAGAGGATTTCGCGCGCCGTCTCGCCGTACTGGGCGAACAGGTCCTGAGTCTGCCGCTTGGCCGCCTCGGCACGCTGACGGCGGGTGAGCAGCGGTGCGTTCCAGGCCAGATGGCAGAGCAGGTCGAATGGATCGGCATCGGGCTGTTCGCTGCTGGAGGCCAACTCCTCGAAACTGATGCCGCGTTCGGTCAGTTCGCGCAGCACCTCGGCGCGGGTGTCGGGATTGGCCCAGGCCGACTGCAAGGCCTCGCGCGTCGGGTACAGGGTGCGCACGGCGCGGCCGGAGTATTCGGTGTACTTGACCACCTGCAGTTTCTTGCCGTCGGTGTCGAGGTCGTAGACCAGGTGACCGATGACCTCGACTTCGCCGCCGTCGATGTAGAACTTGCGCGGCTCGGGCGGTGGTTCATTGATGAGGATGCCGGTGTCTGGCCCGATCTGCTCCTCGGAAAGCGCGTACTCCACCGCCGTATCTTCCTGCGGCATTTCAGCTTCCGCCTCGGTGATGGCAACCTGTTCGCCAGCTTCATCCACGGTCACTTCTTCGATCCGCGCCGGATCGCCGTCAAAATCGGGATCGGCAAAGTGGCGCGTGGCTGTGCCGGTGAAGTCGATGATGTTGAAGTATTCCTTGCCGTAATCGACCTTGAGCCGCGTACCCCGACCGACGATCTGCTTGAACTCGGCTCGGGAGCCGACGACACGTGCGAGCACCACGTTCTTGACCATCTCGGCATCGACGCCGGTGGTCAGCAACTGGGAGGTGGTGAGGATGACCGGCGTGGGTTTGTCCACGTCCTGAAAGTGCGACAGGTGGGTCAGGCCGATGGCGCCTTCATCGGCGGTGACGCGGCAGACGTGGTCGGGGTACTGCTTGGCGAGATCGCTGTTAAGGTTGAGCAATTCTTGGCGCATCTCGGCAGCGTGTTCCTGATCGACGCAGAACACCAGCGTCTTGGCGAAACGGTCGGTGCCCTTGAGAAAGTCCGTCAGGTGTCGCGCCATCGCCCGGGTGCGGGCGCGCAGGGCCACCACACGCTCGAAGTCCTTGGTCTGGTATTCGTCGTCAGGCACTTCCCGGCCGTAGCGATCCAGTTCGTCCTTGCTCGGCCGCCAACCTGCGGCATCGACAGTGGTGATGACGCGGTGGACGCGATAGGGGGCCAGAAATCCGTCCTCGATGCCTTGGCGCAGGCTGTAGGTATAGACCGGGTTGCCGAAGTATTCGTAGCTGTCGCGGGCTTCCTCGCGCAAGGGCGTGGCGGTCATGCCGAACTGCACGGCAGGCTCGAAGTAGTCCAGCACGGCACGCCAGGCGCTTTCATCACGGCTGGAGCCACGGTGACACTCGTCGATGATGATCAGGTCAAAGAAATCCGGGCGGTACTGGCGAAAGACGTCAGTGCTGGCGGTGGAAAGCGCCTGGTAGATGCCGAAGTACATGTCCCGGCTCTGGCTCACGTCGCCGCCTGCAATCTTGTGCCGGGCATCGCCAAAGGGCGCAAACATCTTGGCCATCGGGTCGTCGACCAGGATGTTGCGGTCGGCCAGGAAAAGGATCTTTGGCCGGCGGTAAGCGCCTTCGCGGTTCCAGCGGCTGCTCCACAGCTTCCAGCACACCTGAAACGCCACGCAGGTCTTGCCGGTGCCCGTGGCCAGGGTGGCAAGGATGCGCTTCTGCCCGAGCAGGATCGCCTCGATCACTCGATGGATGGCGATCTGTTGGTAGTAGCGTGGCACCTTGCCCGAGACCAGGTTGAATGGCTCCAGCAGGTGTGATGTGGCCTGCGGGGGCAGCTGCGCTGCGGCAGTCAGGCGGTCAAACAGCTCGTCGGGCGTCGCGTAGCGATCTACCTCATGCTCGGTGCCGGTGGTGTAGTCGATTTCGATGATGCGGTGGCCGTTGGTGGCATAGGCAAACTTGAGCCCCAGGATCTCCGCGTACTCGCGCGCCTGCTGCACCCCGTTTTCGGCAGGCAGGCCGATTTCCTTGGCTTCGACCACGGCGAGGGGATAGTCACGGCGGTAATACAACAGGTAATCGGCACGTTTCTGCTTGCCGCGACGGACCTTACCACCGGCCACGATGATGCGGCCATTGGTGAAGCTGCGCTGCTCGCCGATGGCGTGCGGAGCCGTGCCCCATCCTGCCTCGACGAGGCGGGGCGTGACGAACTCGCGGCAGGTGTCGGCTTCGGTCATGATTTGGGTCGTCCCGGTCATCGAGGCCACCTATTCTGTTCGTGAGTCATCCTCGCTAGGGCATGTTCGGGAGCGGTGTTTGGTGCGGCGGTTTGGCGCCAGGCGGGCAGATAGGCCCGGCTTTGAGTCAAGCCAAAGCAGGCTTGACAAAAATGCCGCTTGGGATAGACTCTTACGCTGAGTTCACTGCCTATCGGCTTTGAACCTATCGAGGTCTCGGCCGCTGAACCCGCGTAGCGAATCAGCGGCCTTTGTCTTTTATGGGCTGCCGTCCCGGAACCCCTCGACGACGTCCTGACCCGCACCGTCAGTCAACAGGATGATCTTCTCGGCGACCTCCTCGATCCTCTGCCGCTCCAGTACGGGCAAGGCGGCCAGCACGGCCTCCATGACCTGGCGATGTTCCGTCTTGGTCTTCTTCTTTTCGAGTTCCGGCATGACGAGCCCGAACTCCTCCGCCATGAAGGACTGGAGCCGCTCGGGCTTCAGGTGCCCGAGCAGCTTGGCCAGATTTTCAGCATCATTCATTCGTTCTTGTTCTCCCATGTGACGAAGAATCCTTTCCGGGCGTCAGAGCCGGCCGCTCAATCTTGCTTCGCGGTGAAGAGGGCGAGCCGCTTGTTGATCTCGGCATTCGGCAGCCGTGTCCGCGGGTCGTCCAGCATGCCGCGCAGCGCCTTGGCGAGCGTGGGCTTGCGCACGATGCGGTGCTCGGCAAACCGGTCGATGACCCACAAGACGCCGTGCACCTCGAGGTGCTCTTCGTCGGCGAGGGCACGCATGCGCTTGTCACCCGTCAGCAACGGCCAGTCGTTCGTCACGGCCAGGGTGACGGCAAGGCAGTCGTGGAGGGTGAGCTTGGGTTGGGCCGTCTGATAGGAGACGGCCTGGGCCATGCCTTCCGCATCCAGGGACTCGACCCGCAGGCCCAACCCCTTGAGCTGCTCCCGATCGATCTCACCGAGATCGATGAGCTCGTCTTCGTACAGGGCGTCGGGTACCGCGAACTCAAACGGCAGCTTGAAGAGCGCCTCGAGGAGGGACCATTTCGCCAGCTCAATCAGAATCGAGGCATCGCTCACCAATACCCGCACGATAGGTCACTCCGCGGGTCCTGACATGATCCGGCTCACCTCGCCCGTACTCTTGCGCAGCAGCTCTGCGGCTTTGGGAAGCGAGATGACGTCCTCTGCCAGGGCGCGGAGCACCAGGCGCTGGAAGCGTCTGGGTTCCTCGTTCTCCGGGAGCGGTTCGGGCTCGGCCTTGCGCCAGGTCCGGCCGACGCCGCGAAACACGGTCTGTAACGTCCCCTCGGTGATGACGCCGAGGTCGCGCAGCCGGACGATCAGGGCGGCGGCGCTGACGCCGTACATGCGCTTGATCTCGATGATCTCGGCGTAGCCGAAGGCATGGCGGCGCTGCCCGACCTCGAACAGCAGGTCCTTTCGCGGCATCAGCAGGGCACTGGCGAAGCGCTGGCACGCTTTCTCCTCGTCCAGGTCACCGTCGATGGCCATGACCATATGGCCGAGCTCGTGGGCCAGGGTGAAGCGTCGGCGTTCCACCGATTTCGACACCGAACCCACGATGACCGGTACCTTCTCCTGGTCCGGTCGCGCCACCCGGCAGGTCAGTCCGTCGACCGAAAGCGGGAAGTCGAGCTTGAGCACCTTGATGCCGTGCTCTTCGAGCAGCTCGGTCACGTTGGGGATCGCGTCGCCACCCAGGTTCCAGGCCTTGCGGACGCTCTCGGCGGCGGTCTCCGCATCATCGAGGTCGGAGACCTTGAAGGGAGCCCCTTCGGGCTTGTCCCACACATGGCTGCCGATCTCCAGCAGATCCTCGACCAAGAGGTAGCGGTCGAGGCTGTCCAGGACGGCGGCTTCCACCATGGCGCGCTCCTGGGCCCGGGTCGCAGCGGTCTTGCGAAACTCCACCCCCTCGAGGCGGATCTCCGAGGGGCTGAACAGGTAGCTCAGCGGGACGCCGAGCGCCTTGGCGAGTTTCAGGGCGGTCGCCGACCCCGGCAGCATCTCGTCGCGCTCATAGCGGCCGATCGCCTGGGCGGTGACCGCATGGTCGATGGCATCGGCCAGTCCCCGAAGGGACAGGCCGGAGCGCTTGCGGGCCAGTTTCAATCTTTCGCCGAACATGGGGGCATCCTCTTTTGTTTACAGTTTACGGACAAGTATTGATTTTGTAAACAACGGCGATTCTAGCGGCTTGCCGCGACCCGATCTTGCGTCCTCCTTGGCAGCAGCCCCCATCGGTCCGCACCGGCCCGAAACTCCCTGATGGCCTCGGTAGCGGCCTGACCGGACAATCTCGTCATCGAGCGAGTTGGACGCTCAGGACCGATACCGATGTGCACGATCAACCACCTACCACCCGAACGGATGACGCCGGAGCAGCGCCGGCGCGAAGTCGCATCCTTGCTGGCCCACGGCCTCGTCCGACTGCGCGAGGCCGGGTTCGCTCAGTCCGCAGGCGGCCCCGCGGAGAGCGAGTTTGAGCTTGGCTTCTCCGGCCACCAGCGCCTTCATAGCCACCCCGTCAACAACACTTTGGAGGAGGCTCCATGAAGGCAAGCATCGTCCCACCCACCCCGCCGAGCGTCGTCGCCCGGATCGCCGGGCTCCCGGATCTCTCGATAGAGGAAATGAGGGCGCTTTGGCGAGAACTCTTCGGCAGCGAGAACCCGACACCCAACCGCCAGTTCATGGAGAGGCGGATCGCCTACAAGCTGCAGGAGATCGAGTTCCGCAAGGTCGATCCCAACCTGCTGGAGCGCAACAAGCGGCGCATCAAGGCCCTGGTGGAGACCGGCAAGGCGCGCAAGCTCGATCGCGACATCCGGCTGATGCCCGGCACCGTGCTCACCCGGGAGTACCAGGGGATCG
This sequence comes from Methylococcus sp. S1M, assembly GCF_051295855.1. Classification (NCBI taxonomy): domain Bacteria; kingdom Pseudomonadati; phylum Pseudomonadota; class Gammaproteobacteria; order Methylococcales; family Methylococcaceae; genus Methylococcus; species Methylococcus sp. S1M. The sequence continues at coordinate 45,583 of NZ_JBPDXO010000004.1, forward strand.
AGCACCGGGTGACGGTCGCCCAGGACGGGCAGTACGAGTTCGAGGGTAGGCGCTACCCGAGCCTGTCCATGATCGCCCGCGAGATCACCGGCACCCGCTGGTCCGGGCCGCTCTTCTTCGGCGTGAAGGCACCGGCCAAGGCGAAGAATCCGAAGAAGCAGGGAGGTCGGCGATGAGCGAAGCCCTGAAGCGCCGCCTGCGCTGCGCCGTCTACACTCGGAAGTCCACCGACGAGGGGCTCGACCAGGAGTACAACTCCATCGACGCCCAGCGCGACGCCGGCCACGCCTACATCGCCAGCCAGCGCGCGGAGGGCTGGATTCCGGTGGCCGACGACTACGACGATCCCGCCTTCTCCGGTGGCAACATGGACCGGCCGGCGCTCAAGCGGCTGCTGGCCGACATCGAGGCCGGCAAGGTCGACATCGTGGTGGTCTACAAGATCGATCGCCTGACGCGATCGCTGACTGACTTCTCGCGAATGATCGACGTCTTCGAGCGCCACGGGGTCTCCTTCGTCTCGGTCACCCAGCAGTTCAACACCACCACCTCGATGGGGCGGTTGATGCTCAACATCCTGCTGTCCTTTGCCCAGTTCGAGCGCGAGGTGACCGGCGAGCGCATCCGCGACAAGATCGCCGCCAGCAAGCGCAAGGGCATGTGGATGGGCGGCGTGCCGCCGCTCGGCTACGACGTCGAGAACCGGCGGCTGGTGGTGAACGAGCGCGAGGCCAAGATCGTGCGCCACATCTTCCAGCGCTTCGTCGAACTCGGGTCCTCGACCATGCTCGTGAAGGAGCTGCGCCTCGACGGCGTGACCTCCAAGGCCTGGACTACCCAGGACGGGCGGGTGCGCGAGGGCAAGCCCATCGACAAGAGCCTCGTCTACAAGCTGCTCAACAACCGGGTCTACCTGGGCGAGATCCGCCATCGCGATCAGTGGTATGCAGGCGAGCACCCGCCCGTCGTCGAGCGCAAACTGTGGGACGCTGTCCAGGCGATCCTCGCGCAGAACTCGCGTGTGCGAGGCAATAACACCCGCGCCCGGGTGCCGTTCCTGCTCAAGGGGATCGTCGTGGGAATCGATGGCCGGGCACTCACGCCCTGGTCCACGCGCAAGAAGAACGGACGCATCTACCGCTACTACCTGCCGACGCGGGAGAACAAGGAGCACGCCGGCGCCTCCGGGCTGCCGCGCCTGCCGGCCGGGGAGCTGGAGGCCGCCGTGCTGGAGCAGATGCGCCGGGTGCTGCGCGCATCGGACATGGTCGCCGGGGTGGCCGAGCGCGCCGCCCGGCTCGACCCCTCTTTGGACGAGGCCCAGGTTACGGTGGCCATGACCCGGCTGGATGCGATCTGGGATCAGCTCTTTCCGGCCGAGCAGCAGCGCATCGTGCGGCTCCTCATCGACAAGGTGATCGTCTCGCCGAACGACATCGAGGTGCGGTTCCGGCCCAACGGCATCGAGGTGCTCGCCCTGAAGCTGCGCCCCGAGCCCGCCCCAGAGACGCTTGAGGAGGCCGTGGCATGAACGAGATACTGATCGACAAGACCGGCCAGCCAGAGGTGATCACCGCGAGCGACGGCAGCCTCACCGTCACCGTGCCAATCCGGATCAAGCGCCGCGGCAGCCGCAAGGCCGTGACCCTGCCGGACGGCGGCGCCGTGCAACCACGCCCGTGGGACGACACGCCGACGCCGATCCAGCTCGCGCTCGCCCGCGGCCACCGTTGGCTGGCGATGGTGGAGTCCGGCGAGGCGCGCACGCTATCCGAGGTGGCCGAACGCGAGGGGATGGATCGGGCCTATGTGAGTCGGATGGTGAACCTCACCACCCTGGCGCCGGACATCGTCGCCGCCATCCTCGACGAGACCCTGCCGCCGGAGGTGACCCTGTTCGATCTGGCGTCGGGGACGCCGTTGTTGTGGGAGGAGCAGCGGGATCGGCTCATTGGTACGGTGAAAGCGCGAGTCCCACGCTAAGAAACGGAGGCGAGTCCAGAATCCGTTTTCGGCCTTTGCAGCCAATCGAAGCAGGCAGACGTTCAACACTCCGATTCGCGGGCCGCGAACCGGATGTTAGAGGCAGATTACTCGATGAGAGTCTTGATGGCGTTTGCCGTCTCCCTCAATAGCGCTGAGTCCAGCCCCTTCTGGGCATCCTCGGTCGAGATGAATAAGGTCTTGCCCTCAACGAAGCCATTGCGCGCATACCACTCGCGCTTCCAGTCCCAGCCCCGCTTGTAGTCGGGCCTGCTCAGCATCCCGAGGTGTTCCCAGATGATCAGGTCGCCATCGGCCGTCACGAATGAGAAGTCGGGGCGAAGGCGGCCCGGTGCTGCGGTGCCTTCGCAGACGCGCTCGTACTCGTAAGGGATACCAAGCTGGAACAGCATGTTGGCGATGACCAGCTCCGACTTGCTGCGAACCAGGTGGCCCTTCTCGGTTCGATGGATGAGGTGCTCTGCGAACGGCACAGTGTCGTCAGCGACGCGAATGACGCCCTGGAAGATATTCGTGTTCCGGCGCGCCGTCTCCGAGCGCTCCGGTCGCGTGAGGTCGAAGAGGACCGTTGCGTCGTCGCCCTCGATGAGGAGCACGAGCTGCTCGCGTGAGCGCGTCAGCGCCGTGTAGACGAGCTCACGCGAGAGCAGCCTGCAGTTCTTCGGTAGGATGACGAAGACCTTCTTGAACTCGCTGCCTTGCGACTTGTGCACGGTGAGTGCGTAGGCCAGCTCGAGGGGCGCGTAGCCGTTGGAGAACTGGTTGGGCCAGTAGTCGAAAGTGAGGTTCGGCCGTCCGGCAAATACGCCTTTGAGCATGTTTTTCACCTTCGCGATCAGTGCCACCTCGCCGTTCGCGATGTAGTGCTCCTCGGTTGCTCGATCGCTCCAGTTGTACGCCTTGCGGCGTTGGTTCGTGGTCTGGATAACCTTGTCCTTGGCTACGATGCTCTCGTCGCCAAGACTGACGCCCCATGCGGTCGACGCCGCTTCGAGTTCCTTCGCCCGGAACTGTCGCTGCACCCACCGGTTGATGTCGTACACGCCGTGCGGGTGCATCCGAACCGGGGACAGGATCTGCCAACGTTCGGAGCCCTCCGGCGCATCGAAGGGCACCCAGCCGCGATCGTCGAGCCCGAGCGAAGCGTCGAAGTCCGCCACGTCGCTGCCATTCTTCAGCCCGAGGTGTTTCTGAAAGGTCTGGAGCAGTTGCGAGCGTAGCTCGCCGGGCGTCTTCCAGAACACGATCTCGAGGTCGTTGAATTTCTCGCCGAGCTCGAGATCGCTGAGAACGCGATCCGCATCGACGGGCTGCTGCTCGCGCGTGAACCATGATGCTAGGCGCAGCGCGTCCGACGCCGCGGAGGCCGCAGCCGCTGCGCGCACCTCGACGGTGAGCCGAGCGAGGGCGTGCCCCAGGGGTGAACCGTCATCGCTCTGCGCATCGGTGGTTTCGAGATACGAGACGAGGTCGGCGAACGGGCGACCCACGCCGATTGGTGGAAGCTGGTTCGGGTCGCCCACCAGGATGAGTCTCTGCACGTGGGCGAGGTCGAGCGCCTCCAGCACCGCGACGAGATCGTCCATCGTCAGCATCGAGCACTCGTCGATGACGACGGTTTTCTCCTTCCGATACTTGTCCTTGCCGTCGAACTTCGGTCGCTGGCGGGCGCCGTCGTACCGACCGAGCCGGTGAAGGAACTGTGCGACGGTCATCGCCTCGGCATTCGTCGCCTTGCCGAGGCGCACGCGCGCCTTTCCGGTCGGCGCGAGAAGGAGTATGCCGTCCTTCGTGAGTGCCTCGGACAACATCAAGGCGCCCATGACCGACGTCTTGCCCGTGCCGGCCCGGCCGACGAGAACGCTCAGCCGTCGAGACAGCAGCCGTTCGAGCGCAACCGCCTGTTCCTCGATCGCCTGGCGATGCAGCTCGTTCCTCTTGTCGAACTTGCCGCCTGCCTCCGAGATCGCGGTGACGAGCAGCTTCTGCCAATCGGCCTTCACGGGGGCAGCAGGCTTGCCGGCGCGCTTGCCCAGGACCGAGCGGAGTCGATCCTCACGTCCCTTCAGCTCCGTGAGCTGCAGCGCAGCGGTCGATGTAGCGCCGGCGCCGGCGACATCCACGAGCTCGATGACGCCGGACAGCGTGCTGCGGTTCGTGTTCGGCCAGTCCGAACCGATCACGCAAGGGTGAACAAGATCCAGCGAGCCGACGCGCTGCAGCGCCTCGGTGACGCTCAGGAGCGCGTCGCCGTTCTCCGATGCTTCACGCAGCACCGCAACCAGCGCGGCGCGAAGACGCCGCGCGTCGTTCGGCGAGCCCACTTTCGAGGGTGCTGGGACCGGGTGCTTTGCTGCGATGGTCGCGTCAGGGAGCAAGCCGCGATCAATGAGCCCCACCGATACTGGCGAGTCGTTCCAGTCGCCGAGGTCCACCTCGCTCATCCGGTACGGGTTCGCGAGGATGTCCTCGTCGCTGACCTTGGTGGCTGTGCCCTTGGCTCTCTCCTTCGGATCGAACCAGCGAAGCGCCTGCGCCGACGTAAACGCAAACCGCGACAGCAGCGTGAGCAGAGCGCGGCGCTCGTCAGGGAGGCTCGTCCACGTCTCTCGGATCGCCTTCAGATCCTCCGCATAGGCCGGCTGCGGCGGCTTCTGTTTGCCTCGGAGGATCGCGTCCACGGTCGGCCACGGGTCGACGTCGGCCTTGACCATTCCCGACGACCGCAGCTCCAGCGCGAGGGCCGTCCCGAGTCGCATCCCGAGAGCTTCGAGCACGGGGCCCAGCCCAGGGAACGGTCCTCGGTCTTGCCATGCCAGCGCGATCTGCTGGTTGAGCCACTCCTCGCGACGCTCCCACGGCCCCTTCGCGATCCCGTGCTCTCGAATCTTGCGCACCGATTCGAGGCAACGGACCAGCGTCGACAGTGCGATGTCGGCAGGTGCCAGCTCCGCGGCGTAGGAGAAGACGCGAACGTGTGCCGGGTCGGCGGGCACCGCAATCTCTTGTAGGAGGCGTTCACGCCGAGCGTCTTCAGCGGCATCGCCTGTCGGCTCGAGGTAGTCGTGGTACGGGAGCAGGAAGCCGTCCTCTCCGTCGGGTCGGATGGTGTGCCGAATGAGCAGGTCCCACATGAGGTGCGTGGGCTTCGTCTTCGTGACGTCGTAGGCCTTCGGCTGCGCGACTGTCGCGATCCTCCCGACGCCCATCACGAGCCGCGAGATGGTGTCGCCGAGCGGCTGGCCCTCCTTGCAGTAGAAGAACACCAGCGACCGCTCTGGCGTGAGCCTGCTCGAGAACAGCTTGAGGATCGCCTCCTGTCGCTCGCGGCCGAAGACCCAAGGACTCGCGAACGGGGAATCCTCGTCGGGCGGAAGCGGTGTCGGAAGCCGTTCGTCGATCGCCTCCTGCTCGCTACGGAGCATCCACGCGAACGGCACCACGAACGTGGCGTAGGAAGGGACCCTGACCAGCGTCGGCTTGAGGTGGCCGTGCGTCTCCTCGGCTTTCTTGATGCCGGCGTAGGGGTGGACGAAGCGCCGCGACCACTCCTCTTCGTTCATGAACGCGCCCGACTCGGCCTTGCACGCGGGCAGTTCGTCCGGGTCCAGAGTGCTCCATCGCTTCCCTGCCAGAGCATCCTCACGGGCGTCATCGCGCTCCAAGCGGATGCGGTCGAGAGCCGCGCAGAAAGAGTTGCAGGAAGGCTTGCGGCAGACGGCTCCGTTCCAACGCGAATCGTGCCAAGCAACACGTGCAGTGAGGTGGAACATGGGCTGTTCACTCTTCCTGGGTCTGACAGTGGTTACATGGACTGATGGAGCTGAGACTCATGACGCTGTCCCCCGCCCGAGGAATGACGACCCGCGCGCCAGGCGGGCCTTCAGGCCGTCAGCGATGAAGTCGGCGAGTTTTTCAGGTTCCTTCCACTTGGTCGTGCGGCGGGTGGGGTCGAAGTCGTGGGTTCGAACCAGGGCGCGTAGCACCGGCATCGGCTGGTCGCGCAGCCACAGGCGGAAGTCGGTTTCGCTGCGCTGGTTCCATTCAGCATGAATGTCCGGCAGTTCGGCGGGCGGCGTGGCGCGTTGCTTGGGGGGCTTGGCTGACCCTGCCGGCAGACCGGTCAACACGTCGTCCAGGCGCGCGGCGAAGTCGGGGTTGCGCCCTGCTTCGTCGGCAAGGAGATCGACCAGCCCGCGCAGCAGCTTGATCAGGGCTTTCTCGTTTCGCATAGTGTTTTGATTTCCTTGGCCAGCCCGCGGATGGATTCGTATGCCGTGCCGTATTTTCCCTTGAATGTGCGGATGTCGGCATCCACGTCCGCGCCACGTGCGACATTCACGGTCTGTGGAATGCTGTTGGCGAAGAGGGGCGGCTGGGGCAGCGCACCCGCTTCGCCGAAACGACCGAGACGCCCGGCGCCCAGGTCATCCATGACGCGGCGATGGAGATTGTTGCCCTGAACCTTTGTGGCGACGATGCCGAGCGACGGGATGGGCCGATCGATGTCGTCGGCAAAACGCTGGACGTTGTCGACGATCTGGTAGATGCCCCAGGTGGAGAGGATGTCTGGGATGGTGGGAATGACGTATCCCGTGGAAATGCGCAGGCCGTTCTTGGTGACCGTGCCGAGGCTCGGCGGGCAATCGATGATCACGTAGTCGTACCGGTCGATGACCGGCTGCAGGGCGTGCTTCAGGATGTCCAGCGGGTTGACGGTGAAGTTGCCCGACAACGCGATCATCGGGATGCGGTCCTGAATGTCGATCAGACGTATGCTCGACGGCAGCAGGTCGAGACGCGCAATGCCATCGTTGATGGTGGAGACGCCGCGGGCGATGGATTTTTCGATCTCGAACTTCGGCGGATCGTTGGGGTTCAGCCGATCGGCGAACAGTTGGGCGACCGTCTGCCCCGCCTTGTCCATCTCCGCCCAGCGTTCCTCGGAGATCAGCGTGACACTGGCGTTGGTCTGCGGGTCGAGATCCACGACCAGAACGTGCTTGCGCTCTTCCTGCGCAAGGATTTCAGCGACGCCAACCGCGGTCGTGGTCTTGCCGACGCCGCCCTTCAGGTTGATGAAACTCAGGACGTGCGTGGCTTCGCCCTTGAAGTTCTTGACCCAGGCCTCGACCACCTCTCGATCCCAGACCGGGCCGCTCTGGAGCGTTTTCACCGGGCGCGGAAAGTGATCATAGCGCTGGCGCCAGTTGCTGACGACTTGACGAGTGACCTTGGCGAGATCGGCGATCTCGCTGATGCCGACGAGGTTGCTCGGATCCAAGATGTGCCCCATGACTTGTTTCAGTTGAATCAATCGTAGGCGTGTTTGTGTATTGCGTCAACAAGGCTGCCAATTTGTTTACGACAACAGCAAGTAAGCCGGCGGGCCGTTTCCTCTGGAACAGCGATGCCTTCATCCAACCGCTTGAACGGTCAGCACGTAACTTGTTGATATTCATGGAGGCTGCGGACGGCCTTTGCGGACTTCGGCGCCTTAAAGGGGGGCGAGCCTGGAGAGAATAACGGCAGGGAGAGAGCGGAATGCGGCCCGAGGTGGGCAAGACGGCCGGGGAAGGAAGTCCGCAGGCGTCCGCGAGAGTCCCCGCGAGCACGCGGGAGCGCGCAAGACGAGCGCCGCAGGAGCGGCGCCGAACGTCGCGCAGCGACGGCCCGAAGGGTGAGCGCGAAGGATGGCGCGAATAAAAAAGGCCAACCGAGAACGGTTGACCTTTATATATTGGTGGAGGCGGCGGGAATTGAACCCGCGTCCGCAAATCCTCTGCCATCGGTTCTACATGCGTATCCACTCTATTGATTTAGCCGGACGCTACCCGAGTGGCAGGGAAGACGGACGGCGATTCCGTTGGGTTTTAGCGCTTCGGCCCCGGACAGACTTCAGCGCGAGCTTACAATTGGGTTACCCCCAACCAGCCGCTTGTAAGCGAGCTGTTGATCAGAGGCCGGCCGGCTTAAGCGGCCAGTGCGTAAACGTCGTCGTTGGCGTTTATTTGGTTTGCAGATGGATTTACGAGGTCATCTGCACCTCGGCATGCACCTCAGGTTTCGCGATCCACGTCGAAGCCATGTCGCCCCCGGGTTGACAAGTCAGACCGCGCGGTTAAACGAAAGTTTCCCTGACGGCCGATCTGAACCCATCATACCAGAAAAACCGTGGACTTGGGCGGAGGGGCAGGCCCCTCCGCGCGTGGCATCATATTTCGTGGAGCATCTGCTGTGTGTCGCGGACGATGCGCTGTTTTTCCTTCTCGCTCGCCTCGGCCAGATTGTTGAAGACGTTCCGTGCCTTGGGATCGTCCATTTCCGCCGCTGCTTCCTTGTACAGGGTCACGAGGGCGTCGTCGAAGGCGCAGGCGATTTGCACCACTTCGTCCACGCTCATGCCGGGACGGGGTTTGGTCTTTGCCAGCAGCTCTTCGACATGGTCGCTGGGGGCGAACTGCAGCCAGGTATTGAGAAGGGCACTGCGGGCGTTTTCCTCGAAACGCTCCAGCATTTCCTTCTGTTCGTCTTCGTGCCGGCTCAGATAGTCGAGAGCCATCTTCAACCGGATTTCCGACTGATCCGTCTGTTTTTTCAAGGTTTCGTAATAGGCTCGTATTTGATCGTGGAGTTCTTTGCCATGATCCAGAACATCCCTGACCTGTTCGAAATTTTTCATGATGCCATCCTCCGTGCTGTAGGTCGCCTCGGCATATTTTGCTTTGGTGCACCAAAAATATCAGGGTGATTGCCATCGGGCCGCGACGTCGAAATCCGGCTCCGCAAGCGGCCATATAGCGCTTCGGCGGGAAGGAGTCAATGGTCCTGTTGCGTGCGGCGGCAATGTTCGGTCATGAGCCGGGGGCACGTTGTGGTATTCTTTACAGGTTTCACCGAACCCTATTTTTCTCTCGGCCGTACCGCATGAACGCACACAAATTGACCCACCTGAAGCAGCTGGAGTCGGAGAGCATCCACATATTTCGGGAAGTGGTGAGCGAGTTCGAGCGGCCGGTGATGCTGTACTCGATCGGAAAGGACTCGGCGGTGATGCTGCATCTGGCGATGAAGGCGTTTTACCCGGGCAAGCCGCCGTTTCCGCTGATGCACGTGGACACGACCTGGAAGTTCCGCGACATGATCGCCTTCCGCGACCGGCGGGCGCAGGAGCTGGGGCTGGACCTCATCATCCACGTCAACGAAGAGGGCGTGCGCCAGGGCATCAATCCCTTCGTCCACGGCAGCAAGAAGCACACCGACATCATGAAGACCGAAGGGCTCAAACAGGCCCTGGACAAGTACCGCTTCGACGCCGCTTTCGGCGGGGCCCGCCGGGACGAGGAGAAATCCCGCGCCAAGGAGCGGGTGTACTCGTTCCGCGACAGGCATCACCGCTGGGACCCCAAGAACCAGCGCCCCGAGCTGTGGAACCTGTACAACGGCAAGATCAACAAGGGTGAGAGCATCCGTGTGTTCCCCCTGTCCAACTGGACCGAACTCGACGTCTGGCAGTACATCTACCTGGAAGACATCCCCATCGTCCCGCTGTACTTCGCCGCCGAGCGGCCGGTGGTCGAGCGCGATGGCATGCTGATCATGGTGGATGATGAGCGCATGCCGCTGTTGCCCGGCGAAGTGCCGATGCGGAAGAAAGTGCGGTTCCGCACCCTGGGCTGCTACCCCTTGACCGGCGCCATCGAATCCGACGCCGCCACGTTGCCGGAGATCATCCAGGAAATGCTGCTGACCAGGACCTCCGAGCGCCAGGGCCGGCTCATCGACCACGACCAGGCCGGGTCCATGGAAGAAAAGAAGAAGGAAGGGTATTTCTGACCGTCGGTGCCCCATGCCGTTGCAGATTCCGATGGCAATGACGGTTTCCCTCACCCCGGCCCTCTCTCCAAGGGAGAGGGTGATTCGGCATTCGCTCCGCGACTTTTGATCACGCCCATGTCACACCAATCCGACCTCATCGGCACCGACATCCACGCATACCTGGCCCAGCACGAGCGGAAGGAGCTCTTGCGGCTCCTCACCTGTGGCAGCGTCGACGACGGCAAGAGCACCCTGATCGGGCGGCTGCTGCACGATTCCCAGATGATCTACGAGGACCAGCTCAGTGCGGTGCGGCGAGACAGCGTCAAATCCGGCACCACCGGCGGCGAACTCGACTTGGCCCTGTTGGTCGACGGCCTGCAGGCCGAGCGCGAGCAGGGCATTACCATCGACGTCGCCTACCGCTATTTCTCCACGACCCAGCGCAAGTTCATCATCGCCGACACCCCTGGCCATGAGCAGTACACCCGCAACATGGCCACCGGCGCCTCCACCTGTGACCTGGCCATCATCCTGATCGACGCCCGCCACGGAGTGCAAGTGCAGACCCGCCGCCACAGCTACATCGTGTCGCTCCTGGGGATCAGGCATGTCCTGGTCGCCATCAACAAGATGGATCTGGTGGACCATAGCGAAGCCGTGTTCGACCGTATCCGCGCCGACTACCTCGCCTTCGCCGACAAGCTCGAGCTGCACGACGTGCGCTTCATCCCGATCTCCGCCTTGAACGGCGACAACGTGGTGCACAGGAGCGCAGCCATGCCCTGGTACGGCGGACCGTCCCTGATCGAGCTGCTCAACACTCTCGAGATCGCCCAGGACCGCAACTTCGACGATCCGCGCTTCCCGGTGCAGTACGTCAACCGCCCCCATCTCGATTTCCGCGGCTACAGCGGCACCGTCGCCGCCGGGGTGTTCAGGCCGGGCGATCCGGTCCTGGTGCTGCCGGCCAAGACCCGCAGCCGGATCCAGTCCATCGTCACCTATGATGGCGAATTGGAGGCCGCCTTTCCGCCCCAGGCCGTCACCCTCACGCTGGAGGACGAGATCGACGTCAGCCGCGGCGACCTCCTGGTGCATCCGGACCGCTTGCCGTACCTCGACAGTCGCTTCGAGGCCCACGTCGTGTGGATGACCGAAGCCCCGCTGATTCCGGGGAAGCAATACCTCCTCAAACACGCCACCCGGACCCTCTCCGGCTCGGTGGCCGCCATCCGCCACCGCATCGACGTCAACACCCTGGAGCGGCACCCGGCCGGCCAGCTCAATCTCAACGAGATCGGTTTGTGCGAGCTGGCCTTGAGCGCGCCGCTGGCGTTCGATCCCTATGCCCGCTGCAAGGGGACCGGCGCTTTCATCGTCATCGACCGGCTGACCAACGTCACGGTCGGGGCGGGCATGATCGCAGGGCCCGTCCAGGGCGAAACCGGCTTCCGCAAGGTCACCGCCGAGGAGCGTGCTGCCCGCTTCGGCCAGAAGGCCGTCACCGTCTGGCTCACCGGACCCCAGCGTCATGAGATGGCCTATCGGCTCGAGCGGGCCCTGTTCGACATCGGCCATCCGGCGACGGTGCTCGAGGACGAAGGTTTCGGTGCCGAGCTGATCCGGGCGGCGCAACTCGTCAACCATGCCGGGCTGATCTGTTTGTGCCCGCTGATGCATGCCGATTTCGGTGCGGGGGAGGGACGGCTGATGCTGTCGGTGGAGGGTCGGGATGTGGCCGACCTCATCGAGGAGCTGCGCCGGCAGGGCGTTCTGTCCTGATCGCGGTGTCGTGCCAGTAGCGGCGGTGGCGCAGACGGTAGGGAAGGATCTCGGTCCCTGGACCGTCGGCAGCGGGCAGAACGGTCAGTGCGCCGCCGCTGGCGGTGTCGAACACCCGGATGCCGAAGCGCCGGTAACGTTCCATCACCTGGGGACTCGGGAATCCCCAGCGGTTGCGGTAGCCGGCCGAAACCAGAACGGTGGATGGCCGTACTTCGCTCAGGAATTCCGGGCTGGACGAGGTCTTGCTGCCGTGATGCGGCGCGAGCAGTACCTCGCTCGCCAGCGCGGTGCCGTGGCGCCTCACCAGAGCGGATTCGGCGTCGCGCTCGATGTCGCCGGTCAACAGGGCGCTGCCCTGGGCGGCGCTGATCTTCATCACGCAGGAGATGTCGTTTTCCTTGCCGCCCGGGTTTGCTCCCTCGGCGCTCCCCGGGGCGGGCGGCCACAGCATCTCGAACCGCACTCCGTCCCATTCCCAGTTTTGCCCCGCGTGGCAGGCTCTTGCGCCGGGATGGAAAAGTTTGTCCGGTGCGCTGCTCAGGGCCACGGTGACCGGGAAGCGCCGTAGCAGGGCGGCGGCTCCTCCGATGTGGTCGTTGTCGCCATGACTGACCACCAGGGTATCGATGGCCGAGATGTCGCGGCTGCGAAGATAAGGCTCCAGTACTGCCGTGCCCGTGTCGAAGCTGTCGCTCAGCCGTGCGCCGGTGTCGAACACAAGGGTATGGGCATGGGTTTCCACGACGCTGGCCAGTGCCTGGCCGACGTCCAGCACGGTGAGCCGGTAGCTGCCCTCCGGAGGTGGAGCGGGGGCATGGGTCGCGGCCGGCAGCAGCAGGAACAGGCCCAGCCAGCGTCCCGGAATGCCGCGCGGGACCATCAGCACCGCTACGCCTAAGGCCGCGAGTAGCGCCATCGGAAACGGCGGGGCGGCATGCTGCCATTGAGCCCAGGATAGGGCGGAGAGCCATTCGAGCGCTTTCCAGCTCCAGGCGACGAGCGTTGCCGTGAATCCCATCAAGACCTCCCCCACTGCGGGCCAGACCAGGAGCACCAGGGCGCTGAACAGCGCCAGAGGTGTGATCGCCAGGCCCAGCACCGGTACGGCGAACAGGTTCGCCAAGGGCGAGACCAAGGAGATCTGGCCGAAGAAGAACAACAGCGCCGGCGCGAGGCCGAGGCTGGTAGCCCAGTTGGTCCAGGCCAGCCCGCCGACGAGACCGGGGCGATGCAGGCGGCCGGTCAGCAGATAGAGGATGAATGCGACTGCCAGGAAGGACAGCCAGAACCCCGGCGAGGTCACGGCCAGCGGGTCGAGCAGGACGACGGCGGCGAGCGCCAGTGCAAGGGTACGGGCGGGGCGCAGGTGGCGCTGTGCGATGATGCCGCCCATGGCGATCGCGATCATGAGCAGCGCCCGCCGTGTCGGTATCGCGAAGCCGGTGAGGGCGGAATAGGCGGCTGCCGCGGTGATGGCCGCGCTGGCCGCCAGGGCCGGCGGTGGGCAGCGCATCACGTGCAGCAGGGTGGTGGCTCTTGCCGTGACGGCGTAAGCCAGGAAGGCGATCAGGCCGATATGGGAGCCGGAAATCGCGATCAGATGGGCGGTGCCGGTGCGCCGCAGCACCTCCCACTGGGGCGGGGCGATGGCGTCTTCCGCGCCCAAGACCAACGCACGGATCACGCCGTCAAAAGGGCTTCCGGCCTGGGTATCATGGATGCGATCCGACAAGAACTGGCGCCACGCGCCCGGCAGCCATGGGTTCGCCGGCTTCAGCAGCACGTTGCCGGTGGACTCGCGCACATAGCCGAGGGCGCGGATGTTCCGGGAGAACAGCCAGAGTTCGTAGTCCATCCCTCCGGGATTGAGCATGCCGTGTGGCCGTTTGAGCCGGACGGTCAGACGCCAGTGCTCGCCCGCGTGGATGGTGCGGCCGGCGTCGTACCAGGTCAGACGGAGATGCCTGGGAACTCGGGAGTCTTCCGGACCGAGGATCCGGTCGACGTCGAATTCGAAGCGCACGCTCCGTTCATTCGGCTCCGGCAGGCTGGCGACGGTGCCTTCGATGTGGATGTCCCGGCCTTCGAGCTCGTGGGGCAGGTCGTCATGCAGGCGGAGTAGGGCGAACGCCGAGGCCCAGACAAAGCCCAGCAGCAGCGCGCAACCGAGAAACCAGCGGCAGAAGAAGAGGATCGCTGCGGCGATGGCGAAGCCGGCCAGCAGCATCGGCGACGGCAGTTCCGGCAGCGTCTGCACGGCGATCACGCCACTGACGAAGCCCAGCAGCGCCGCCATGCCGCCGCGGCCCGCGTTCATCTTTGCCAACGGAGCACGTACAATAGCCGCCCCGGCCGACAACCTCATCAGTACCAGACGCCTCATGCCCAAGAAGATTCTCAAGCGTTACATGCCGGACCGGCAACGGATCAGGGAGATCAAAAGTCTCGAGTTCCTCGGGGAAAGACTGCATGCCCCGAATCTTTGGCATTTGAACCGGCGTTCGGTGTCGCGGGCTTTCGCCGTGGGGCTGTGGGCGATGTACACCCCGCCGCTGCCCTGGCAGATGGTCATCGCCGCGATCCTGTCCATCTATTTCGACGCCAATGTACCAGTCGCAGTGGCGCTGGTATGGATCACCAATCCCCTCACCTGGGTGCCGATGTACTATTTCGCCTACTTGGTCGGGACCTGGGTGCTGGGGCTGGATTCATTCACCTTCACCGAGTTTTCTGCGTTCTTCAGCATCGAAACCGCCTGGAGCCTGGGGGCGCCGCTGCTGGTCGGTTGTTTCACGCTCATGAATCTGGGGGCCGTACTGGGCTATTTTTCCATTCGCTGGCTTTGGCGACGCTCGGTGCGGCAGCATTGGGAGTTCCGCAAACTGCGGTCCAAGCCGCTGAACAGCCATTATCTGGTGAACCTGAGCTGCCGCGCCTACTGGAAGCTGTTGCACCTCCATCACGCCGACAAGCTCTAAGCCCGCCCGGGGTTAGACCAGCCGCCCATCCTCCATGTGGAGGACCTCATCCATCTTGTGGGCCAATGACGCGTCGTGGGTAACGATGAGGAAGCTCACACCGAATTCCTGATTGAGCTCCAGCATGAGCTGATAGACCTGCTCCGCCGTCTTGCTGTCCAGGTTGCCGGTAGGTTCGTCCGCCAGGACGCATTTCGGACGCGTCACCAGCGCCCGGGCGATCGCCGCCCGCTGCCGCTCGCCGCCGGAAAGCTCCCCCGGCTTGTGTTCGATGCGTTTTCCCAAACCCACCCGGCGCAGCAGCGCCGCGGCGGCGTCCCTTGCCCTGGCGACGGAGGCGCCGCCTATCAAGAGCGGCATGGCGACGTTCTCCAGCACCGTGAATTCACCCAGCAGGTGATGGAATTGGTAGACAAAGCCCAAGGTCTTGTTGCGCAGCTCCGCCCGGCGGCGTTCATTCAGAGCGGCCAGATCGATCCCGTCCATCAGAACCTTCCCGCTGGTGGGAGTGTCCAGGCCGCCCAAGAGATGCAGGAGTGTGCTCTTGCCGGAGCCGGAGGCACCCATGATGGCCAAGCGCTGGCCCCGCCGTATGCGCAGGTCCACCCCGTGCAGGACCTCGACGTCGAGGATGCCCTGGACGAAGCGCTTGTGCAGGGCGCGGCATTCCAGGACCGGTTCATTCATACCGCAGTTCCTCTGCCGGACGCACCCGCGAGGCCTGCCAGGCCGGATAGATCGTGGCCAGCAAGGACAGCAGGAAGGCCATGCCGGTAATCTGGAACACGTCCGTCCAGTTCAGCTTGGACGGCAGGTCGCTGATGTAGTACACGTCGGCGGACAGGAATTTCATACTGAGCTGGCTTTCGATCCAGTGCACGATCTCGGAGACGTTCAGGGCCAGGAGCACGCCGCCGAGGCCGCCGATCACGGTGCCGACGGCGCCGATCACGGTGCCGAGCACCATGAAGATGCCCATCACGCTGGCGGGCGTCATGCCCTGGGTGCGGAGAATGGCGATGTCGGCACGCTTGTCCGTCACCACCATGACCAGGGTCGAAACGATGTTGAACGCCGCCACGGCGACGATCAGCAGGAGGATCATGAACATCACCCGCTTCTCCGTCTTGATGGCGCGGAAGAAGTTGGTATGGGCCTGGGTCCAGTCGGTGACGTAGTAGTCGCCCGGCAGCTTCGGCCCGAGATCGCGGGCGATGCGGTGGGCGTTGAACAGGTCGTCGAGCTTGAGCCGCAGGCCGCTGATCTCGCCCTCCATGTGCAGCAGGCGGGCCGCGTCTTCGAGCTGGATCAGGGCGAGGTTCCGGTCGTACTCGAACATGCCGACCTGGAACGTGCCGATGACCGTGAAGCGCTTGAGCCGAGGGAGGATGCCCGCCGGTGTCGCGGTGACCTGGGGCGTGATGACCGTGACCTTGTCTCCGCTGGATACACCGAGATAGGCCGCCAGCTCGGCGCCCAGGATGATGCCGAACTGGCCGGGCGCCAGGTCGCCGAGTTTGCCGAGCTGCATGTGGTTCGCCACGTCCGAGACCCGCGGCTCGTACTCCGGCAGTATGCCCCGCAGCATCGCGCCGCTGGCGCGCCGTTCGGAGCTCAGCATGGCCTGCCCCTCGATGTAGGGCGCCCATCCCAGGATGCGCTTGTCTTCCGAAAGTGCAGGTTCCAAGACCCGCCAGTCGCCCAGCGTACCGCCCGGGCCGGAAATGGACGCATGCGAGGTCATGCCGAGGATGCGTTCGCGTAATTCCGCCTCGAAACCGTTCATGACCGAAAGCACGGTGATCAGTGCCGTGACCCCCAGCGCGATGCCCAGTACCGAGGTCAGCGTGATGAAGGAAATGAAACGGGTGCGCCGTTTCGCGCGCGTATAGCGCAGGCCGATGTAGAGGACGAGCGGCTTGAACACGGAGGGGGGAACTTGGGAAAGGTCAGGGAGAGGTGGCGGCCGTGCGGCAATGCGCGCAGATGCCGTAGAGGCAGAGCGAATGGTCGGTCAGGGAAAAGTCGAGATTTTTCGCGATTTCCTTTTGCCGGCTTTCGATCACCTCGTCACTGAACTCCTCGACCCGCCCGCATTTGACGCAGACGATGTGGTCGTGGTGCTCGCCGCGGTTGAACTCGAAGATCGAATTGCCGCCTTCGAAATGATGGCGCTTGACGAGGCCGGCAGCCTCGAACTGGGTCAGCACCCGGTACACCGTCGCCAGCCCGATTTCCTCGCCCTGCTGGATCAGCCGCTTGTACACGTCCTCCGCGGTCAGATGCCGATCCTGGTCGGATTGCTCCTCGAGCATTTCCAGGATCTTGATCCGGGGGAGGGTGACCTTGAGGCCGGCGTTGCGTATGTCTTGCGTTTCCATGGGGTTCGAGCGCGCTATGTCTTCAAAATCCTCGATCGGGTATGATGCGGCACGGTGCCGCTCGAACCCGGCTGCGATTTCATTCCGTCATGCCCCCACATCGTACCATACTCTCCCTGATCGCCACTCTCCCGCTGGCCGCCTGCACCTATGTCGACCGGATCCCCTTCCTTTACCACCTGGACATTCATCAGGGGAACATCGTCTCGCAGGAAATGGTAGACCAGCTAAAGCCGGGTATGAACAGGCGCCAGGTGACCTTCATCATGGGGTCGCCACTCACGGTGAGCCCGTTCCGTGATGACCGCTGGGACTACGTCTATTCCAACCAGCCGGGTGGAGAGGAGCGCGTGCAGCGCCGGATATCGCTTCTGTTTGATCACGACGAGCTGGTCGGGCTGCAGGGGGATTTCAAGCCGGGTGAACTGCCATCCCTGGATGCCAGCAAGGACGTCAACGTCGACATCCCCAAGATCGAGCGCGACCAGAGTTTGTGGGGACACATCAAGAGCTGGTTCGGCAGCGGCTAGGCTTTTCCTTCGTCCTTCCTGGCTGCCCGCTGGCGGCGCGATTCTTTGGGGTCGGCGATCAAGGGGCGGTAGATTTCCACCCGGTCGCCCGGCCGCAAAATCTGGTCGAGTCCGCAGACCTTGCCGAAGATGCCGATCTTGTTGACCGCCAGATCGATTTCCGGGAATTTCTCCAGCACTCGGGAGGTCTGGATGGCCGCCGCCGCGGAGACGCCCTCTGCGACCTTGACCGGTATGATGACCTGAACGTCGGGTCGGGCATAAGCCACTTCCACTCGGATCGGCCGGCGCGTGTCGGTCATCAGATCAGCTCCATCGCCTTGAGGAAAATGATACCCATCCCGCTGGGGGCGACGTAGCGCACCAGGAACCGCCAGACCTCGTAGGCGCGGGAATCGGCCATTTCGAGTTCCTCTTCGGTATCCCGGCGGCTCAGCACCCAGCCGGCGAACACCGCGACCAGGAAGCCACCGATTGGAAGCATGACGTCGGCGGTCAGGAAATCGAGCAGTTCGAACAGGTTCCTGCCGAACAACCGGACGTCCGACCAGGAACTGAAAGACAGCAGGGTGCCCAGGCCCAGCCCCCAGCAGGCCAAGCCGCTCCAGGCGCTCGCGGCTTCCCGGCTCAGCCCCCGATTTTCGGTCAGCCAGGCGACCGCCGGTTCGATCATGGCGATGGATGAAGTCAAGGCGGCAAAAAACACGAGGACGAAGAACAGGGCACCGAAGAAAGAGCCTCCCGGCATGGCGCCGAATGCGATCGGCAGGGTCTGGAAAATCAGGCCCGGTCCCATGCCGGGTTCCAGGTGATTGCTGAACACGATGGGGAAGATAGCCAGGCCCGCAAACAGCGCGACCGCGGTATCGGCGGCTGCTACCACGATCGTCGAGCGGGCGATGGAAACGTGGCTGGGGAGGTAGGAACCGTAGACCATGATCGAGCCCATGCCCAGTCCCAGCGAGAAGAAGGCCTGTCCCATGGCGGTCAGCACGCTTTCTCCGCTCAGCCGGGAGAAATCGGGCAGGAACAGGAAGGCGACGGCCCGGCCCAGTCCTTCGGTACCGACGGCATAGAGGACCAGGACGACCAGCATGACCGCCAACGCCGGCATCAGGTAGCGCGTGCCTTTCTCCAGGCCGCCGTTCACGCCCCGACTCACGATGGCCACGGTGGCTACCATGAACAGGGTATGCCAGATCACCTGTATCTGCGGATCGGTGCGGAATTCGTCGAAATAGCGTGCCGCGGTTTCGGGGGTGACATGGCTGAACAGCGCACTGTTCATCTTGAAGACGTAAGCCAATGCCCAGCCGGCGATGACGCTGTAATAGGACAGAATCAGGAAACCCGATATCACGCCGAGCCAGCCCGCATACTGCCAGGCCGGGCTGACCTTGGCTGTCTCGGCCAGGCTCCGCATGGCATTGATCGGGCTCTGCCGCCCTCGCCGTCCGAGCAGGGTTTCGGCGATCATGATCGGGATGCCGATGGCGGCGACGCACAGCAGATACACCAGCACGAAGGCACCGCCGCCGTGTTCGCCGGTGAGATAGGGAAATTTCCAGATGTTGCCCAGGCCGATGGCCGAACCGCTCGCAGCCAGGACGAAAGCCAGTCGCGAAGACCATTGCACGTGCACGAATCGTTGATCGGTCATGGTTATCCTCCTGCTGGTAGTGCTCGGCCGGGCGGAAACACGCTCGTTCGGGGTCGGAGCATGGGCGCCGGTGGGGTAAAATCCTCACAGGATAGCAAACCGAATCGAACCGAAGAATCCCACCGTCATGAGCAGCAAGAAAAGCGCCCCAGGAAGCGCCAACATCGCCCAGAACCGCCAGGCCACCCATGAATATTTCATCGAGGAGCGCCTCGAAGCGGGTTTGGTGCTGGAGGGCTGGGAAGTCAAGAGTCTGCGGGCGGGCAAGGCGCAACTCAAGGAAAGCTTTGTAATACTGAAGAACGGCGAAGCATGGCTGTTCGGCGCGCATTTCTCTCCCTTGCCATCGGCTTCCACCCACGTCCAGCCCGATCCCACCCGCAGCCGTAAGCTGCTCTTGCATGCAGAGGAACTCAGCCGTCTGATCGGACAGGTGGAGCGCAAGGGTTATACCCTCGTGCCGTTGTCGCTGTACTGGAAACAGGGCCGCGCGAAGCTGGAAATCGGCCTGGCGCGCGGAAAGAAACAACATGACAAGCGTGCTGCCGAGAAGGAGCGCGACTGGGAGCGGGAGAAACAGAGGGTCATGCGGCGGGGTTGACCCTCCCGTTCGGGTCTTGCCCTTTTCTTGGCAGGGGAGACAATGGAAAAAGGATCGTTTTGTCAGTTTATTGGAAATCTCGAGTGATGTCGCGCCGTCTTTGTCGTTTCGTAGGGATAGTCGTAGTGGCTGTTGCAGTGGGGTGGGTCGCCGGCGAAGCCGTCGCCGCTCCCTATTCGGCGCTGGTCATGGAGGTCGAATCGGATCGGGTGCTGTACGAGCGGAACGCTGACGAGATCAGGCATCCCGCTTCCCTGACTAAGATGATGACCCTCTACCTGGTGTTCGAGGCGCTTGTACAGGGCAGAATTTCCTTGTATGACACCTTCTATGCCTCCAGCTACGCCGCATCCCGGTCCCCATCCCGTATCGGACTCAGGCCGGGTGATCCGCTGACGGTGGAAGAAGGCATCCTGGCCCTGGTCACCTGCTCCGCCAATGACGCCGCCGCCACGCTGGGCGAAGGACTGGCCGGCTCGGAGCCTGCGTTTGCCGCGATGATGACGCGAAAAGCGCGCGAGCTGGGCATGAGTCAGACCGTGTTCCGCAACGCCTCGGGGCTGCCGGATCCCGAACAGGTCACGACGGCGCGCGACATGTACCGACTCGGAAAGGCGCTGCTGAAGCATTTTCCCCAGTACTATCCGTATTTCTCCACTTCGCGCTTCCAGTATCGGGGGCGGAGTTTCCACAATCACAATCATCTGCTCGAGAACTACTACGGCGCGGACGGCATCAAGACCGGGTTCGTCAATGCCTCGGGCTTCAACCTGGTGGCATCGGCCCGCCGTAACGGCGTCCGGCTGGTGGGCGTGGTGTTCGGCGGCAATTCGTCATTCCGCCGGGATGCCCACATGCGCGACATTCTCGACGACGGGTTCGCCCAGATCGAAGGGCGGGAATCCAGCGTGCGGTTCGCCGGTTTCGACCAGGGATACGTGCCCCGTTTGCTGATACGTCCAGGAGAGAGCCGGATTTCCGCCGTTCCGAAGAAAGCCCGGCGGGCGGCCGCCGGCAAGACGAACGGACATCGTGCCAGAGTCGTGGCTGCGCGCCCTTCCCCTGGGACGCAGAAGGGGATGTCCACGCACGCCAAACGCAAGCCGGTCGAGGCGAAATCGCTCCCGGCGCGCCTCCGATCTTCGCGGACTTCGGTCAAGTTCAGGCGTTGACGCAGACGGGGGGAGCGACGTCTGAACGGGCTGCGCCCCGACGTGCGGGGCGCAGCTGGGTGGAGCAGGCGATGAAGGAGCGGTCTTACTGCGGTTTCTCGAGTTCGCCTGCCGGCACGGTGCCGTCCGAGCGGCCTTTGATGTAGGTGTACAGGTCATCGATGCCCTCTGCCACCTTCTTGTTGGCTTCGAACGGCGGCATGGCGTTGCGGCCTTTCAGAACCACTTCCTTGAACTGATCCTTGCTCAGGTTCTTGAGGCTGTTCAGCAGGTTGGGGAATGCCGCGCTGCCTTCGCCGGTGGCGCCGTGGCAGGTTTCGCAACGCTGCTGCTTGTAGATCTTGAAGCCATTGTAGGTGGCCTGGTCGACGGGAGCCGAGAAGGCGGGAGCGGCCACGGCACCGAGCACCAGTGCGGCCAGAGCGGTTGTCCGGATAGACGTCTTCTTGTGATCCATTGCGTTTCTCTGTTATCTGTTTTCGGGTATTGACCGGGAAGTTTCATCGTCTGCCTTGGCAGGGACGGCAGCGGATAGGATGACAGTCCGCCGGCAGTTCTGCCTAGGGAAAAAATCCCGGCTGTTTGCTGCCAAAGAGCGTGTTTCAGAATACCCAACACCTCCGTCTGTTGTAAATACAGCCGCCAATGCCCGAACGGGGTTTCGTCCCCTTGGCGGAAGGGACATGGCACCCGTAAACTAGCCTGGCATCGTGCACCTCATCATGGAGCTGGAGACGGAAATGAGCGAGAAAGACCTCTTGGAGACCTTGGAGCAGTTGCGGGCGCAGGTGGCGGCGCTGGAGGCCGACGGATCTTCCAAAGCGCGTCTGGAGTCGTTGATCGGAACGCTGGAGCAGCGGCTGCAAGGGGAGGGTAGCGAAGCGCACCATGGCCCTCTGGTGGCGGAGCTCAAAGAGGCGATCGCGCACTTCGAAGTCGAGCATCCGCGGCTGACCGGCATACTCAACGACCTGATGGTGACACTGAGCAATATGGGTATCTGAAACCGGGTTCTGCCCTGCGTTCACCAGGGGGCGCTTCGGCGCGCTCCCAAGGGTTTCAGAAATGCCTTGAGTCGAAAAATCTGCGTTCCATCTGCTGAGCCCGCCGGATGAGATAATCCGGTCGGTGCATGGGTCCGATTAGAAGGACGCCGGCCAGGAAACCGCCGACATGGGCCCAGAACGCCACCCCGCCGCTGGTGCTACCGAGGGCGGGCAGGCCGCTGATGAGCTGGATGAAAAACCAGTAGCCGAGCATGGCGAAGGCCGGGATGGCGACGGTAGTCCAGTAGAAGCCCAGGAAGATCAGCGTGATGACCTGGGTGCGGGGGTAGAGGCGGGCGTAGGCGCCCATGACGCCGCCGATGGCGCCGGAAGCGCCAACCATCGGCACGGCGGCGCCCGGGTCGGAGGCGATCTGCGCTGCCGCCGCCGCCAGGCCACACAGCACATAAAAGGCGACGAAGCGCAGCGGTCCCATCGCGTCTTCCACGTTGTCGCCGAACACCCACAGAAACCACATGTTGCCGATGATGTGGAACCAGCCGCCGTGCAGGAACATATGGGTGACCAGGGTCCAAGCCGATGCATCGCCTTCGAGCTGACAGGCGAAATTCGGGCTGACCGGGATCACGGTGCCGACCGGCGCCAGCCCGAGCAATTCTCCGGGAATGAGCGCGTACTCGCAAAGCGATCGAGCCAGCGGCAGATCCTGTCCGAATCCCTGCACCAGTGTCCAGGCGCCGGCGTTGACCAGCAGGATCAGCATGACGGCGATGGGGCGGTGCAGGGCCGGGTTGATGTCACGCAACGGAAACATGGCTGTCCCCTGGGTCGGTTCGAGTGATGGTCGGCGCCCGGCCGCGGCCGCATCGGGTTCGGTCCCCCGCTGGGCTCGGGCGGCAGGGCGCTAGGAATGTTCAGTGCCCGAGGGCGGAAAACGGTACGTCGAGGATGGCATATTCCCGCCACAAGGCATAGTCATAATGCCACCATTCCCGCGGATGAACGCTGAAGCCTTCGGCTTCCATGGCGGCACGCAGCCGGTCGCGGTGTTCGCGGGCTGCCGCCGCACCGCCTTCATAGGTGGGGTACGCGCGCTCGGTCATCTCGTCGTAATCGGACGGCATGTTCACCGCCTGCCCGGTTTCCAGATCGTAGAGGCTCAAGTCGACGGCACAGCCGCGATTGTGACGCGAGCCTTCGCGGGGGTCGGCCACGAACATCCGCTGGCTGCCGCTGGTCGACTCCCAGAATGTCCGTGTCACCGACCAGGGGCGATAGCCATCAAACAGGATCAAGCCATAGCCCAGCGGTTTTAGCCGGGCGTTGACTCTGACCACGGCTTCGGCCGCCGGCCGTTGCAGGAAGACCCGGGGTTCGGTGTAAACCGGCTTGTGGACGAAGTTGTTGGAGGTGGCATACCGCACGTCCAGCTGGATCGTGGGATCGAGCCGCGTGACCTCTACCAGTTCCGGCGGCCGGAACGGACCGGTTTCCACGGGGGGCTGCAACGGGGCTGCCGTGACCGCGGCACTCATCAGCATCACGGTGGTCATGAATCCGGTCCCGAACCTAGACATAGAGGGCGTTGGAAAGCTGGCCCCGGTAGCGGCGGGTGAGTTCATGACCATTGCCCAGCAGCCGGAAAATGGCGACACAGGCTTTGCGGGCACCCCCTTCGTCGTAGTCACGGGCCTTGCGCACGAGTTCGATCAACTGAGCCAGTGCCGGCTCGTAACGTTCTTCCCGAATCTTCCGGATCGCGTCCAGGTAGGCCGATTTGGCCGGGGCTTCGGCCAGCCGTTCCGGGTGTTCCAGCAGGCCGAACAGCCGGGCCAGGGTGCGCAGGGCTTCGGCGGCTTCACTCTGATCGGAGTCCGGTCCGATGGGCTTGAGCGTTTCCAGTGCCTGGTCCGGGTCGGTGTCGAGGAGCGCTCGGGCCAGCAGCACGGCGGCCGGGTCATAGGCCGGCTCGGCCGCAAGGATCTGGCGCAGCACCGGTTCGGCTTCTGCCGCCCGGCCGGCGCTGATCAGTGCCTCGGCCTGTTCCAACCGAGCCTGGTAAGGATTGGGCAATGCGCGCTGCAGCCAGTCTTCCAAGGCCGATTCGGGCAAGGTGCCGGTGAATTCGTCGGCCACGGTACCGTCGACGAAAAGCTTGACGTTCGGAATCCCGCGCACGCCGTACCGCCGGGCGATCTCGGGGTGTTCCTCGGTGTTCACCTTGACCAGTTCGAAGCGGCCGGCCAGCCGCCCGGCGACGGCTTCCAGCACGGGTGTGAGGGCGCGGCAGGGCGCGCACCAGGGCGCCCAGAAATCCACCAGCACCGGGATGGTGAAGCTGGTCTCGATGACGTCGCGGTCGAAATCAAAAGGGGAGTCGGACATCGAAAGGGTTCAGACAAGGCTGTGTGACAGAGGCTTGATCGAGATTTTCGCAAATCGCCGGACGGGTTGAACAGTCCGCGCTGCAGTTGGTCACCGACAAATGGCTCACAAGGTTATCCACAGATTCTGTGGATATCATAGGCTGGGTCGGCATCGGCTTCTGTGCCCGTCAAGACCTTGATTTCCTGGCGTCGGGCGGGTATGGACCGGCATCGATCGAGCAGAAAATCCCTTTGGAACAGCATGATGTGTTTTCCTGGCGCATGGTTGTGGGCGATCATAGGCATCGTTTCCTGGCGTGTGGCGGGTGCCGGCCTCAACGGGTCGTTCGCCCGGCCGGTCCGCAAAAATGCATTTTGTCCACAGCTTGGAAGAACAGGAATTCGTGATTCGCTTCTGCCGAACTGATTCGGCCAGAGACCCTTGAAAACCCTAGAGGCAAACATGAGCAAATGGCTGCGAGCCGCAATCTTGGCGCTAACGTTACCGGCCGCCCCGGTTCTCGGCGGTGAGCTCATCGGTATCACCCCCGATGAATTGGAGACGCTGAAAGTCCAAGGCGTGCCGGTGGTGGATGTCCGGACGCCCGAGGAGTGGCGCAAGACAGGCCTGATCGAAGGAAGCAAGCCGTTGACGTTCTTCGATTCCAAAGGGGCTTACGATGCGGCCGACTGGTTGCGGCGGTTCAAGGCCATCGCTCCCGATGTCGCCCGGCCGGTGGTGCTGGTCTGCCGTTCAGGCAACCGCACCGCCATGGTCGGGAAGATGCTCACGCAGGAGCTGGGCTACGAGCGTGTCTACCATCTGGAGAAGGGCTTGCAGGTCTGGAGCGCCGAGGGGCACAAGCTCAGCCCGTGCGGGAACTGTTGACGGTCACCTGCGGCTCGCCGGGGTCGAGTTGGCAGTCGTCCAGATCGGGCAGAGGGGCTTCTTCCAGGTCGATTCCTCGTTCCCGCAGCGCTTCCTTGAGCTTCGCGACTTGCTGGTCCAATGCCTGGATATGGTCGAGCATGTGATTGATGGCGTGGGCGACCGGGTCCGGCATGTCCGGCGTCATGCCGTAGGCGTCGAAGCCGAGTCTGCTGGCGATGGCCAGGCGCTGCGCTTCCTGGGCCCTGCGGTCCGGATTGATGATGTGGCCCGGAATGCCGACCACCGTGGCGCCCGCGGGGACGGTGCGCAGTACGACCGAATTGGAGCCGATGCGGGCGCCGTCGCCCACCGTGATGGGGCCGAGTACCTTGGCGCCGGCGCCGACCACCACGCCGTTGCCCAGCGTCGGATGGCGTTTGCCCTTCTGCCAGCTGGTGCCGCCCAGGGTCACGCCGTGGTATAGCGTGCAATCGTCCCCGATTACCGCGGTCTCTCCGATGACGACGCCCATGCCATGGTCGATGAACAGCCTCCGGCCCAGCGTCGCTCCGGGGTGGATCTCGATGCCGGTCGCCCAGCGCGCGAGATAGGACAGAACCCTCGCGGGCCAGTGCAGGCCGTGGTTCCAGAGCCAGTGGCTGAAGCGGTGGATCAGCACGGCGTGGACGCCGGGATAGACGGTCAGTATCTCGAAAAACGACTGGGCCGCGGGGTCCCGGGCGAATATGCAACCGAACTCTTCTCTAATTTTCTTTAGCATGGGGGGTTCCGGCGCCGGCGGCGCTGAGCTGGGCGGCGGTCAGGATGCCGCGCAGCAAATGGATCTCCTGGGCTTCGATCCGCGCACTGTTGAAGATGCGGCGCAGCCTGCGCATGATGGAGGGGGATGACCTGCGCGCGTGCAGGAATCTTATGTCATACAGTGTCCGTTCCAGATGGTCGAAGAACGAGGCCATCTGTTCGCCGTCCGCAAGGGGGGGGCTGCGACGGCCGGAACCGCCCTGGCCGGCGGCGAGGTAGAGCTCGTAGGCGACGACCTGGACCGCACAGGCGAGATTGAGCGAACTGAATTCCGGGTTGGAAGCGATGTGCAGGAGGAAGTGGCACTGCTCCAGTTCCCCGTTGGTGAGCCCCGAATGCTCGCGCCCGAACACGATGGCGCTGCGGGTTCCCTCCGGCAGGCCGGCGATCTCCGCCGCGGCCGTTCTGGGGTCGAGTTCCGGCCAGGCGATGGTTCTGAGGCGTGCGCTGGCGCCGATGACGAGCTGGCAGTCTGCGATGGCGTCTTTCAGCGAACCGAACAGCCGAGCGGCCGCCAGCAGGTCGTCGGCACCGGAGGCGCGGGCGGTGGCCTGTTCGCTGGGGAAGATTTTCGGCGAAACCAGGGCCAGATCGCTCAGGCCCATGTTTTTCATGGCGCGGGCGACGCCGCCGATGTTGCCGGGATGGGTGGTTTCGACCAGTACGATGCGGATATCGGAGAGCACGGTCGAGTTTTTGCGCTCGGGCTGCCTGGGAGAACGGAAAATGGTATCAGAATTTTGGTAGGCTATCGGGCTTTTCGACAGAACTAGGGCAGCTCGCTATGGATCCCATGCTGAACATCGCCATTCGCGCGGCGCGCGCCGCCGGCGATTTGATCGTCCGCTACGTCGACCGGGTCGATACGCTGAAGATCTCGCCCAAGAGCCGGAACGATTTCGTCAGCGAAGTGGACCGCCAGGCCGAGCAGGAAATCCTGCAGATTCTGCGCAAAGCCTATCCCGGCCATGTCTTCCTGGGCGAGGAAGGCGGCTGGCAGGGCGGCGTGGGCAACGAATACGTCTGGGTCATCGATCCGCTCGACGGTACCACCAACTTCCTGCATGGCTTCCCCCAGTTCGCCGTCTCCATCGCTTTGCTGTACCGCGGCGTTCCTGAAGCCGGGGTGATTTACGATCCCATGCGGCAGGATCTCTTCACCGCCAAACGTGGCGGCGGCGCCACCCTGAACAACCGGCGCATCCGGGTGACCAAGTTGAACGGTCTGACCGGCGCCTTGCTCGGCACGGGCATTCCTTTCAAGGATCAGACCCATCTCGACGCCTATCTGGGCATGCTGAAGGCGTTGATCCGTGACACCGCTGGCATCCGCCGGGCCGGTTCGGCGGCGCTGGATCTCGCCTACGTGGCGGCTGGCCGTCTCGACGGTTTCTGGGAACTGGGACTGCAGAAATGGGATATCGCGGCCGGCGTCCTGCTGATCAAGGAAGCCGGCGGGATCGTCACCGATCTCGCCGGCGGCGACGGCTACATGGAGAGCGGCAATGTACTGACCGCCAGTCCGCGTCTGCATGAGTGCATGCTGGAAGCCATCAGACCCCATTTGACCGAGGCGCTCCGGGGGCGTCCGGGCTGAGCGGCGGCGCACCCAGCCTGGCCAGCAGCCAGGACAATTGCTCCGGGTCGAAGTCCAGGTGCACGTCGCGCTGCGGATAGGGCATGGACAGGCCCTCGCGGCGGCAGGCGGCGTCGATCTCGATGCAGAGTTCACTGGTCACCGACTTCATGGTATCGACGTCGGCGACGAAGGCGACGACTTCGAAGTTCATGGAACTCGACCCGAACTCCTTGAAGAACACGGAAGGACCGGGTTGACGCAGCACTTTGGGGTGGGCCGCGGCGACCCGCATCAAGGTTTCGCAGACCTTCCGCGCGTCGGTGCCGTAGGTGAAGCTCACCGGGACCACGATCCGCCCTACCTTGTCGGCATAGGTACGGTTCGTGACCGGGTGGGCGATGAGCTCGGAGTTGGGGATGAATACCGAGGCGCTGTCGAAGGTGAGCACTTCGGTGGCGCGTACGCTGATCTTCTTCACATAGCCCTGAATCTCCCCCACCACGATCCAGTCGCCCACCTTGACCGGCCGCTCGGCTAGCAGGATCAGGCCGGACACGAAATTGTTGACCACGTTCTGAAGGCCCAGGCCGATGCCGACCGACAGCGCGCCGGCAATGATGGCAAGCTGCGACAGATCGAAGCCGGCTGCCGAGACCAGAGTGATCAGGGCCAGGGTGAATCCCAGGTAGCCGACGGCAGTGCGGATGCTGTGCTGCACGCCCGGATCGATGCGGGTGCGGGGCAGGATGCGGTGTTCCAGGGTCCGCTGGACAAAGCGGGTCAGAATCAGCGTTCCCCCGAACAGGAGCAGGCCGAATGCCAGGTCGGCCAGGGACACGGTGATGTTCCCGATCTTGAAACCGAATACCGCTTCGTACAGCCAGCTGCTGAGGTCGCTGCCGCCTGCCCCCCACAAAACCAACAGCGCCAAGATGCCAGCCAGGCCGATGCCCAGCCGGACCAGCCCGGTGAGCCACAAATTCAGGGCATCGATGCCTTCGGGCGAGACTTCCAGATTGCTGCGCAGATGCCTGCCGACGACGGCGTGTTCGCTCAGCGTATGGTTGACGAACTCGTCGCCGATCTTGGTCAGCACGGTGACCAACACGTAGAGCCCGATCGACAGCACGAGCTGGATGGCGAGCAGGCGCGACAGCACCACGTAACCCGGCAAAGCGGCGATCGGAATGGCATAGACGAGCAGAGTCAGCGCGTAGCGCAGACCTGGCCAGCGCGCGGTGCCGAGTTCGGATTCCCAAATCCGCCGCCGCAGGAGCACCAGCAGCAGCAGTGCGATCGACAGGCCGGTCACGAAGTTGTGCAAGGCCATGAGTTCCACGGACCACTCGAACCGCTCGCCCCAGACGTTGACGACGGCATCGATGGCGAATACCGCCGTCATGGCCGTAACGATGCGGGCGATGACCTTGGCGCCGGGGTCACCGAGTGCGACCAGCCGCCACAGCGGTTCGCCGGGCGCCAGTGCCGCCCGGCAGAAAGCCACGACGAAGAAGAACGTCACCAGCATCGCCGCCAACGGTTCGATGATGCGCTGAACGCGGTCCGACACCAGATCGCCGGCAGTGAATCCCAGATAGAGCGCCAGGACGGCCACCGAGGGGATCAGTGTGCGGATGACGCCGGTGACCAGGGCGGTGCGGAGCCGCTGACCATAGCTCGGTTCGGCGGTAAGCTCGACGTAGCCGAAGCGCCGGACGAACCAGAGTCGCAGCGGCCAGGCGATGACCACGGCCGTCAGGACCGCCAGAGGCAATCGCCAGCGCATTTGGCCGAGTTGGGCGGCTGCGCCTTCGCCGGTCAGCCATGCTGCGAAGTCCTGGCGCAGCGACGCGGCGCCTTCCGCCATTTCCTGAATTCCCTTGCGCCATACGGCGGGGGAGAGCGGTGAGGGACCGCGGCTCAGCACCCGTTCGGTGAAGCGCGTGCGTCGCAGGGCTTGGAGCCGTTGGGTCATGCCTTCGGCGCGGGTAATGACCAGGTCGGCTTCTTTCAGGCTGCCTTCCATGTTCGCCAGGCGTTCGGCAATGGCTTTGCGCTTGGCGGCGATGCCCGCAGCCTCCGGTGGTTCCCCCTCGCCTGGCGGCGGTCCGAGCGCCGCCAGCTCGTCTCGGGCGGATTGCACGAGGGGCCGGGCCAGATCGGCGGCTGAACGGACTTCCAGGCGTAGGGAAGCCAGTTCGGCCCGGATTTCGACCAGCCGGTCGTCATCCACCTCACCTTTGGCGAGGGTTTTCTCGTAGCGGTCGAGCAACGCCTGCCAGTCCTTGACCTGGGCGGCCAGCGGCTTCTCGCCCGCCGGTTCCTGGGCAGAGGCGGAGGCGAACACCGCGGCCATCAGCAGAAACAGGGAAAAGACGAGGCGGAATTTATTCGAGCGGATTCGAGTCATCGTTACCGTGAGCTTGCATATCCCATGCTGGGCGCCAAGCACGTACCGTGCCCGGTCAGTCTCTGACCCAGTTTTCCGTCAGCCGGCTCGGGATGCGGGGCGACTCGCTGCTGGGCGGATGCGGGCGCCCGGCGAGCACGCAGTAGCAGACCCTCATCGTGTCCGCCGCCAGGATCCAGCTCAGCCCCATGAAAACCGCGGTCAGGGTGGCATCCAGATAGTCGTTGAAGATCAGCTGCGGCGCCTTGGCGGCTTGGTCCGCCGAAAGCAGGCCGGCCGCCAGCTTGTCGCCCAGGTCGCGGGCATGCGCCAGGAAGCCCACGCGCAGTTCGGGGCTGAACAGTTTTTCCCAGGCCGCGCTGCTGGTGACCACGATCAGCCAGGACAGCGGCAGGGCGGTGATCCAGGCGTAGGAAGCCTTGCCGGTCTTGACCAGGATGGTGGTGGCGACGCACAGGGCGATGGCGGCCAGCATCTGGTTGGCGATGCCGAACAGCGGCCACAGGCTGTTGATGCCGCCCAGCGGGTCGATGGTGCCCATGTACAGGAAATAGCCCCAGCCGGCGACGACCAGCGCCGAGGAGAACAGTACGCCGGGATACCAGCCGGTCCGTCCCAGCACGGGATGCCAGTTGCCCAGCATATCCTGCAGCATGAAGCGGGCGACGCGGGTGCCGGCGTCCAGCGTCGTCAGGATGAACAGTGCCTCGAACATGATGGCGAAGTGGTACCACAGCGCCAGCAGGCCGTCGCCGAACGCGCTGGCGAACAAGGATGCCATGCCCACGGCCAGCGAGGGAGCGCCGCCGGTGCGGGCGAACAGGCTCGCCTCGCCCATCTCCCGTGCCAGGGCCGCCATTTGCCCGACGTCGACCGGGAAACCCCAGGACGAGATCGTCGCCACCGCGTCGGCGGCTTCCTTGCCGACCACGCCGACCGGGCTGTTGATGGCGAAATAGACGCCGGGGTCGAGCACGGTCGCCGCGATCATGGCCATGATGGCCACGGAGGATTCCATCATCATCGCCCCATAGCCGATGAAGCGGGCGTCGGCCTCGTTGGCCAGCAGCTTGGGCGTGGTGCCGGAGGAGATCAGGGCGTGGAAACCGGAGATCGCGCCGCAGGCGATGGTGATGAACACGAACGGAAACAGCTTGCCGCCGAAGATCGGCCCGGTGCCGTCGATGAAGGCGGTGAGCGCCGGCATCCTGATGTCGGGATGCAGGATCAGGATGGCGACGGCCAGGGCCGTGATGGTGCCCAGTTTCATGAAGGTAGAGAGGTAGTCGCGCGGCGCCAGCAGCAGCCACACCGGCAATACGGCAGCGGCGAAACCGTAGGCGATGATCATCAGCGCCAGGGTGGGGGCGTCGTAGTCGAACCAGGTGCGCAGGGCCGGATGGTGGTCGATCCAGCCGCCGCCGGCGACCGAGATGATCAGCAGGGTGACGCCGATCAGCGTCGCCTCGATCACCCGGCCGGGGCGGATCTCGCGCATGTACAGGCCGATCAGCACCGCGATGGGAATCGTCGCCGCCACCGTCGAAGTCGCCCAGGGGCTGTGCTTCATGGCGTTGACCACGACCAGGCCGAGCACCGCGATCAGGATGATCATGATCGCCATCACACCGACGAGCGCCGCCGAGCCGCCGATGGGGCCCAACTCGTCGCGGGCCATCTGGCCGAGCGAACGGCCGTCGCGGCGGATAGAGCACACCAGCACCACGAAGTCCTGCACGCAGCCGCCGAACACAGCGCCGATCAGTATCCAAAGCGTGCCGGGCAGATAGCCGAACTGGGCCGCCAGGGTCGGGCCGATCAGCGGCCCGGGGCCGGCGATCGCGGCGAAGTGGTGGCCGAACACGACCCACCGGTGGGTGGGTACGAAGTCGCGGCCGTCGTTGAAGCGTTCGGCGGGTGTGGCGCGGCCGGCGTCCAGCAGCAGCACGCGGGTTGCAACAAAGGCACTGTAGAATCTATAACCCAGGGCGTAGACGCAGACCGCCGCGGTCACGAACCAGAGGCTGTTGACCGACTCACCGCGGTTTAGCGCGATTCCTCCCAGTGCGGAGGCGCCGAGCAGCGCGACGGCGGACCAAGTCAGGACGACGGTGAGCTTGCGAGAGGGCATGGTGTGTTTCCTTGGTTGACTGTCCATTCGCCCGGGTACTCCAGGAACCCGGTGAAGGTTCGGCGGAGGGCAGCGTATTATGCACAGTCGACCAGCGGTCGAGGTAGGTGTCGGCGGTACTGGACCCACGTCTGCCCGAGTGAATTCTACAGAGGCCATCCGGAGGACCACATGGCTCGCAAACCCAAAGCGCCAGGAGCCCCCCAGTCCGGGGCGACGAAAGCACCCCCACAGGTAGGCAGGCCGGTCCCGGGTCCGCCGCCGGTGCCGGAGCGACCGGCCGAGCCGGAGCCGCGGGCCGCCGCTACCGATGCCGCGGCGGGCGACAAGGCAGATGCCGGCAGCGGGGGCGCTTCGCCGGAAGGCGGCGCCGCCACCGTTCCATCACCGCCGCCGGCAGGAGCCGGTACACCGGCGCCCGAGGAAACGGTCCCGGAGGCGGCGGAGGTATCGGAAGCGACGGGAACGGTCGCGGACGGCCCTCTCGAACCCCCTGTCGTGGAAACCGGAATCCCGCTTCCCCCGAGTGAGGCGGATGCGGCCGGCGACGATTCGCCCGAACTCCCCCATGCGCCCGAATGGTCGCCTCCGGTTGCCGCGGAGATGCCGGAAAGCCGGGCCGAGGTTGCGCCGGAGCCGTCGCCCCCGCCTCACATCCAGCACCGGCCCGCCCTGTTCGTGGTCCATGTCACGCCGGAATTGGCGCCGGTGGCGAAGGTCGGCGGGCTGGCGGATGTGGTGTTCGGGCTCGGGCGGGAGCTGGAGATCCGCGGCAATCACGTCGAAATCATTTTGCCCAAGTACGACTGCATGCGCTACGACCAAATCTGGGGTCTGCAGCGCACCTTCGATGACCTGTGGGTGCCCTGGTACGGCGGAGCCATCCACTGCTCTGTCTATTTCGGCTTCGTCCACGGGCGCAAGTGCTTTTTCATCGAGCCGCACTCCCAGGACAATTTCTTCAACCGCGGTGCGGTGTACGGCTTCCATGACGACATTTTCCGTTTCGCGTTCTTTTCGCGGGCGGCGATGGAGTTCCTCTGGAAGGCCGGCAAGAACCCCGACATCATTCATTGCCATGATTGGCAGACGGCACTGGTGCCGGTCTATCTGTACGAAATCTATCAGCCGATGGGGATGAGGCATCCCCGGGTCTGCTTCACCATCCACAATTTCAAGCATCAGGGCGTCACCGGGGCGCAGGTGCTGCACGCCTCCGGACTCGACCGGCCGGAATACTATTTCCACTATGACCGCCTTCGCGACAACCATAATCCCCACGCCATCAATCTGATGAAGGGCGGCATCGTCTATGCCAATTTCGTGACCACGGTTTCGCCGCGCTATGCGATGGAGGCCAAGGATCAGGGCCAGGGTTTCGGACTCGAGCCGACCCTGCACATCCATCACATGAAGTACGGCGGGGTGGTGAATGGCATCGACTACGACGTCTGGAATCCGGAGATCGACCCGCACATCCCCGTGCACTTCAGTGTGGACACGATCGAAGGCAAATATGCCGACAAGAAGGCGCTGCGCGACCGGCTGCTGCTCGCCGACAACGAGAAACCCATCGTGTCCTTCGTCGGCCGGCTCGACCCGCAGAAGGGCATCGAGCTGATCCGCCACGCCTTGTTCTATACGCTAGGGCAAGGCGGCCAGTTCGTCCTGCTCGGCTCCAGTCCCGACGGGGCGATCAACGGCTATTTCTGGAGCCTGAAGCGGCAGTTCAACGACAATCCGGACTGCCACCTGGAAATCGGCTACAACGAAGAGCTGGCGCATCTGGTCTATGCTGGCTCGGACGTGATGGTGGTGCCCAGTCGCTTTGAGCCCTGCGGACTGACCCAGCTGATCGCCATGCGCTATGGCACCATTCCGGTGGTGCGCGAAATCGGCGGTCTGGCGGATACCGTGATCGACAAGGATTTCTCGCACCGCCCGTTGCATGAGCGCAACGGTTACGTATTCCGCGATTACGATGAGCGCGGACTGGAATCGGCGCTGGGCCGGGCGATCGCCTGCTACTATCAGTATCCGGACCACTTCCGCGAGCTGATGAAGAATGCCATGCGCTACGACTATTCCTGGAACCATCCGGGGCAGGACTATCTCAACATTTACCACTATATCCGGGACAAATAGCCGGCCATGAGGATTTACAATCTCTTTCCCCGGCTGGCGGGTCGCTTCAGCCGATGGACGCCGCATTTCGAACGGGCCGCGGCCATGGGTTTCGACTGGATATTCATCAACCCGATCCAGCAGACCGGCCGTTCGGGCAGCCTGTATTCGATCAAGGACTATTTCGGCATCGATCCGGCTTTTCTCGAGGCGCAGCCTTCCGGGGAACAGCAGGTGCAGGCAATGGTCCGGGCCGCGAACGGGCTCGGCATGAGGGTGATGGTGGACCTGGTCATCAATCACTGCGCCTACGACTCGCCCCTGCTCGGCGCCCACCCGGAGTGGTTCGTCAGGGAGAACGGACGAATCGCCCATCCCTCCTGCAACCAGGACGGCCACCGGGTGGTGTGGGAGGATTTGGCCCAGTTCGATTTTCGGGCGGGGGCCGAGCGTGAGGCGTTGGTGGCCTATTGCCTCGAAATCGTGCGCTTCCTGTGCCGGCTGGGCTTCAACGGGTTCCGTTGCGATGCGGCTTACCAATTGCCGCCGGAAGTCTGGGAGTACCTGATCCGGGAGATCAAGCGGGAATGGCCGGATACCGTGTTCGTCGCCGAGACCCTGGGGTGCTCCCCGGACCAGACGCGGCGGACCGCCCAGGCCGGTTTCGATGCCATTTTCAACAGCTCCAAGTGGTGGGATTTCTCCAGTCCCTGGCTGCTGGAACAGTACCAGCTCACCCGTGAGGTCGCGCTTTCGATCGGTTTTCCCGAGAGCCACGACACGCCCAGGCTCATGGAGGAGGCGCACGGCAACGTGGACGTCTTGAAGCAGCGATACCTGTTCACCGCTCTGTTCTCCGGCGGGGTGATGATGCCGGTCGGCTACGAATTCGGATTCCGGCGGCCGCTGCACGTGGTCGCAACCCGGCCCGAGGACTGGGAGCCGCCGGCCTGCGATCTCACCGGTTTCATCCGGGCGGTCAATGAGGTCAAGGCCCGCTGTCCGGTGTTCCAGGAGGACAGCGTCACGCAGCCCCTGCCGTACCCGAATCCGGCGATCCTGCTGATGTGGAAGGCCGGGCGGAAGCCTGGGGAGGAGGCGTTGCTGGTGTTCAACAAGGATCCCTGGAACCGTCAGTGCTTTCGTGTCGACGACATTTACCAGTACGTTCAGGGAAGGACACCGTTGCGCGACCTTTCACCGGAGTGGCGGCTGGATTACGTTCCGGTGCAGTTCGAGTTCGAACTCGCTCCCGGCATGGGGCGGGTCCTGGTGACTGGAACGGAGTGAACTTTTTCGCTTCGCCGTGATCAATACAAGCAAGTCGTCTGGATTCGACGCGAACTCTACTCATCGTCTCCCTTGTGAGTAGCCTATGCAACCCCGGCTCCCCCTGGCCGGGTCATCACGCCCTCCGGAGTGTCCCCCCTCTTAAGCTCCGGGGGTTTTTTCTTGGTCCTCCCTCGGCAGGTCGAGCCATCGACCCAACACTTCCCATGCCTCCTCGGTGCCGCTCTTCTTGAGCGAGGAAAAAAGCTGAACGCTGAAATCCGGCGAACCGTAGCCCGCAAGGCGGGTTTTCGCCATGAGCCGGGCATTCATCGCCGCGCCCCGGCTCAGTTTGTCGCTCTTGGTCAGCGCGACGTGCAGGGCGATGCCCCGGTGGGCGCACCATTCGATCATGACTTCGTCCATCTCGGTGAACGGGTGGCGGACGTCCATCAGCAGGAACACGCCACGCAGCGACTGCCGGTAGCGCAGATACTGCTCCAGCGCCGCTTCCCAGCGCCGGTGGATTTCGCCGGGCACCTTGGCGTAGCCGTAACCGGGCAGATCGACCAGCCGCCGCCCGTCGTCGATGGAGAAGAAGTTGATCATCCGGGTTCGTCCCGGCGTCTTGCTGACCCGGGCCAGCCCGCCGACATTGGCCAGGGTGTTGATTGCACTGGACTTGCCGGCGTTGGATCGGCCCGCGAACGCGACTTCGCAGCCCTGATCCGGCGGGGCGTCCTTCAATTCGAGGATGCTGCGCAGGTAGCGTATGGATACGGGAGGGATTTTCACGAGGGAGAGGACGATCGTAATCGGGCCATTCTACACTGCGGTTGCCATGATGGGGCACGGTGTTGACTTTTCGGGGCGATCCCTATTTGATGCGCCTGTTTTGTCATGAGTGCGGCCGGCCGATCATGGCCCGCCATTTTTTGAGATAATTCGCTGATGAAAACAATGACGATCAAGGCGCTGGCGTTCGGTTTCGGCGTGCTGGCGCTGGGGGCGGGATCCTGGGCGCACGCGGAGGGAAATCCCGCCGCGGGCAGGAAGAAGGCCGAGACCTGTTCGGGCTGCCACGGCGAGGACGGCAACAGCAATGCGCCGATTTTTCCCAAGCTTGCCGGTCAGCATGCCGCCTATCTGACCAAGCAGTTGCAGGAGTTCAGATCCCAGAGCCGGGGCGAATCGACCATGGCGGCCATTGCCGAGCCGCTGAGCGACGAGGACATCGCCGACCTCAGCGCCTGGTTCGCCAAGGGCGCCGTGCACATCGAAGAGGAGGAGGGCGACTATTCAGCCGGCGAACGCCTCTACCGTAGCGGCGACCTGGGGAAGGGCATTCCCGCCTGTTCAGCGTGCCATGGGCCGCATGGCGAGGGCAATGGAGAAGCCGGTTTTCCCGCCGTGCGCGGCCAGTACTCGGCCTATGTCGCCAAGGCCTTGCGCGAGTTCAAGACCGGCGAGCGGCATAACGATCGGAACCAGATGATGCGCGACATCGCGGGAAAACTGAGCGATGAGGATATCGGCGCGGTTTCGGATTTCGTTTCGGTTCTGAAATGACAGCGAAGGTCGGCATCGCCGGGCCTTTTCGGGCTTTTTCGATCGTATGGGCTTCGGGCCGCGGGGCGGCCCGATTCAGAGGAGGATTCGTGAATACAGGCATCCACATGTTGCGCACCGGTCTGGGAGTGGCGTTTCTGGCGCTGTTTTCCTCACTGCTGTCCGCGGCTCCCGCGCCCGCGGAAACCCAAGAGTACACCGCGGGCAAGGACTACGAGGTGATCAATCCGCCGCAGCCGACCACGGATCCTTCCAAGGTCGAAGTCCTCGAATTCTTCTGGTACGGTTGTCCGCATTGCTATCACTTCGAGCCGGACTTGAACGCCTGGCTGAAGACCAAGCCGGACAACGTGGTATTCATCCGCCAGCCGGCGGTTTTCAACGAGCGCTGGGCGGCGCACGCCAAGATGTTCTACACGGCGGAAGCATTGGGCGTCCTGGACAAGCTGCATCCGCAGTTCTATGAGGCCATTCAGGTCAAGAAACTGGCGCTGGCCAGCGAAGACGAGCAGGCCAAATTCTTTACCGAACACGGCGTCACCAAGGATGCATTCCAGAAGGCCTACAAGTCGTTCGCAGTGGACGCCAAGATGCGCCAGGCCGAGGGCATGGGGGCGCGTTACGGCATCAGCGGCACGCCGACGCTGGTGGTGAACGGCAAGTACCGCGTGTCCGGTTCGCTTGCCAAGTCCTACCCCAACATGATCGCCATCACCAACTACCTGATCGCCAAAGAAAGCGGCAAGCCGGCGAAATAAGGGGGATGTCCATGGGGGGGGCTCTGGCAGTCCGGGAACGTGTCGGGGAGGCGCTTCCCAGACCGGCGAACGCGGATACGGCGCCGGTCGTGCTCCGTCTGGCCAGCTTCAATATCCAGACCGGAATTTCCACTTCCAGCTACCGCGATTACATCACGGGAGGCTGGAGGCACGTGTGGCCATCGACCAAGCGCCTCCCTAACCTGAACCGCATCGCCCAGCTTCTCGAGCCGTTCGACATCGCCGGCCTGCAGGAGGTGGACGGGGGCGGAATGCGCAGCCACAACATCGTCCAGACCCAGTACCTGGCCGAGCATGCGGGTTTCGCCTACTGGCACAATCAGGTCAACCGCCGGATCGGCCGGCTGGCGCTGCACAGCAACGGCCTGCTCAGCCGGATCCGTCCCGACTTCGTTCACGACTACCCGCTGCCGGGTATGCCGGGGCGCGGTGCCCTGCTGGCCCGTTTCGGCCGTGATCCCCGCAATGCACTCTACGTCTGCGTGGCGCATCTGGCCTTGAGCCGCCGGGCGCGCCTCAAACAGTTGCGCTTCATCAGCGATCTCATCGGCCATCTGCCTTACGTGGTGATGATGGGTGACCTCAACTGCGAGCCGAATACCCCGGAACTCGACCTGCTGCTGGATGCGACCCACCTGAACGACCCGGTCTGCCGTCTGAAGACTTTTCCGAGCTGGCGGCCGCACAAGATGCTCGACCACATCCTGGTGACGCCCTCGCTGCGCGTCAACCGGCTGGAAGTGATCGACTTCGCCTGCTCCGACCATCTGCCGGTATCGATGGAAGTGGTACTGCCTGACGCGTTGGCCCACATCGGCGAGGCGAGGCAGGCGGCCTGACGATGTTTCAGGTTTTCTTTTCCGAACAGTCGGCAAAGGCTTTGAGGCGGGAAACCGCCAGCCGGTTCACGGTGCGCGCCGCCTTGCCGGTCATCAGTTCGAGGGCTTCGTCCACGGTGTGAACCGCGTACACCGCGAACTTTCCTTCGCTCACGGCGTCGGCCACCTCGGCCTTGAGCATCAGATTACGGACGTTGGCGGTCGGAATGATGACGCCCTGGTCGCCGGTGAAGCCGCGCGCCCGGCAAAGCCGGAAAAAGCCCTCGATCTTCTCGTTGACGCCGCCCACCGCCTGCACTTCGCCGTGCTGATTCATCGAGCCGGTGACCGCCAGGGTCTGCCGGATCGGGATGCCCGTCAGCGCCGACACCAGGGCGCAGAACTCACCCAATGATGCGCTGTCGCCGTCGATGTAGCCGTAAGACTGTTCGATGGCGAGATGAGCCGAGAGCGCGAGCGGGAAGTCGCGCGCATAGCGGAAGGCGAGACAGCCGGAGAGGATCAGTACGCCCTTGGAATGGATGGCCTGGCCCAGCTCGGCCTCGCGTTCGATGTCCACCACGCCGCGTTCGCCGGGGGAGACCGTGGCGGTGATGCGGGCCGGCGTGGCGAAGCAGGTTTCGCCCGCTTCCAGTACGGTCAGCCCGTTGACGCAGCCGACCTTCTCGCCCTCGGTCGCGATGAGCAGGACGCCTTCCATCACGTCATCGAGCAGTTCCTGGTTCAGCCGGTCCAGACGCCGTTCACGCGCCGCCAGAGCGCGACGCACATGTTCGGCCCGGACGGTGACGGCGGCTTCCCGGCGCCGCTCCAGATCGGCTTCGGCCAGGACTTCGCAGACGTCACCCATCCGCGCCGACAGCCGGTTCTGGTGCTCGGCCAGACGGGCGCCGTATTCCAGCAAAGCGGCGATGCCGCAGGCGGAAACGTCCGCGTGACCAGCTTGCGCCGCCTGGCTCTTGATGAGACGAGCGAAGTCCAGCATCGACGCCGGGGTGAGGGGAAAGTGATCGTCGAAGTCCACGGGGAGCCGGAACAGCTCCTTGAAATCGGGATCGGCCGTTTCCAGCAGGTAATACAAATCCCGCGTACCCACCAGGGCCAGTTTGACTTCGAGCGGAATCGGGGCTGGCAGTAGGGTCTGCGCCCGCGTCCCGCCGGCCGCATCGGCCGGGCGCGGTTCGATGCGGAGCTGGCCACTCTTGAACGCCCGCTTGAGTGCCGGCCAGGCTTCCGCGTCTCCGACCAGTTGTTCGGCTTCCACGATCAGACAGCCACCGTTGGCCTGATGCAGGAGGCCGGGAAAAATCAGCCGTGCGTGGGCGTGTGAGGCGTCCTGCTCGCCAGGCGGTTCGATCCGGCCGAACAGGTTGGGATAGCTCGGGTTGGGCGCGAACAGCACCGGCGTTCCGCCCTCCGGGTCGTGGCTGACGAGGACGCAAGGGGCATAGCGGTCCAGCAACCGGTTGCGGCGGATCGCCTCCTCACGCGGATCCTGGCCGCGGTCGTCGAGCAGGTATTCCGTCACGGTGCGGTCCAGGTGCTCGCCCAGGACGGAGATATGGGCGAGGAGGGCCGCGCAGCCGGCGTAGGGCGCGCTCAGGCGCGCCAGCAAGGGCGCCGCCGCCTGCTCGATGGTCTCCCGGTTCAACGCCCGCAGGGATTCAGAGGCCTCCCGTTTCCACTGGGGGAGTTCCAGCAGTGCTTCGTGCAGGTCGTCCTCGAGTTCCCGTACCTGGGCGTGGAACTGCGCCTTCTTTGCTTCCGGGAGGGCGGCGAAAGCCGCTTCGTCGAGCGGTGCACCGTCTCCCCTCGGCGCGAAGGAGATGTCGTCGCCGTCGCGGAACAGCAGGATGCCCCGTTGCTCCGCCTTCCTGCCCACCGCTTCCACGGCTTCATCGAAGCGTCGGGAAAACTCCCGGTCGATCGCCGTCCGGCGGCGCTGGTAGGCCGGGTTGTCGAACGCTGCCGGAAAGGTTGCCAGCAGACTGTCGACGAAGGTCTCGACGTCGGCGGCGAAGCGGCGAGCCATGCCGGCGGGAAGGGAAATGGCGACCGGTTCCCGCGGATTGTCGAACCGGTTGAGGTACAGCCAGTCATTGGGGGCGGGCTGTCCGGCAGCCCGGCGTTCCAGCAGCCGTTTCACCAGCGACAGGCGGCCGGTGCCTGGATCGCCCATGACATAGAGATTGTAGCCGGGGCGGCGCATGGCCAGGCCGACGTCGATGGCCTCCTGCGCCCGCTGCTGGCCCAGGATGTGGTCGAGCGGCTCCAGTTCGGCGGTCGAGTCGAAGGGGAGGTCGTCCGGCGAAATGACGGTATTCAGGGCGGCGGCAGGCAGCGCGGCTGGGGGGCGGGACATGGCGGTCGGCGGAAGAAGCGGGCCGGGGAAATCAGCGGTGGATGGCCAGGGGCACGACTTCCGCACTCCGCCGTCCCCGGTCGTCCCGGCTTTTCAGGTGGGCCAGCGCGCGCTGGAATTCACTCTGCAGGCGCGGGAGGACTTGGAGCGACTCGGCCGTGTAGTACACCACCTCGAAGGGCACCGGAGCGTCCAGGCTGCTCCGACGGCCGGGACGGAACGCTTGCCAGGCCATCTGGATGTGGCGGGGACCGGCGCCGTCGACGAACACGATCTCGAGGTCGTCGGCCACCGCCAGATAGAGCATGTTGCGAATGGGGACGAACAGTGGGTCGGGGCGCCGGCGGCCGAGCAGTACCCGGCTGAGGTTGTAGGTTGCGGCGCCGAGCAGGCGTGCCTCGCGTCGGAGTTCGCGCGAACGATGGAAGGTTTCCTGCATGTGGATGGCGTCGCTTGCTGGTTCCCGGTTTAAGCTATCAGCCTTGGTGCGCGAAGGGCAAGAACTGGACGCTCGGCGCGGCGCTTTGCTATATTGGCCGCGCTTTGTATTGACAGATTCCCCGGAGAATGCCCGATTCTCCCTCGCCGAAGGCCCGCAGGCGTCCGGCCGGGACGGCCTCGACTGCTCTCCCCACCCCACTCCGCCGGTCGCCAAGGGTGCGAGGGCTCTCGCGCATGACCCCATCCTCACTTTATTTCAGCATTTCTGGAGCAGGGCAATGACGATTAAGATTGCAATCAATGGATATGGGCGCATCGGCCGCAACATCCTGCGGGCGATTTACGAAACCGGGCGCAAGGATGTGGAGATCGTCGCCATCAATGACCTGGGGGATGCCCAGATCAACGCCCATCTCACCCGCCATGACACCGTGCACGGGCCGTTCCGGGGGACCGTGGAGGTCGGCGAGGGCGAAATCATCGTCAACGGCGACCGCATCAGGGTTTTTTCCGAGAAGGATCCTTCCAAGCTGCCCTGGGGGGCTTTGGGCGTGGACGTCGTGCATGAGTGCACCGGGGTGTTCCGCACCAAGGCCAAATGCCAGCCGCATCTCGATGCCGGCGCCAAGAAGGTGATCATTTCGGCCCCGGCCGACAAGAACGAGTGCGACGCGACCATCGTCTACGGGGTCAATGAGCATACGCTGAAAGCCGCCCACACCGTCATCTCGAATGCATCCTGCACCACCAACTGCCTGGCGCCGCTGGTCAAGCCGCTGCTGGGAAAAATCGGGATCGTGTCCGGCCTCATGACCACCGTGCATTCCTACACCAACGACCAGGTGCTCACCGACGTTTATCACAAGGATCTGTACCGGGCACGGGCGGCGGCGCTGAACATGATCCCGACCAAGACCGGCGCGGCGCAGGCCGTGGGGCTGGTGCTGCCGGAGCTGGACGGCAAACTGTCCGGTTTCGCCATCCGGGTGCCGACCGCCAATGTATCGGTCGTGGACCTGACCTTCATCGCGGCCCGGGAAACCGACAAGGACGAGATCAACGCC
This sequence comes from Methylococcus sp. S1M, assembly GCF_051295855.1. Lineage (NCBI taxonomy): Bacteria > Pseudomonadati > Pseudomonadota > Gammaproteobacteria > Methylococcales > Methylococcaceae > Methylococcus > Methylococcus sp. S1M. The sequence continues at coordinate 88,148 of NZ_JBPDXO010000004.1, forward strand.
ATCCTCAAGGCCGCTTCCGAAAGCGTGCTGAAGGGTATCCTCGGCTACAACGACCAGCCGCTGGTCTCGAGCGATTTCAATCATACGACGACTTCCTCCAATTTCGACTCGACCCAGACCAAGGTGGTCGGCAACCTGGTGAAGGTGCTGAGCTGGTACGACAACGAGTGGGGTTTCAGCAACCGCATGCTGGACACCACGGTCGCCCTGATGAACGCCCGATGACGAGGGGAATTCGCCGTACCAAGATCATCGCCACGCTGGGGCCGGCTTCCGAGTCTCCGGAGATGCTCGAGAGAATCCTGAAAGCCGGGGCCGACGTGGTCCGGCTGAATTTCTCCCATGGTACGGCGGAGGAACACCGCATCCGCGCCGAGCGGGTGCGGGAAATCAGCCGGCGCATGCAGCGTTATGTGGCCATCCTGGCCGATCTGCAGGGGCCCAAGATCCGCATCGCCCGCTTCAAGGGCGACCGCCAGGTCGTGCTGGAGGAAGGCCAGCCTTTCGACCTGGACACCGCCTTTCCGCCGGATCAGGGCGATGAAACCCAGGTCGGCTGCGCCTATGAGGCGCTTCCGACGGACGTCGAAGCGGGCGACACCTTGCTGCTCAACGACGGTCTGATCGAGCTCAAGGTCAAATCGGTCGAAGGAACCCGCGTCAGATGCGTCGTCACCGTCGGCGGCGTGCTGTCCAACCACAAAGGCATCAACAAGCTCGGCGGCGGTCTCTCGGCGCCGGCCCTGACCGAAAAGGACAAGGCGGATCTGAAGACTGCCGTGGAGATCGGGGCCGACTATCTGGCGATTTCCTTTCCGCGTTCGAAGGAAGACATGCTGGAAGCCCGCGAACTGTTGCACCGGGCCGGCAGTCACATGGGGCTGGTGGCCAAGGTCGAGCGTGCGGAAGCCATCAAGGACGGTGTGATCGAAGGGATCATCGACGCTTCCGACGCCATCATGGTGGCGCGCGGCGACCTGGGCGTGGAGATCGGCGACGCCCGTCTGCCGCATGAGCAGAAGAGGCTGATCCGCTTGGCACGCAGCCGCAACAAGGTCGTCATCACGGCCACCCAGATGATGGAGTCGATGATCGAGAATCCTTTGCCGACGCGGGCCGAGGTCTCGGACGTGGCCAACGCCGTGATCGACGGCACCGATGCCGTGATGCTGTCCGCCGAAACCGCCACGGGGAAGTTTCCGGACCGTACCGTGGCGGCGATGGTGCGGGTTTGCAAGGAAGCGGAAAAATACCCGCGGACGCGCCAATCGAGCCACCGCATGGACGAGAAATTCCACCGCATCGACGAGGCCATCGCCATGTCGGCGATGTATATCGCTAACCACCTGCCGGTTCGGGCCATCGGTGCCTTGACGGAATCGGGGTCGACGCCCCTGTGGATGTCGCGCATCAGTTCCGGCATCCCGATCTTCGCCCTCACGCCGCATGAGGCGGTGTGTCGGCGGGTGACGCTGTTCCGGGGGGTCTATCCGATTTTTTTCAACGAGCGCGCCATCTCGGATCACCACGTGCTGAACCGGGCGATCGCCGAAGAATTCCTTAAACGCAATCTGGTGAAGATGGACGACCTGGTCATCATGACCAAAGGTGATTTGACCGGCCGCACCGGTGGCACCAACGCCTTGAAGATATCGCGCATCAGCGACGTCATCGCCGCCGCGCCTTGAGTCTTGGGCGGTTTCAGCTCAGCCGTTGGTGCAGCGGGCTCTTGCGGGGGAAATGCGCCTTGAGGAACTCCATCTGGTCGGCGAGTACCCGGCGGCCCTGCAGGTAGATGTATTCGGCATGGGTCGGCGTGAAGGGGATGGCGAGCAGCTGCATCTTCGCCTCCTCCGGCGTTCTCCCCGCTTTGTGGTTGTTGCAGCGTTTGCAGGCGGTCACCACGTTGTTCCAGGTGTCCGAACCGCCGCGACTGGTGGGCTGGATGTGGTCGCGGGACAGCTCGCTGTGGCGGAACAGATTGCCGCAATAGAGACAGATGTGGCCGTCGCGCCGGAACAGGGCGGCATTGTTGAGCGGCGGCACGTAGCCCATGTCGATCTTGTAGCCGCTGTTGGCATGGCCGAAGGTCGCCACGATCGAATTCACCTCGATGCGGCTGCGCTGCCCCGTCTTGGCGTTGATGCCACCGCGCAGCCGGAAGAGGATGCTGCCGCAGCCGTAGGCGACCTGTTCCAGATAGTAGAGCTTGGCGGCTTCCTGGTAGCCTATCCATTCGAGAGGCATTCCCGAGGCGTCCGTGCGCAGTACCTGAAGGTGGCGGTGGTGCATGGCTTCTCCTGCGACTCTGGTGCTTTCAAAAATTGTTCATGAATCTTGACAAATCGGGTCCTGATCAGGGTGTTTCTGCAACGACTTATGCACAGTGTACAGAAATGCCCGGTGAAGTTGAAATCGCCTGGCCGATCGCCCGCGCAAGCTCGCTCGGGATTCATCCAACCCTTTGTTTTTGCGATGGCTGTGCCCGGCTGGCCAAGACCTCGACAGGTTGACATCACCCCAGAAAAATTGCGGGCTCGCGGGCTTATCCCGGCTCCCTTGCACAGACTTATCCACAGGATTTGTGGATAAGTCCGTTTCGGTCGTGAACCATGGCCGGTTGCAAGCCTAACGGCGGATCATGACGGAAGGGCGTATGGAGACAGTCGTCAGAGTCGCCGTTCCCATCCCGGCTTACCGCTGTTTCGACTATCTCGCGCCGGCGGGCGTCCCCCTCGAAAGTTTGCTCCCTGGCGTCCGGTTGAGCGTTCCCTTCGGCAACCGCATCCGCGTGGGTTATCTCATCGCGGTTGTGGAAACGCCCGGTTGCGAGGTCGAGCGTCTGCGCCCGGCGGCGGCGGTGCTGGACGCAGCGCCGCTGCTGTCCGAGACCGACCTGAAGCTGCTGCGATGGGCCGCGCGCTACTACCATCATCCGCTCGGCGAGGTCATCCAGTCGGCGTTTCCGGTGCATCTACGGGAAGGGGGGGGCGCTGAGCTGGCCCGCCCGAGCGGACTGGTCCTCACGCCGGCCGGCGCCGCCCTGGATCCGGCGACGTTCAGGCGCGCGCCGGTTCAGCGCAGGCTGTTCGAAGTCTTGCGTGGTCGGGAACGGCCGCTGCCGGCATCGCGTCTGGCGGAACTGGCGGGTTCGGGCCGGACGGTGCGGGATGCCGCCCGGCGTCTGGTCGAGCGCGGTTGGGCGGAGTGGGTGGATTTGCAGGACCGCCGGATTCCCGCCGTTGCCGGGCCGCCTCTGCAGCTCAACCCGGCCCAGCTTGGCGCCGTCGACGAGATATCTCAGAATCTCGGCCGGTACGGCGTCTTCCTGCTCGAGGGAGTGACCGGGAGCGGCAAGACCGAGGTCTATATCGAGGTGATCCGGCGGGTCATCACTCGCGGCGAGCAGGCGCTGGTCCTGGTGCCCGAGATCAGCCTCACGCCGCAGCTGGAGCGGAGGTTGCGCGAGCGCATCGAGGCGCCGCTGGCCGTGTTCCATTCCGGCTTGAGCGAAACCGAACGCGCCGCCGCCTGGCTGGGTTTTCAGAAGGGGGAGGTCGGGGTGCTGCTCGGCACCCGTTCCGCGGTGTTCGCCCCGATGCGGTGGCCGGGAGTCATCGTCCTGGACGAGGAACACGATCGCTCGTTCAAGCAGCAGGAGGGATTCCGTTTTTCGGCGCGGGACGTGGCCGTGATGCGCGCCCGCATGGCGGACATTCCTCTGGTCGCGGGATCTGCTACGCCTTCGCTGGAGTCGATCCGCAATGTTCAGCGAGGGCGCTACGTTCGGCTGGTTTTGCCGGCGCGGGCCGGCGCCGCGGTCGCTCCGCGCTACCGTGTGCTCGACATCCGCGCGCGCCGTTTGCAGGACGGCTTGTCGGAAGGGCTGATCGCGGCGATGCGCGATACCCTGGCGGCGGGTGATCAGGTACTGCTGTTCCTCAACCGCCGCGGTTTCGCTCCGGCATTGGTTTGTCACGGCTGCGGCTGGGTCGCGCGATGCAGGCGCTGCGACGCCAACCTGGTGCTGCATGCCAGGGAAAGCCGGCTGCGCTGCCATCACTGCGCCGCCGAGCATGGCCTGCCGGGGTGCTGTCCGTCCTGCGGCCAGGAGGACCTGCGGCCCTTGGGGGTCGGTACCGAAAGGGTCGACGAGGCTTTACGGCGGCTGTTCCCCGAGGTCGGCGTGGCGCGGATCGACCGCGACAGCACCCGCGGTCGCCGCAGTCTGGAGCGGATGCTGGAGCGTGTGCAGCAGGGCGAAGTGGGGATCCTGCTGGGGACCCAGATGCTGGCCAAGGGACATCACTTTCCTGGCGTGACCCTGGTCGGGATACTCGACGTGGACGCCGGATTCTACAGCACCGATTTCCGTGCGGCGGAGCATACCGCCCAGTTGATCGTGCAGGTGGCCGGACGTGCCGGGCGGGGCGGAAAGCCCGGCACGGTGCTGCTCCAGACCCGGCATCCGGATCATCCCTTGCTTCAGCGGCTGCTGCGCGACGGCTATCCCGGCTTCGCCGCCGCCGAACTCGCCGAGCGCGAGTCGGCCTGCCTGCCGCCCTTCGGCTATCAGGCCCTGTGGCGGGCGGAGTCGAAGGAGCTCGCGCTGTCGATGGACTTCCTCGCGCGCCTGCGCGAAGAGGCCGATGGAAAGAATGGCGCTGTGCATTGGCTCGGGCCGGCGCCCGCGCCGATGCCGCGTCAGGCGGGGCGTTACCGGGCCCAGCTCTGGCTCAAGAGCGCCCGGCGCGAGGAGCTGCACGCCGTTTTGACCGATGCCCTGGCGCGGCTGCAGGAAACGCCGGAGCGGCGCGTGCGCTGGTCGCTGGACGTCGACCCGGTGGACTTTTACTGAGCGGCGGGCTCGCCCCCCCACTGCCTCCGGTAGTCTTCGTAGCCGTAGCTTTGTTCGAGGTGCAATGCTTCCCCGTCCCAACGGTAGATCGAGGGGAGGTTGTGGCCGTTGAAGCGGTTGGCCTTGACCAGGGTGTAGGCTCCGACATCCTCGAAAACCAGGCGGTCCCCGATCCGGGGGCGCGTCGGGAGGGCGTACTCGCCGAACAGGTCCCCGGCCAGGCAGGTGCCGCCGGCCAGGATCGCCGTTTCCCTCCCTTCCTCGCAGACCTCGGCCAGGCGCGGGCTGCGCTGGTATTCGAACACTTCCGGATGGTGGTTGATGCTGCTGTCCAGGACGGCCACCGTCTTTCCGCCGCTGTTGAACACGTCGATGACGCTGGCGACCAGATAGCCGGCGGACCCGATCACCGCTTTGCCCGGCTCGAAATAGACCTCCAGGCCATAATCGCGCTGCAGCCGGGTGGAAAAGCCGGCCAGCCGTCCCAGGTCTCCTTCCAGCCGGTAACCGCCGCCCAAGTTCAGCCACCGCAGCCGTTTCAGACGTTCCCCCAGCTTGTTTTCCAGCTTGGCCAGGATTTCGGCGAGGGGCTCGAAACTTGCGCAGTCGAAGACGGTATGGAAATGAATGCCTTCCAGCCGTTCCAGCCGCCCGACTTCGGCCGGTACCAGCCGGTCGAGGGGAACTCCGAGTTTCGAATGCGGGCGGCAGGGGTCATAACGGGGATCGGGGGCGAAGGACAGCTGGGGATTCACACGCAGTCCCACGCTGGCCGTGCCTTCCATTCGGGCCGACCAGCGGTCGAACTGTTCCAGCGAGTTGAAACTCACGAAATCGCAGAGCCTGCCGATTTCATCGATCTCGCCGGGCCGAAATCCCGGCGTCGTGATGTGCAGACCGCCCCGCCCCGCCAGTGCCTCGGCGCAGAGCCTCGCCTCGAACAGCGAGCTGGCCGAGAGGCCGTCGACGCGTGGCGCGATCCGCCGCAACAGCGGCAGGAATGGGAACGACTTGACCGAATAAAGCAGACGGGGGCCGGACCCTGCGGCCGCTTCTTCAAAGGTCGAGAGGGTCCGGTCGATGGCGGTCTGGTCGTAGACGAAGGCCGGAGTCTCCGGCACCAAGCGCTTGAAGGTTTCGGTCAACATGGTAAATCTTCAGCAGGGAGCGCAAGAATAAGACATCGTCCAAACTGCGGCCAGACGCACAGGAGCCCTCATGGATCGAAAGCCGGAACCCGAACTGATGGACGACGAAGCGCAGGCATTGGCTTATGCGCAAGCGGATTTTTCCGAAGCGCACGACCGTTTCGTCGCCCTGTTCACCGAATGCTTTCCCGGCGAGCCGGGTTCCGGCGTTTGCCTCGACCTCGGCTGCGGGCCAGCCGACGTGCTGGTGCGGTTCGCCAGGGCCCACCCCGCCTGCCGGCTCGACGGCGTGGACGGAGCCCCGGCGATGCTGGCGCTGGCGGAGCGCGCGGTGGGCGCCGCACACCTGCAAGACCGTGTCCGGCTGATTCACGGTTACCTCCCCGGCGCCGAGCTGCCCGGCCGGGACTACGACGCCGTCATCTCCAATTCACTGTTGCATCATCTGGCGGTGCCGGCGGTTCTGTGGGAGACCGCGAAACGCCACGGGCGGCCGGGCGCGGCCTTGTTCGTGATGGACCTGTTGCGGCCCGATACGCCGGCACGCCTCGACGAGCTCGTACGGCGCCATGCGGCCGATGCTCCGTCCGTATTGCAGCGGGATTTCCGCAATTCCCTGCTCGCAGCCTACCGCCCGGACGAAGTGAAGGCGCAGCTGGAGCACGCGGGGCTGGGTTCCTGCCGGGTCTCGGTCATCAGTGACCGGCACTGGATCGCCTTTGGACGACTCTAGCGAGGCCGGACTGATCGGGACCTTCTTTTCGATCCCTACCGCTGGCGGCCACATCCCGGGGGGGCACTACGATCCCGCCGAGTCGCGCTGGGGGTTGGGATGCGCGGGCGTTGCGGCGGCAAGGACGTCATCCCTTGTTGGACAGGCCAGATCATCGGCGCGGTGCCCGCGGCCGCGCGGGTGTCCGGGCCGGTGAATCCGGACGACGGAGACTCACTCCTTGAATGCCGAGAATCCTGTGCCTTCTCCGGTCCGCCTGGGGCGGCTCGGCACGGGGGCAAGTGCCTGCTGAGCAAGATGACGCGGTAATTGTGTGAAATTCCGCAATCGGTCCCTCCGTTTTCTAGCCGATCCAATTTAACGTGCTGTTTATGAATATTTTTTTGAGATGGTATCGAATTTGCCTTAGAGCGAGGCATGTTCAAACTTTTCCGCCATCGTCCCATGCGCTCCGTTTCCTCGAGGCTTCTGGCCATCGGGTCGGCAACCCTGCTCACCCTCCTCCTGGCTGCCGCCATCTACCCCCCGGCCGCGTCCGCGCACGGGGCGCTGGTTTTCCCCTTTTCCCTGAAGAACGTCCAGCCGCCGCCCATTCCGGGCCTCGGCAAGGTCGTGAAGAACGAAAAGGCGCTGCTGGTGCTCGGCAAGGCGCTGTTCTGGGACATGAACGTCGGCAGCGACGGCATGGCCTGTGCGAGCTGCCATTTCCACGCAGGCGCGGACGTACGGACGAAAAACGCGCTGAATCCGGGCGGCAAGCGGCATTTGACCGATGCCGGCGGCAATCCCCTGTATCCGACGCTGGCTGCGGGGTTCAAGCCTATGGCTTCCGGCGGCGCCGGCGGGCCGAACTACGACCTTACCGCCGACGATTTTCCCTTCGTCCGCTTCGCCGATCCCAACGACAACGATTCCGGCTTCACGGCGGAAACCGACAACGTCATGTCGTCTTCCGGCACTTATGCGGGCGAATTCCGAGCCGTGCACAGGACCGGGGATGCGCTGGACGACTGCGACCGGGCCGGGCACGACGGCGTCTATCACGTCGGTGGCATTCGCACCCGGCAGGTCGAGCCGCGCAATACGCCGACCGTCATCAATGCGGCATTGTTTCACCGCCAGTTCTGGGACGGCCGGGCCAACAGCGTGTTCAACGGCGTCAACGGCGACGGGCTCCGCGATACCGGTGCCGGCGTCTGGGTCGTGGTGAACGGCAAGCCGAAGAAAAAGCCGTTCCGGCTGGAGAACTCCTCGCTCGCCTCCCAGGCCGTGGGGCCGCCTGTCAACAACCAGGAAATGTCCTGCAACGGCCGTACCTTCCCGGACGTCGGCCGCAAACTCCTGCAGCGCCGGGCACTGGAGCGGCAGGAGGTCCATGCCGAAGACGGCGTGCTCGCCGGATTCCGCTCCGCGCAAGGCCAAGGTCTGACGCAGACCTACGCCGAGCTGATCAAGAAGGCTTTCCGCAGCAAATACTGGGCGGGCAAGGCGCCCCGCAAGAACCGGGCGATCTTCGGCACGCCGGCCGGGTCCTCCGAGCCGTATACCCAGATGGAAGCCAATTTCGCCCTGTATTTCGGCGTCGCGGTGCAGGCCTACATGCGCACCTTGATCTCCGACCAGGCGCCCGTGGATTCCGACAAGGTCCGGGTCTGTTTCGACGGCCATGAACTGCAGCCAGTGACGGGCTGTCCCAATTCCGACTATCTGATCGATGCCCCGCAGGCCATGACCGCGGCCCAGCTCCGGGGCCTACAGCATTTCATCAATGCCCACTGCATCATCTGCCACACTGGACCGCTGGCATCGACGGCGGTCAGCCCGGAGATCGTGAGGCTGGTGAATGGCAAGGCAGTCAAGGTCAACCCGAACGGCTATACCCTGGTAGACCGCACCAACGATCCGCTGGGCAATACGCGGCTGATGGACGTGGGTTTCGTCAACACCGGCGTCACCCATTATTCGTTCGATCCGGGGCTGGGGAACAACAGCGCAAGCAATCCCTCGCAGCCGCTGTCGTTTGCCCAGCAGTATCTGGCGGAGCTGGTGGGGAACGGCGGCGGCGTTTTCGACGAACTCAAGGTCCGGCCGTGCCTGTTCACCGTGCCATTCGTGAAGAAATCGAAGTCCGATCCGTACGGCTTCCCGGATGACCAGCTGCAGCCCGATCCGCTGGGCAGCGAGGGCTGTGTTCTGTCCAAGCTGGCCATGATCCCGACCCCGGCGGCGGCCGCCGCGGAAGTGGCCAAGGCCGAGGCCGGGAGCAGCAGCCTGCTGCGGGCGGGTGTCCAGGGTACGTTCAAGATTCCCACGCTGCGCAACGTGGAGCTGACGGCGCCGTATTTCCACAACGGTTCCGTTCTCACCCTGAATCAGGTCATCGACTTCTATATCAGGGTCGGCAACTACGCCAGCCGCGACAAGGCGGTCGAGATGCCCACGTTGAGCGACATCATCGGCAACGAGCAAGGTCCGAAGGACGACATCGTCGCCTTCCTCAAGTCGCTCACCGACGAGCGGGTGCGGGACGAGGCGGCGCCTTTCGACCATCCGGCGCTCCGGGTGCCGAACGGCCACGCCGGCGACCATCGGTCCGTCAGCGATGCCGACGGGGACGGCTTGGCCGACGACGAATTTCTGGAAATCCCGGCGGTGGGCAGGAAAGGCCGCACCGCCCAGGGGCTGGGGCCGATTCAGGCCCTGCAGGGAAGCATCGAGGGATCCGAGGGTACGCCTTGATATCTTGAGGATCGTTGCAACACCATATGAGAGACACCATGAACGAAAAGCATTGCTACTCCTTACTGGCCGCCGGCCTCATCGCCGTCGTGCCGCAACTCGCAGCCGCCCACGGAGGCACTCACGACGTCACCGCGGTCGCCCACCTGAGCTATTCGGAAGCCTATTCGGAAAAGCTCAAGAAGGGTCAGGAAGTGGGCACCGAGCTGCTGGTGCTGGACGGACGCTTCGAATTCAACGAACACGTCGGCATGGGTGACATCACCCCGGACACGACCTGGTCGGCCGTCGTGCAGGGCCAGACCCTGGCAACGGGTACCCTGGGCGACGCCACCAAGAAGAAGTTCGGCGCCAAGGGCGGCAGGGCGGTGATCAACGTGCCCGGCGGCGGTACGCTCAAATTCACCTGGAACGCCAAGGCCATCATGCTCAAGCTGAAATGGACCGGCGAGCCGGCCTTGGCCCGGCTGTACAAGGACCAGAACACCAGCATCAATCTGCCGCAATTCCCGGTCGACATCGCGATCGGCAGTCTGCACGGCTACTTCAACGTTCCGGTCACCGGCCAGGCGAAGGCCACGACCAAGAACGGCACCATGCTGTCCAAGATCGCCTTGAAAGGCACAGCGAACTCCGCGGGCCTGGACACGCTGGACCGGGACGGCGACGGCTCCACGGCCGACGTCGATTGCAACGACTTCGCGCCCACCATCCATCCGGGCGCCGCCGAAGCGACGCTGGACGGCGTGGATTCCAACTGCGACGGGCGCGACTCCGGCGTGGCGGAAGTCGTCGAGACCTTCAAGAATCCGGGCACCTACTCCAGCCCGGTCATCAACTTCAAGATCGCTTCGCCGCCGGGGCCGGGAACGCCCATCTACGGGCCGCCGCGTGATTTCTCCGGTTACAACAAGAGCTACTCGCTGGCGATCGGCAAGACCTCGTACTACGATCCGACCACCGGCACCAAGTGGAACGACGACACCATCACGCCGGTCAGTGATGGTCAGGACATCTGGCGCGGCTGGACCCATACCGGCAAGTGGTCGTTCTTCAACGGCAAGGCCGGCGACAAGATCACCCTCAGCGTACAGCGTGATGCGCAGGAAGCCAGCCTGAAAGGCGCCCATCCGGGCTTCATCCTGTTCTGGCGGCCCGAGGGCGGTCCGCTGTTCTGGGCCGGCACCCAGGATCTCGACGAGGGCCAGACCGCGCTGCCCGCCGACTCCGACACCGTTATCGGCCACGTGATCGTTCAGCACGCCGACTGGACCCTGCAGGGCTTGCCGCCCAAGGCCGACCATACCGCACCCGCGGGCGTGGATACCGAGCTCTATCCCATGAAGCCGGACAGCTACACCATGTACTACGTCGACTCCGGCTACGATGCCGACAAGTACGTGGCATCGAAGAAGCTCATCATGCACCCCACGGCGTTCAAAGGGCTGGCCCTGAACGACGGCACCGCCGGGGCGTTCACCAAGTCCATCACCCTGCCGAAGACGGGCTATTACATGCTGTACGTCGCCAACGTCCTGGAAGTGGACGACTGGAGCGTCGACGCGGACGGCAAGCTCACCACCACCGGCGAAGTCTGGGAAGTGCCGGCCAAGGGCTGCTGGGTCAACATCACGATCTCCAAGCCGTAAATCCGGCTTGATGTGCGTGATCCTTCGGAGCGGCCAGTCGACCGTTCCGCGGGGAAAACTTCCGGAGCCAATCCCCGTCCTCTGCGGCGGGGATTTTTTTATTCGGCGGAACCGAGTTGGGCGACGGTTTTTTCCAGCTTCTTCAACCGGGTCCAGATTTCGTGCAGGCGCGGCATCACCGCCATGTTCTTGAGGTATTGCTGCAAGGGCTGGGCGGGGCCGCCGGCATACATGCCGGGCTGTTTGATGCTGGTGTTGAGGCCGGCGCGGTGCAGCAGCACGCTGTCGTCGGCGACGGTGATATGGTCGATGGTGCCGGTCTGGCCGGTGGCGATGACGCGCTTGCCGAAGCGGGTGGAGCCGGACAGCCCGGTATGGGCGCAAAGGATGCAGTCCTCGCCGATCTCGACGTTATGGCCCAGGTGCACCAGCGCGTCGATGATGGTGCCGCTGCGGACGACGGTCGCGCCGTAGGTGGCGCGGTCGATGGTGGTATTGGCGCCGATCACCACGCGGTCTTCGATGATGACCTTGCCGGTGTGCGGAATGCGGTAGTTGCGGCGCTGGGCGTCCTGGGCGAACCCGAAGCCTTCCGAGCCGATCACGCAGCCGGGTTTGAGGATGCAGCCGGCGCCGATTTCGCAGTCGATGCAGACGGTTACGCCGGGATGCAGCACGGTTTCCGCGCCGATCCGGGCGCCGCGCTCGATCACCACGTTGGCCATCAACACCACGCCGCGGCCCAGCACGACATCGGCGCCGATGACCACGCCGGGGCCGATGATGGCATCGGCGGGCACTTCCACGCTGGCGTGGATCACGGCGGAAGGATGAATGCGTGGCCATTCGGTGTCGCGCACGTCGCGGTCGGCGTAGGCTTGCTTGATCAGCGCAATGGCGAGGCGGACGTTGGGCGCGATCAGGACGGCCAGTGCCGGCGATTCGCCGAATTCGGCGGCGATGGCCGGGGTGGTGAGGACGGCGGCCGGTTTGCGCTGGAGTACGTCGCCGACGTATTTGGGCTTGTCGATGAACACCAGGTCGCCGGGGGCGCAGTCTTCGATCGGCGCGACCCGGGTAATCACGGCGTCAGGGCCGATGTGGTCCGTGATCAGCCCTTCCGGCTGGAAGCGTTCGAGGATTTCCGAAACGGTGACATGCATGGCGAGCCCTCTTCGATGGCCGGAAAGTTCGGGGTGAGGGGGGCTAAGCGAATAGCCGTTGTAGCTCGACGCCGGGCTCGGACGCGCGCATGAAGGCCTCGCCGACCAGGAAGGCGTGGACCCCGTGACTGCGCATCAGGGCGACGTCCGGCGGCGCCAGGATGCCGCTTTCGGTGACCACCGTGCGGCCTTCCGGAATCAGCGGCAGCAGGTCCAGCGTGGTCTGGAGGCTGACGTCGAAGGTGCGCAGGTTCCGGTTGTTGATGCCGATGAGCGGCAGCTCCAGCGGCAGCGAGCGTTCCAGTTCGCTCCGGTCGTGCACTTCCACCAGCACATCCATGCCGAGCGAGGTGGCGAGCCGGGCCAGATCGCGCATACGCGCGTCGTCCAGCGCGGCGGCGATGAGCAGGATGCAGTCTGCGCCGATCGCCCGCGCCTCGTAGACCTGGTAAGGGTCGATGATGAAGTCCTTACGCAGCACCGGCAGGGCGCAGGCGGCGCGGGCCTGCTGTAGATAGCCCTCGCTGCCCTGGAAGAAGTCCCGGTCGGTCAGCACCGACAAACAGGCTGCGCCGCCCGCGGCGTAGCTGCGGGCGATCGCTTCGGGCTGGAAATCCTCCCGGATCACCCCCTTGCTGGGCGAGGCCTTCTTGATTTCGGCGATCACCCCGGCCTGTCCGGCTTCGATCTTGGCCCGAAGGGAGCGGACGAAGCCGCGCACCGGATCGGCCTGTTCGGCCTTCGCGCGCATTCCGGACAGCGGCAGCACCTTCGTTCGGTCTGCGATCTCCTCGACCTTGCGCGCCAGGATCTTTTTCAGGATGTCGGGGGTGTCGCTCATGGCGTTCAGCTCGCGGCGAATTGGCGGGAAAGGGCGGCCAGCGCTTCGAGCTTGGCGCGGGCCGAGCCGTCGGCGATGACGGCCTCGGCACGGCGGATGCCGGCTTCCAGCGAGTCGGTCAGGTCGGCGGCATAGATGGCGGCGCCGGCGTTCAGGGCGACGATGTCGCGGGCGGGGCCCGGCACGTTGTCCAGCACGCCCCGCATCATCTTCAGGCTGGCGGCGACGGTGTCGATGGCGAGTTCGCTCAAGGCGGCGCGCCTGAAGCCGAACTGCTCCGGCCGTACGTAATAGTTGGTGATCAGGCCGTTCTTCAGCTCGGCGACATGGGTGGGCGCGGCGATGCTGATTTCGTCCAGCCCGTCCTCGGCATGCACGACCAGGACGTGTGAGCTGCCCAATTGCTGCAGCACCCGCGCGAGGCCTTCCACCCATGGGTCGGTGTACACGCCGACCAGCTGGTTCGGCGCGCCGGCAGGGTTGGTCAGGGGGCCCAAGAGGTTGAACAGGGTGCGGACGCCGAGTTCCCGGCGTGGCCCGATGGCGTATTTCATCGCACCGTGGTGGCGCTGGGCGAACAGAAAGCCGACGCCGAGCGTTTCGATGCAGGTCTTGACCTGGTCCGGGGTGAGCTCGATGTTGATGCCGGCGGCCTCCAGCACGTCGGCACTGCCCGAGCGGCCGGACACCGAGCGGCTGCCGTGCTTGGCGACCCGTCCGCCCGCCGCCGCGACCACGAAGGCCGCGGTGGTGGAGATGTTGAAGGTCTTGCTGGCGTCGCCGCCGGTGCCGCAGGTGTCGAGCAGATGGGGGCCCGATACCGGAACCTTGGTCGCCATTTCCCGCAGCACCTGGGCCGCGGCGGCCACCTCCTCGACGGTCTCGCCCTTGCAACGGAGTGCGATCAGGAAAGCCCCGATCTGGGCCGGGGTCGCACCGCCGCTCATGATCTTGCGCATCGTCTCGCGCATCGCGCTGGGGCTCAGGTCCTTGCCGGCCAGCAGGGTTTCCAGGACTTCGGGGATTTCCATGGGCGCCTACCGGTGCAGGAAGTTGCGGAGCAGGTCGTGGCCCTGCTCGGTCATGATCGATTCGGGGTGGAACTGGACGCCTTCGACGTCCAGGGTCTTGTGGCGCACGCCCATGATTTCCTCCATACCACCGTTGTCGTCCTCGGTCCAGGCGGTGACTTCCAGGCACTCGGGCAGGGTGGATTGCTCGATCACCAGCGAATGGTAGCGGGTGGCCTGGAACGGGTTGCTCAGGCCGTGGAACACGCCGACGTCGCGGTGGCGCACCATCGACACCTTGCCGTGCATGATGCGCTTGGCATGGACGATGTTGCCGCCGAAGGCATGGCCGATGCTCTGGTGGCCGAGGCAGACCCCGAGGATGGGATAGCGTCCGGCGTAGCGGTGGATCGTCTCCACCGAGATGCCGGCCTCCTTCGGCGTGCAGGGGCCGGGCGAAATCACGATCTTGTCGGGATGGAGACGCTCGATTTCTTCCGCCGCGATCTGGTCGTTCCGCACCACCTGGACGTCCGCGCCCAGTTCGGCCAGATACTGCACCAGGTTGTAGGTGAACGAATCGTAGTTGTCGATCATCAGGACGCGGGTGCTCATGCGTTCTCGCCTCCTTCGACGCCGGCTTCGGCCAGGGCGACCGCCCGGAAAATGGCCCGTGCCTTGTTCATCGTTTCCTCCCACTCGCTGCGCGGTACCGAGTCGTAGACGACGCCGGCGCCGGCCTGGATGTGGAGCCGCCCGTCCTTGATGACGGCGGTGCGGATGGCGATCGCCGTGTCCATGTTGCCGGACCAGCCGATGTAGCCCACCGCGCCGGAATAGACCCCACGTTTCACCGGCTCCAGCTCGGCGATGATCTCCATGGCCCGGATCTTCGGTGCCCCGCTGACGGTGCCGGCGGGGAAGGTCGCCGCCAGTACGTCGTAGGCGTCCTTGCCGGCCTGGAGTTTGCCGGTCACGTTGGAGACGATGTGCATGACGTGGGAATAGCGCTCCACCACCATCTTCTCGGTGAGCCGCACGCTGCCGGTCTCGGAAATCCGGCCGGTGTCGTTGCGGCCCAGGTCGATCAGCATCAGATGCTCGGCGAGTTCCTTGGGGTCGGCCAGGAGCTCCCGCTCCAGCGCCTGATCCTCTTCGGGGCTGCGGCCGCGGCGGCGGGTGCCGGCGATGGGGCGGACCGTCACGGTGCCGTCCTCCAGCCGCACCAGGATTTCCGGCGACGAGCCGACCACGTGGAAATCCCCCAGGTTGAGCTGGTACATGTAAGGCGAGGGGTTGAGGCAGCGCAGGGCGCGGTAGAGGTCCAGGGGCGAGGCGGCGTAGGGAATGCTCAGCCGCTGCGACAGCACCACCTGCATCACGTCGCCCTCGACGATGTACTCCTTGACCCGCCGCACCGCGTCCTCGAAGCCTTCCCGCGTGAAGCCGGAGATGAAATCGGCCTCGTCCACCGTGCGCGGTGAGCGCGGCGGCGCGGGCGGGAGCTGGCGGCTGCGCAGTTCACGCACCAGCTCGTCCAGCCGGGTCTGGGCCTTGGCGTAGGCGCCGGCTTCGTTGGGATCGGCGTGGACGACGACCAGCAGCTTGCCGGTGAGTTTGTCGAACACCAGCACTTCTTCCGACACCATCAACAGGATATCGGGCGAGCCGATCGGGTCCGGTTTGGTCTTGGCCAGGCGCGGCTCGATGTAGCCCATGGTCTCGTAGCCGAAATAGCCGACCAGGCCCCCGGTGAAGCGCGGCAGACCTTCGAGGTCCGGGACCTTGAAACGGCTGCCGAAAGCCTTGATCCATGCCAGCGGGTTTTCGACCGTCAGGGTCTCGGCGCGGGCGCCATCCCTCAGCACGATGACCTCATGGCCGCGGACTTCGATGCAGGTCCGGCAGGGCAGGCCGATGATGGAATAGCGGCCCCACTGCTCGCCGCCGTGGACGGATTCGAACAGGTAGGAATACGGCCCATCGGCGAGCTTGAGATAGGCGCTCAAAGGGGTGTCGAGGTCGGCGAGGACGCGCCGCGCCAGCGGGACGCGGTTGTAGCCTTGGGCGGCGAAGGCCTGGAATCGTTCGGGGGTCATGAGAGCTCGGGAGGTTCGATGCGAAACGATGCACGGCCTGGGGCCGTAGCGGTCGGGGTTTCAGTGCTTCAGGCCGCGCTGCGCCATCGTTTCTGCGGATCGAATCGGAATAAGGCCGTCATGTCGGTTGTTTCAAAAGGGCGGGGAGCTCGCCGATGGAGTCCAGGATGCCGTCCGCACCCAGTTGTTCCGGCGTGGCGACTTCCCCCCGGTAGCCGTAAGGAACGCACAGTATCGCATAACCGGCGGCGCGGGCGGCCCGCACGTCATTGCCGGAATCGCCCACCATCAGGCAGCGTTCGGGCCGGGCGCCGAACCGCTCCGCCGTCTTCAGCAACGGCAGCGGGTCCGGTTTGATGCGCTCGAACTGGTCGCCCGAGCCGATGAAGTCCAGATACCCCGCGATGCCGAGCCGTTCCAGCAGCGGTTCGGTGAAGCGGGCCAGTTTGTTGGTGATGACCGCCGTGGCATAGCCTGCGGCCTTCAGGCCCTGGAGCCCTGCCAGCACGCCGGGAAACAGGCCGCCCCGTTCGCACAGATGCGCCTCGTGGAATTCCAGGAACAGGCGCATGCCTTCCTGGAATTCCTCGGGTTCCGATTCCGGCCACATCTCTCCCGTCATGGCCCGCTTGATCAGCATGTCCGCACCGTTGCCGATCCAGCCGCGCGCCCGCTCCAGTCCGACCGGGGCGCGGCCCAGCGACTCGAGCATGGCGTCCACCGCCCAAGCCAGGTCGGGCGCGCTGTCGACCAGCGTGCCGTCGAGGTCGAAGGCGATCAGCTCGGGCCGGAATCCGATCATGCGCGGGCCTGGGCCAGTTCGTCGCGCAGGGCGCGGATGATGGAGTCGTAGCGGTTCGGATCTTCGGCCTTGCCCGCGCCGAACACCGCCGAGCCGGCGACGAAGGTGTCGCAGCCCGCGGCGGCGATCTCGCGGATGTTCCTGGCGTTGACGCCGCCGTCGATCTCCAGGCGGATGTTGCGGCCGCTGGCGTCGATGCGGCGGCGGCACTCGCGGACCTTGTCCAGCACGTAGGGAATGAAGGATTGGCCGCCGAAGCCGGGGTTGACCGACATCAGCAGGATCATGTCGAGCTTGTCCATGACGTGATCCAGATAGTTGAGCGGTGTGGCCGGATTGAACACCAGCCCGGTCTTGCAGCCGGAGTCCTTGACGAGTTGCAGGCTGCGGTCGATGTGCTCGGAGGCCTCCGGATGGAAGGTGATGTAGCTGGCCCCGGCCTTGGCGAAATCGGGAATGATGCGGTCGACCGGCTTGACCATCAGGTGCACGTCGATCGGCGCGGTCACGCCGTGCTTGCGCAATGCCTCGCACACCAGCGGGCCGATGGTCAGGTTCGGGACGTAGTGGTTGTCCATCACGTCGAAATGGACGATGTCGGCGCCCGACTTGAGGACGTCGTCCACTTCCTCGCCGAGACGGGCGAAGTCGGCGGAGAGAATCGAGGGGGCGATCCAGAATTCGTTCATGGTTATGGTTTTCCTTGGGACTCAACGGAAGCGCAGGGCGTGGGGCGGTCCCGGTCTGCGCGAGGTGTTCATCGCTTTGCCGCGATCAGGCTGGCTATTCTGTCATTTCGACCCGAGTCGGGGCAAGGCGTGGCAAGCGGCGCCAGGGAGTCACCGTGTCAAATGGGAGCCCGGCGTCCCGAGTCCAGGGGGACACAACCCGTTTTTGTAAGGTCATTCCTTAACGAATCCGGACCGGTTTTGGATTGACGAGATTCATGCGGGTGGTCTTAAGAAGCTTGACCAGCAAGGGTTTGAGGTCTTCGTGGCGGTGGTTGAACCGAAAGCAAACTTCCCCCAGGTACAGGTGGAAGAATTTGCGCGGTAAGCGCAATTTCACGTTTTGCCTGCGCCGGCGAAATTCACACACTGTACCAATGAGTTAATGGAAATTTCCTGTTGATGAAGATGGCGCCCGAAATATAGGATTTCTTGGATTCGAGCTTTGCTTCCCCTTCGGAAGGCGCGGCCCGACAGGGCCGGTCGCTGTGCAGCTCAAGTGGACGTGCTTTGGGAAGGCGGCGCCTGCTTTCCCACCCGGGTGGCCAATGCCTTGATCGCCCCCCCCGGGGGCCGGGCGCACGGCGGCTGATCCGGACGGAGCCAGCCCAGCTGCCCGGCCGCCTGCAGGGGGTGTCATTGTGCGGACATCGATATATACTGTCAAATATTACGTAACCATTTCCTGTCACCCTCACATCGAGAGACCCGACATGGAACACCGCAACATCATTCGGCTGCTCGTTGCCGTCGCCGGCTTGGTCATGGCCGGCCAGCCGGGTGCGGTCGAATTGACCGTTTCTGCCGCCTCCAGCCTGACCCAGGCTTTCAAGGACATGGCCCGGCGCTATGAGGAGATGCATCCCGACGCCAAGGTGTTTGTGAATTTCGGCGCCTCTGGCGTTCTGTTGCAACAGATCGCCAAAGGCGCGCCTGTCGACGTGTTCGCTTGCGCAGATCAGGAAACGATGGACGAAGCGGTCAAAATTGGCCTGGCACACGCCAATGAACGCCGTGACTTTGCTGCCAACACCCTCGTCTTGGTGGTGCCGAAGGGGCAGTCCGTGTCACTCGGGCATCTGTCCGAGTTGACGCAGGCCGCCGTGCGCCGGATCGCCATCGGCAACCCGGACAGCGTCCCGGTGGGCCGCTACGCCCGCCGTGCACTGGAAAAGGCCGGTTTGTGGGAAGCGGTCGCGACCAAGGCGATCACTACCCAGAACGTCCGCCAGTCGCTGGATTACGTGTCGCGCGGCGAGGTGGATGCCGGCTTCGTGTACGCCACCGATGCCGGCGAGGCGGCAGACAGGGTCCGGATCGCCTTCGAGGTGCCGCTGGATGTGGCCATACGTTATCCCATCGCTCCGCTGGCCGATGCGGCGCATGCCGAGGAAGCACGGCGCTTCACCGGCTTCGTGCTGTCCGCGGACGGGCAGGCCATCCTGGCCAGTCATGGTTTTCCGAAACCTTAAGACGGGGAACGTCTCTCATGGAGGCCATGTGGGCGGCACTCGCACTCTCCCTGAAGGTTGCCGGCTGGGCCACGGCCATCGATCTCGTATTCGGTGTCGCCGTCGGTTTTCTGCTGGCGCGCGGGCGTTTTCCCGGCCGGGATCTCATCGAAACCACCCTTGCCTTGCCGATGGTGTTGCCGCCTACGGTCCTGGGCTACTACCTCCTGGTCATGATCGGACGGCGGAGTGAATTCGGGGCCTGGCTGCACGGCCAGTTCGGTATCGATCTGATCTTCACCTGGCAGGCGGCGGTGATCGCGGCCTCGATCGTGGCCTTTCCCCTGGTGTTCAAACCGGCGCGGGCCGCGTTCGAAGCCGTCGACCCCCAGTTGGAACAGGCGGCCCGGGTGCTGGGTATCAGCGAGCCGGCCATCTTCTTCCGGGTCACGTTGCCACTGGCGTGGCGTGGCATCCTCGCTGGCCTGCTGCTGGCCTTCGCGCGTGCGCTTGGCGAATTCGGCGCCACGCTGATGGTGGCCGGCAGCATTCCCGGCAAGACCCAGACCCTGTCGGTCGCAGTCTACGAGGCCGTCCAGGCCGGCCAGGATCACGTCGCAGACAGCTTGGTACTCGTCATCTCGGCGGTCAGCATCGCCGTCCTGTTGTCGGCTGGCCGTCTGGGTGCCGGCCGATCGGGATATTAGCCGGTTCCCTCGGAAATCTGCCTCATGTACTTCGATTGCGATATCAGAAAGACATTGCGTGCCGGTAAGCGGGCGTTCCATCTCGATGTGCGTCTGCAATCGAATTGCCAACGAACGGTGATTCTCGGGCCATCGGGCTCCGGCAAGAGCCTCACCTTGAAGGCGATGGCCGGATTGGTGCGTCCCGACGCCGGGTATATCCGCCTCGATGGCCGGACCGTGTTCGATGCCAGCGCCGGCATCGATTGCCCGCCGCAGCGGCGCGAAGCAGCCTATGTGTTTCAAGACTACGCCCTGTTTCCCCATTTGACGGTGCGCCAGAACGTCGGCTTCGCGCTGGTGAGAGGCTGGTTCAACCCAGCCGTGGCATTTCGCCGCGAAGCCGTCGACTACTGGCTCGAGACCTTCCAGCTCGGCCATCTGGCGCACCAGTATCCGAACGAACTCTCCGGCGGGCAGCGACAGCGCGTCGCCCTGGCGCGGGCGCTGATCGCCGGGCCGCGGCTGCTGCTGCTCGATGAACCCTTTTCGGCTTTGGATCCCGATCTGCGGGTCACGATGCGGAACGAACTCGACGGGCTGCAGCGGCGCCTTCGGATTCCGATGGTGATGATCACTCACGATCCGGCTGACGCGGCGATCTTTGGCGATTGCATTGTGCGGCTGCGGGAGGGTGCGCTCGACACGGCGGAGGCAAAGTGCCGCGAGCCAGGTCAAGCCAGCGGCGCTGAAGGAACGGCCGTTGGCGCCGAGGCTGCCATCCGGATTGGCCGGAATCGGGCCACGGGCCGGCAGCAGGACTCTTCATGAATTCGATCCCTCCGTCACGCTCATCGAGCGTTCTCGTCTGGCAGGGGTCGCCAGGAACCATTGTTGGGAGACAGAACTATGCCCGAATACCAGGCCGTTTCCTCGGATGAGCAGAGGCGCAGGCTGGGAAAGCCGAAGGGGCGTCCCGTCGACGCCCATGTGCTTGAGGAGATACAACGATTGCTGGGGGCGGAACCGCGCCGCGCCGACCTGCTGATCGAACACCTGCACAAGATCCAGGACCACTACGGCCATGTGTCCGCCCGCCACATCGCCGCCTTGGCCTTCGAGATGAAGCTCTCCCAGGCGGAGGTCTACGAGGTCGCCACCTTCTACCATCACTTCGATGTGGTCGCGGAAGGCGAATCGCCGCCCCCGCCGTTCACCGTCCGGGTGTGCGAGTCCCTGAGTTGCGCCATGGCCGGCGCCCACGCCCTGATGCCGGCGCTGAAAGACGCCTTGGGGGAGGGCGTGAGGATACAGCCGGTGCCCTGCGTCGGGCGCTGCCAGCACGCGCCGGTGGCGGTGGTGGGCCAGAACCCCGTGGACCGGGCCACGCCTGCGGCGGTGAGCGCCGCGGTGGAGCAGGGGCAAACCCTGCCCGCGCCCGCCGCCTACCGCAGCTACGCCGCCTATCGGGCCGATGGCGGTTACCGGCTGTACCAGGACTGCCGTTCCGGTCACCGCAGTCCCGAAGAGGTCATCGCCCTGCTGGAAAGCTCCGGCCTGCGCGGTCTGGGCGGGGCCGGTTTCCCGGTGGGGCGCAAGTGGCGCATCGTCGGCGCCCAGCCCGCACCGCGCCTCATGGCGGTCAATATCGACGAGGGCGAGCCCGGCACCTTCAAGGATCGCCACTATCTGGAACGCGATCCCCACCGCTTCCTGGAAGGCATGCTGATCGCCGCCTGGGCGGTGGGCATCGAATCCATCTACATCTATCTGCGGGACGAATACGCCGGCTGCCGGCAGATATTGCTGCAGGAACTGCGGCAACTGCGGGAGGCCTTGCCCGGGCCGTTGCCGGAAATCCAGCTGCGGCGGGGCGCCGGAGCCTATATCTGCGGCGAGGAGTCGGCCATGATCGAGTCCATCGAAGGCAAGCGCGGCATGCCCCGGCTGCGTCCCCCTTTCGTGGCGCAGGTCGGCCTGTTCGGCCGGCCGACCCTGGAACACAACATGGAGTCGCTGTACTGGGTGCGGGACATCGTCGAACGCGGGCCGGACTGGTTCACCGGCCATGGCCGGCGCGATCGCAAGGGCTTGCGCTCGTTCTCGGTGAGCGGCCGGGTGCGGAAACCCGGCGTACACCTGGCCCCGGCCGGCATCAGCGTGCGCGAACTGATCGCCGAGTATTGCGGCGGCATGGCGGAGGGGCATGAATTCTACGGCTACTTTCCGGGCGGCGCCTCCGGGGGCATCCTGCCCGCCAGCCTGGGCGATCTGCCCCTCGACTTCGATACCCTCAACGCTTACGGCTGCTTCATCGGTTCCGCCGCCGTCGTGGTGTTCTCCACGCAGGACAAGGCCCGCGACCTGGCGCTCAATGCCATGCGGTTCTTCGCCGAGGAATCCTGCGGCCAGTGCACCCCTTGCCGGGTCGGCACCGCCAAGGCCGCCGCGCTCATGGCCCAGCCCCAGTGGGATCGGCCATTGCTGGAGGAGCTGGCCGGCGCCATGAGCGATGCGTCCATCTGTGGACTGGGCCAGGCCGCGGCCAATCCGCTGCGCTGCGCCATGAAGTATTTTCCGGAGGAATTTCGATGAACCCCAGCGACGAGATCGTCTTCAAGCTCGATGGACGGCCGATCGGCGCCCGGCCGGGAGAGGCTATCCTCCAGGCGGCGCGTCGTCATGGGGTCGAGATCCCGCACCTGTGCCACCGGGACGGTTTGCGCCCCGACGGCAATTGCCGCGCCTGCGTGGTGGAGATCGAGGGCGAGCGGGTGCTCGCCGCCTCCTGCTGCCGGACGCCGGGCGAGGGCATGGAGGTCCGGTCCGACAGTCCCAGGGCCCGTTCCGCGCAGAGAATGGTGGTGGAACTGCTGCTCGCCGACCAGCCCGAGATCTCCCGCAGCCGCGACGACGAATTGCGCCAGTGGGCGGAGCGGCTGGGGGTGTCCGGCTCACGCTTTCCCGGCCGGGAGGCGCCGCCGCCGGACCGCTCCAATCCCGCCATCTCCGTCCAGCTCGATGCCTGCATCCAGTGCACGCGCTGCGTCCGCGCCTGCCGGGAGACCCAGGTCAACGACGTCATCGGCTACGCCTACCGCGGCAGCCATGCCCGCATCGTGTTCGATCAGGGCGATCCCATGGGGTTGTCCAGCTGCGTCTCCTGCGGCGAATGCGTCCAGGTGTGCCCCACCGGCGCGCTTGCCCCCGGCAACGGTGCCGCCCTGCTGGAGGCCGACCGCCGGGTGGATTCCGGCTGTCCCTACTGCGGCGTCGGCTGTCAGCTCACCTACCACGTCAAGGACGGCAAGATCGTCAAGGTGACCGGCCGCGACGGCCCCGCCAATCACGGAAGGCTGTGCGTCAAGGGGCGCTACGGCTTCGATTATCCGGCCCACCGCCAGCGCCTGACCCAGCCCCTGATCCGCAAACCGGGTGTCGCCAAGGACCCCCGGGGCGAACTGGACCCGGCCGACCCGCTGGCCGCATTCCGTCCCGCGAGCTGGGAGGAGGCGCTGGACTTCGCCGCCGACGGCCTCAAGCGCATCATCGCCGAACACGGCAAACATGCCCTGGCCGGTTTCGGCTCGGCCAAGGGGAGCAACGAGGAGGCCTATCTGTTCCAGAAGCTGGTCCGCACCGGCTTCGGCACCAACAACGTCGATCACTGCACCCGGCTGTGCCATGCCTCCTCGGTGGTCGCCCTGCTGGAAGGGGTCGGATCGGGGGCGGTGTCCAATCCGGTAGCGGACGTGCAGCACGCCGAAGTGGTGGTCGTCATCGGCTCCAATCCCATCGTCAACCATCCGGTGGCCGCGACCTTCATCAAGAACGCGGTGAAGAAAGGCACCACCCAGCTGATCCTCATGGACCCGCGCCGCACCGAACTGGCGCGCCATGCGGCCTATCACCTGCCGTTCCGGCCGGACAGCGACGTGGCCATGCTCAATGCCCTGCTGCACGTCATCGTCACGGAAGGTCTGGTGGACGAGGACTTCGTCCGATTGCGCACCGAGAACTATGAGGCGCTCAAGCAGAACGTCCTCGCCTATTCGCCGGAGGCCATGGCGCCCATCTGCGGCATCGATGCCCGGACCCTGCGCGAGGTGGCCCGTCTCTACGCCCGATCCAGGGCCTCCATGATCCTCTGGGGCATGGGGGTTTCCCAGCATGTCCATGGCACCGACAACGTGCGCTGCCTGATTGCCCTGGCCATGGTCACCGGCCAGATCGGCCGGCGTGGCACCGGACTGCATCCGCTGCGCGGCCAGAACAACGTCCAGGGCGCTTCCGACGTCGGCCTCATCCCCATGTGCTTCCCGGATTATTTGCGGGTGGACGACGAGGCGGCGCGGGCCAAGTTCGAAAGACTGTGGGGCGTGCCCCTGGACGGCCAGCCCGGCCTGACGGTGGTGGAGATCATCGACGCGGCCTGCGCCGGCCGGATCAAGGGCATGTACATCGAGGGCGAGAATCCGGCGATGTCCGATCCCAACAGCAATCATGCCCGGGAGGGTCTGGCGAGCCTCGAGCACCTCATCGTCCAGGACCTGTTCATGACCGAGACGGCCTATTTTGCCGACGTCATCCTGCCGGCCTCGGCCTATGCGGAAAAGACCGGCACCTTCACCAACACCGACCGCATCGTGCAGATCGGCCGTCAGGCCGTGACGCCGCCGGGCGAGGCCCGCCAGGATCTGTGGATCATCCAGGAAATCGCCCGCCGTCTGGGGCTGGACTGGAACTATCAGGGGCCCCGGGAGGTGTTCGAGGAGATGCGCTCGGCCATGCCGTCGATTGCGGGCATCAGCTGGGAGCGTCTGGAGCGGGAAGGCCATGTCACCTATCCCTGTGCCAGCGAGACGGACCCGGGCCAGCCGGTGATCTTCACCGAACGGTTCCCCACTCCTTCCGGACGCGCCAGGATCGTGCCGGCCGACATCATCCCGGCCGATGAGCGGCCGGACGCAGACTACCCTCTGGTGCTCATCACCGGCCGCCAGCTGGAACACTGGCATACCGGCTCGATGACGCGGCGCGCTTCGGTGTTGGATGCCATCGAGCCGGTGCCCACCGTCAGTGTCCATCCGCTCGACTTGGAGGGTATCGGCGCCGAGGCCGGCGATGTGCTGACCGTGGAATCGCGGCGCGGCCGGATCGCCCTGTTCGCCCGGGCCGACGACGGCATCCCCCGGGGCAGCGTGTTCATTCCCTTCTGTTACTACGAAGCCGCCGCCAACCGTCTCACCAATCAGGCCCTGGACCCTTACGCCAAGATCGCCGAGCTCAAATACTGCGCGGTGCGGGTGCGCAAGGGCGGCACGGTTGGCCGGGACTTTGGCTACCAGCTCAGGGGTCAGGTCGCCTGAGGGGGACGATCAAAGCCAGCCTGCGCCATCACCGAGGTTTTCCCCGTTCTCCCTGGGCATGTCAGACCGCCATCAGAATGCGACTTCGACACCGACCGTGCTGGGCAGGCCGGCAGGGTCCGGTCGAAGCTGGCCGCGCTGCCCGGCCTGGCTTCAGGAGTCAGAAGGCGAGGGCGAGTCCCACCGAGCTGATCAGGGAGGGGGAGTTCCGGGTGGTGCCGGCGGCGCTCTGTGCCCACATCGCGAAACGGCTGTCGACCGTCCAGATCAGGCCGGCGCCCACGGCATCCTGGGTCTGGTCGTCGGTCACGGCGGCCTGTGAGCTGGGGAGCCGCGGCAGGGTCATGGCATTGTAGTAGCCATGGATGAAGACGGCGAAATCCTTGTCGAAGAGGTCGCGTTGCAAGGCCCACTGGAACACGAATTCCCATTCGTCCTGACCCGGCGTTTGCTGGGTGCGCGTCACACCCAGGTTGTATTCCAGGTCGATGTCGAACGGCAGCGACTGGTCGAAATTGAAGCTGATCGAAGGCTGGGTGCCCGAATCGAAGGGTGCGGAGCCCAGCCACTGGGTCTGGAGGTAGGCCTCTATCCCCAGAGCCGGCAGGAAATAATCCGGCTTTTCCAACCAGACATTGATCTTGGTGTCGAAGGCGATGGGTGCAAAGCCCCAGGCGGAATTGCTGCCGCCCTGCCAGGTGACACCATTGCCGAACAGACGAAGCTCGACTTCGTCGGTCAGGCCGTAGCGCAGCAGGAATTCCGTGTTGTACTGCGCAGGGTTCGACCGGGAAGTGCCGTAGTAGGTGAAAGGCACGAATTCCACATAGGCGTGTCCGGCTGGAAGGGTGAATGCGCTGTTGGGAAAGTTGGCCAGGTCCGGGCCGGGGTTGTCGATGTCGGGTTGCGAGCGCCATTTCTCGACGTTTTCGGGCAAGCGGGCGCGGGAACGGTTATAGCGGCCTTTGAAAAACGCTTCGGTCACTGCCTCGGCACGTTGGCTGCCATAAGTCTCGAAGGGTTCGTAGGAGGGGGGGCGGGCAAAAGCCGCCGGAGCTTCGGCTTCGGCAGGAGCGGGATTCCCTCGACCCGTTTTCGTTCCCGGGCCGGCGTTTCGCCGGCGGGCTTCCATCGCCGCTACGTGTTGTTTGGCGAAGGTCCGGAACGCCGCGTACGAAGATGCGAAGGTCACATCGGCAGCGACCACGGTCGCTGTCTCGGTCCGGGGGGCTTCCGTGGCTACGGTCGCCGCGCCAGTCCGAGTTTTGGGAGACGGGTTTCCGAGCGAGGTACATCCGGCGGCCAGCGTGGCGGTCAACGCGAGTCCGGCGGCTCCGAGGGGTGACATCAGAGGGTTCCGCACGGGTTCTATTTGATCAGGGGAATGCGTTCGGCGATTTCGGCATTGACCGCCGCCTGGATCTTGGCTTCTATCTGGTAATAACGGGCCGCCTTCTTGGCCAGGATCGCCGTTGCAAATTTCGGGAAAAACGTTCTCAGCAAGCGGTAACGCTCTTCTTCGAGGCTGATGTGCTCCAGCACGATTCTTTTCGCATGTTCATCCGTCATCGAGTCGAAGTTGTTGCCCAGTTCGACGTAATAGGCCTCCCGCCGTGCCGTCAGCGCCGAGAGTTCTTTCCAGTATTGGTCGTATATGGGCCAAAACCGGGCGGCCTCCTCGGGTGTCAATGGCAGATTGGCTTCAATCAGGCGCCGCCGCGACCGGGCGTAGTCTTCGTCCTCGGCGGCATGAACGGGCGGAAGGATGCCGCATACGATCAGAGCGAGAATGATGCCGGTACGGGACATGGGTACTCCTGAAGATGGATGTCGGCGGATGCAGGCGGGGTCGGCAGGAGCGCCGATTGGCGTCGGCCCAGTTTAGCACCGGCCGATCGCGGATGAGGTGTCAAGGGGGTTCCGAGGCTTCGCCTCCCGCGTGAGATCGTATATCTTGAGCCCCTGCGAATTTCCTTGAGCATGCCTGTGTCCGACACCTCTCCGCTCCTCGTCCTCGTCGACGGATCCTCTTTTCTGTACCGCGCCTTCTTTGCCCTGCCGCCTCTGACCAACTCCCACGGCGAGCCGACCGGGGCCGTCTATGGCGTCATCAACATGTTGCGCAAATTGTTGCAGACCTACGACGGCGCCCACATCGCCGTGGTGTTCGATGCGCCGGGGCGGAATTTCCGCGACGAGCTCTTCGAGCATTACAAAGCGCACCGCCCGCCCATGCCCGACGATCTGAGGAGCCAGATCGAGCCGCTGCACCAGGTGGTGCGGGCGATGGGGCTGCCGATGCTGATCGAGCCGGGGGTGGAGGCGGACGATGTCATCGGCACCCTGGCGAGGCAGGCGGTGGAACGGGGCTTCCGGGTGGTGATTTCGACCGGCGACAAGGACATGGCGCAACTGGTGTGTGACCGGGTGACTCTGGAAAACACCATGTTCGACAGCCGGCTCGACGTCAACGGCGTGATCGTCAAGTTCGGCGTCCCGCCCGAGCGCATCGTCGACTATCTCGCCCTGGTCGGAGACACCTCGGACAACATCCCCGGCGTGCCAAAGGTTGGCCCCAAAACCGCCGCGAAATGGCTGGCCGAATACGGTTCGCTCGATGCACTGATCGCCCGCGCCGGAGAAATCGGCGGCAAGACCGGTGAGAACCTCCGCGCCAGTCTGGAGCTGATCCCGCTCTCGCGCGAACTGGCCACCATCCGTTGCGACCTCCCGCTGCCGCTGACGCCGGAATCCCTGGAGCGGCGGCCGCCGGACAAGGCCGCTTTGCGCGAGCTGTATACTCGGCTGGAATTCAAGACCTTGCTCCGGCAACTGGACGCCGAAGCGGACGACCCGAAGGCCGCTCCTCCCGTCGCCGCGGCGCCGGAAGTCCAAACACGCTACCAGGCGGTCATGGACCCGGCCGCATTCGACCGCTGGCTGGAGAAACTCGAAGCGGCCGAGCTCTTCGCCTTCGATACCGAGACCAGCAGTCTGGACTACATGCGCGCCGAGGTCATCGGCCTGTCCTTCGCGGTCGAGCCGGGCGCGGCGGCCTATGTGCCGCTGGCGCACGACTACCCCGGTGCACCGTCCCAGCTCGACCGGGCCATGGTGCTGGAGCGCCTGCGGCCGCTGTTGGAGGACCCGGGCAAGGCCAAACTGGGCCAACACCTCAAGTACGATGCCAATGTGTTGCTCAACCATGGCATCATGCTGCGCGGCATCCGCCACGACACCATGCTCGAGTCCTACGTGCTGAACAGCACGGCCACCCGGCATGACATGGACTCGCTGGCCGAGCGCTACCTGGACCGCAAGACCCTCCATTACGAGGATGTCGCTGGCAAGGGTGCGAAGCAGATCCCTTTTGCCCGGGTTTCGGTCGAGGACGCTTGCCGCTATGCCGCCGAGGATGCCGACGTCACGCTGTGCCTGCATCGGGCGCTGTGGCCCCGACTCGAGAGCATACCTTCACTGCGGGCTGTGTACGAGACCATCGAGATCCCGCTGGTGCCGGTGCTGTCCCGCATCGAACGTGCCGGCGTGCTGGTGGACGTGTACAAGCTGGCGGAACAGAGCCGCGAGCTGGAACGGCGCATGGCGGAGGTCGAGGCCGAGGCCCGGGCCGTGGCGGGTGAGACCTTCAATCTCGGCTCACCCAAGCAGATCCAGACCATCTTGTACGACAAGCTTGGGCTGCCGGTCATCAAAAAGACGCCGACCGGCCAGCCGTCCACCGACGAGTCCGTGCTTCAGGAACTGGCCGAGACTTTCGAGCTGCCGCGGCTGATCCTGGAATACCGCTCGCTGTCCAAGCTCAAGTCCACTTACACCGACAAGCTGCCGCACCAGGTGAATCCCGTCAGCGGCCGGGTCCACACATCCTATCACCAGGCGGTGGCGGCGACCGGGCGGCTGTCTTCGTCCGACCCCAATCTGCAGAACATCCCGGTGCGGACCGAGGAAGGCCGCCGCATCCGCCAGGCCTTCATCGCGCCACCCGGCCACAAGCTGCTGGCGGCGGACTACTCGCAGATCGAACTGCGGATCATGGCGCATTTGTCGGGCGACGCGAACCTGCTCGCCGCCTTCGCCGAGGACGCCGACGTCCACCGCGCCACCGCCGCCGAGGTGTTCGGTGTGGCGCTGGAAGAGGTGACGAGCAGCCAGCGCCGTTCCGCCAAGGCCATCAACTTCGGGTTGATCTATGGCATGTCCGCCTTCGGACTGGCCAAGCAGCTCGGTATCCAGCAGAAGCTGGCGCAGGGTTACATCGACCTCTACTTCGCCCGCTATCCCGGCGTGCGCGCTTACATGGACCGTACCCGCGAATCGGCGCGCGAGTTGGGGTATGTCGAAACCCTGTTCGGCCGCCGCCTGCACGTGCCGGACATCCAGTCCCGTAACGGCCAGCGCCGCCAGTACGCCGAGCGCACGGCGATCAACGCGCCCATGCAGGGAACGGCCGCCGACATCATCAAGCGCGCGATGATCGCCCTGGACGCCTGGATCGAATCCAGCGGGGCGCCGTTGCGGATGATCATGCAGGTGCATGACGAGCTGGTGTTCGAGGTGGCCGAGGATTTCGTGTCCGAAGCCACCGCCACCGTGCGTGAGCACATGAGCCGTGCCGCCGAACTCGCGGTGCCGCTGATGGTCGACATCGGCACCGGCGACAACTGGGATGAGGCTCACTGACACGCAAACGGCGACGGTCTACCAGCTCGACATCCTGCTGACAGCCGAGGCGCGGATCACCGTCGGCCGGCTGGGCGAATTCCTGTTTCCGGCCGGCCGCTACGTCTACACCGGCAGTGCCCGCCGCAAGCTGGATGCCCGCATACGTCGCCATCTGAGCCGGAACAAGAAACTGCGCTGGCATATCGATTACCTGCTGATGGTCGGAGAGGCCGAAGTGGTGGGCGTCCGTTTGTTCGAGGACGGTGAATGCGCGGTGAACCAAGCGACCGAAGGCATCGTCGTCGCGCCAGGTTTCGGCGCCAGTGATTGCCGCAGGGGCTGCGGCAGCCACCTGAAATTCTCCGGGCATTGGCACCAGTTTTGATGTTGGCCTATCATGCGCATCCGATGCCACCACGAGGATGTCCGGCGATCTGCCTTTTTTGCCCGATGTGCAAACCGAGGTGTCGAGCGGGCTGGGAATTCCCAATCTCGCCGGCGTCCCGGTGCGAATCCTGAAAGTGCCGGTGACCTCGTTATCCGCCTGCCGCCCGGGAATCACCCGGGCGGTGGAATTCCTGTTTCGAGGGTTCTGACCGGAACCCGCGTGGTATCTTCGAGCATGTCCGCATCCCATCGACTTTCCGTCTCCGACCACAGCCGCGACAGCGCCGGCCTGCGCTACGTCTATCCGGTCCTGTCCCGGCGCGCGGGCGGCCTGTCGCTCGGCATCAATCTCAACCCGAACAATGCCTGCAACTGGCGCTGCATCTACTGCCAGGTGCCCGACCTGCGCCGTGGCGGCGCTCCGGCCGTCGACGTCGTTCTGCTCTCTCGAGAGCTGGAGGGTTTGCTGGCCGATGTGCTCGAAGGGGATTTTTTCGAGCGTTACGGCGTACCGGACGACCAACGGCGGATTCGTGACATCGCCATTTCCGGCAACGGCGAGCCGACCGGTGCGGCCGAGTTCGAGCAGGTCATCGCAGCCATCGAGAAGGTGACGGAGCGATTCGGCCTGTCCGGACGGATCGGGTTGGTGCTGATCACCAATGGCAGCGGCATCGAGCGCTTGCCCGTCCAGCAGGGTCTGAGGCACTGGGCCGCCCTCGGCGGAGAAGTCTGGTTCAAGCTGGACAGCGCCACCGAGGCGGGCATCCGCCGGATCAACAACGTGCATCTCGAGCCCCAAACCGTCAGGCGCCGCATCGCGGCCTGCGCGAAGCTTTGCCCGACCTGGCTCCAGACCTGTCTGTTCGCATTGGACGGTGCGCCGTCTTCCGCTCCCGAACAGGAGGCCTATCTGGCCTTCCTGTCCGGTCTGGTTTGCGATGGAATCCCTGTGCGCGGCGTATTGCTGTACGGTCTGGCGCGGCCTTCCCTGCAGCCGGAGTCGTCCCGGCTGGAACGATTGCCGGCGGAGGCCCTGGAGGCGTTCGGCGCCGCGATCCGGGAACGCGGGCTGGCGGTCAGGATCACTCCCTGACGTCGGCTCGACGGCCGAATTCGAACAACAACCACGAGAATCGAGGTTATGCTACCGACCCACAGCCACGCGGACCGCAGGGAGCTGAACGACGAAGTCCATGCGCGCGCCTATGAGAACCTGTTCGCTCCGGAGCAGGTGTCGCAACTGATCATGCTGGTGACGCCCGAAGACCGCGCCAACGAGGCCGCGCACATCGCGAAGCTGTGCCGTGCCTGGCGGGTGTCCGCGCCGGAGGCGGGCGGGCAGATATACTTCGACAACGGCGAGGTGCGGGTGCAGATCGAGCGCCACCAGGAGTTCACCCGCTACCGGTTCAGCCGGCGGGTCGACGGCGTCGGGTCGTTCGAAAATTCGCTGTGCAATGCCTTGCCGAACGACTGGCTCGGCAAGCTGCCGGGGGCCTTGTTGGTCGCGGCCCACGTCGAACTCGTGCCGCACCAGGACGAAAGCCGGTTCCGCAGCGAGGAAGACTTGAGCCGGGTGTTCGAAGGCAACCGGGTGATCGGCGCGAAGATCGCCGGCGGTGCCGGCCGGGCCTACACCGATTTCCGCATCCATGCGGACGGCTACAGCCGCTTCCTGGTAGTGGACGAATCGCTTTCCCCGGGGCAGGCGGGCCGGACCGTGCAGCGCCTTCTGGAAATCGAGACTTATCGCATGCTCGCGCTCATGGCGTTCCCCGAGGCGCGCAAGCTGATTCCGCGCCTGCGGGCAGCGGACCACGAGCTGTTGCGCCTCACGGCCTGTCTGGCGAGGGATGGCGGCGAGACCGACGAAGTCATTCAGGCGGAGCTGTCCCAGCTGGCGGCCCACGTCGAGAATCTGCTGTCGGCGAGTTATTCCCGCTTCGATGCCTCCCGTGCCTACCACGCCATCGTCAACACCCGGCTCGAGCAGTTGCGCGAGCAGCGCATTCCCGGATTCCCGACCTTTACCGAATATCTGACCCGGCGGCTGGCGCCGGCCATGCAGACCATCGTGGCGGTGGCGCACGGACTGGAGCAGCTGTCCCGCCGGATCGCCAATGCCAATCAGTTGCTGACCACCCGCATCGACGTCAAGCTGGCCCAGCAGAACCAGTCCCTGCTGCAGTCCATGAACCGCCGCGCCAAGCTGCAGCTGCGCCTGCAGCAGACCGTGGAAGGGCTGTCGGCGGTCGCCATCACCTATTACGGCGTGTCGCTGGCCAACGAACTGTTCAAGGGCTTGAAAGCCGCCGGCCTGCATTTCGTCAACGTGGAATTCATGACCGGCCTCAGCGTGCCCTGGGTCGGCTACATGGTCTACCGCGGACTGTGCCGCTTCAGGGAGACGATCGAGCAGGACGAACTCTCGGAGCCAAAATGAGCTTCTTTAGAGGGGCCATATCACGGCCCTGTTGTTCGAAAGACGACGGAAGGAGGAAGCGCTCCGTGAATCCGGTCTCCGTTATTCGGCGGGCGCTTAGTGCGGCGATCGGCGTTCTGGCTTCCGGCTGCGTCGGCATGGGGCAGGACGGAATACAGTCGGATCGTTATGTTCTTTATTACTGCGACGGCGGCCGGAAACTCCGGGTCTGGTTTCAACGGGACCGCGCGACGGCGGTCGTGGACCTGGGCGATAGGTCGGTCTCGCTGCCCAGGCTTACCGCGTCCGAAAGCGGAGATTATTACTCGGACGGCGTCACCGGTTTGTCGGTCAAGGACGATGTCGCCGTGGTGGAGGAGAACGAGGTCGTGACCTACAGCGCCTGTATGTCGGGATGATGTGTTCGAGTGCGTTATTCGACCGCGCTGCCATGGCCCGGGACCTGGACCCGTCATGGCGCAATCCGAATAGGGTCAGGAACGCGGGCGGCCTGGCCATCGCCTGGCGCTACACGCCT
Organism: Methylococcus sp. S1M; assembly: GCF_051295855.1. NCBI lineage: Bacteria > Pseudomonadati > Pseudomonadota > Gammaproteobacteria > Methylococcales > Methylococcaceae > Methylococcus > Methylococcus sp. S1M. The sequence continues at coordinate 121,457 of NZ_JBPDXO010000004.1, forward strand.
GCGGCCCGGATCATCACCAGGGCCATCCCGAGGAGAAACGAGTCGCCACGGAGCGCGGGACGTACGAAACCGACTCTTCCAAATACCAAGCAATCCAGGATTGCCGTGATTCTGCAATGGGCGATACGATGCCCATCGTGTCGTGCGGTGATGAGCGGGATGATTTCCCGCCAGCCCATTGGAAGCGAAGTTACAAGAAAGGCGTCGTAGTCATCGCCATGAGGTATGTTGGGCGTATGGCGAGTTGCCGTTACAAAGAGGACGGTAGCGGGTATCAAGGGGATGAAACAGCCTATGCCATCGATGGACGTGACACTATCCGATTTGGGCGTGCCATGATTGCGTCGATGGTGTCTGGAATTCGGCCCTGCGGAGTTCTGTCAGAGCTTCAGCCGCTTGAAAACCGTCTCCGGTATTGATCTGATCATTAACATGATGAGTGCCCAGAACCCCGGCAGGTAGACCGAGTCCGCGCCTTTGCCGATGGCCTTTTCGATACCTGCTGCGATCCGCTCCGGCTGCGCCCACAGCATGCCCTTTTCGAAGGCCGCGGTCATCGGCGTATCGACAAAGCCGGGTTTGATGATGAGCACGCGCACGCCGCTCCCGAACAGCCGGTTGCGCAGCCCCTGGCAGAACACCGTGACCATGGCCTTGGCCGCCCCGTAGACGTAATTGCTTTGCCTGCCGCGATCGCCCGCGGGCGAACTGACGACGGCCAGGGTTCCGTTCCCTTGCTGCTCCATCCGGTTGGCGAGGTGGGTCAGCAGCGACAGCGTACCGATGGCGTTGACGTTGAGTTCCCGCAGCGCCTCATCGAAACTCTGCTCGCAAGCCCGCTGGTCGGGCAGGGTGCCGTGGGCGATCAAGGCCACGTCGATGCCGCCGAGGGTCTCGTACGCCTGGTCGAGCAGAGCGGGATGGCCGGCGAAGTTCTCCGCCTCGAAATTCGCGCAGTCCACCGACTCGGCGCCGCGGATGCGGAGGTCCTGAGCCAGCGCTTCCAGTCTGTCGAAGTCACGGCCCAGCAGGTAGAGCCGGTCGCCGCGCCCGGCGAAGCGTCGGGCGGTGGCTTGGGCGATGGCGGAAGTGGCGCCGATGATCAGTATCTTCTGCATGCTCAAAGTCCCAAACGTTCCGATTGCAACGAACGGAAGGTGGTGTCCGCTCCATATTTTCGGCGCAAATCCTGGAATTCCTTCCAGCGCGGATAACCGGCGCGGAAGGTTTCTGCACTCATGCGCACGTCTTTGGTCAGGTACAAACGCCCGCCGTGATCCAGCACGATGCGGTCCAGTTCTTCCAGAAACGGAAGCAGTCCCGGCTCCAGCCTGAAATCCAGCGCCAGGGTGTAGCCTTCCATGGGAAAGGACAGAGGGTTGCCGTTGGCTGGGCCGAAGGTCTTGAGCACGGCCAGGAACGAACCTCTCTTGGAAGCCGCGATCCGTTGCAGGACCTCCTCGATGCCGGCCGCTCCCGACGCCTTGGGGATGACGAACTGGTACTGGGTGAAGCCCGACTTGCCGTAAATCCGGTTCCAGTGGCCTATGCCATCCAGCGGATAGAAGAACGGGTCGAAATGCACGACACGTTCGCGTTGCCGCCCCCTGACCCTGTGGTAATAGAGTGCGTTGAAAGCGGTCACGCTGTACCGGTTCAGGGCGAAACCCGGCGTATCGACGGGAACCGAGAGCGGCGTCTTTGCGGTCCCGTGCAGGCGGCCGTCGTCGATGAAGTCGCCGGTCATGAGGAGCGACCGGCCCAGCCTCGGGCCGGTGGCGAGGCAATCGATCCAGGCGACCGAGTAGGGGGCGCCGGACTGCTCGGCGAAAAGGCTCAGGGCGTGATCCAGATCGTCGGCCTTGAAGGTGGTTTCCCGCAGATAAGCGCTGCGGATGGGCTTGAGCCGGAGCGTGGCTTCCAGGATGAAACCGGTCAAGCCCATGCCGCCGCAGGTGGCGCGGAACAGATCCGCATGCTGCGTCTTCGAGCAGTCGACCATCCCGCCATCGGCCAGCATGAGCGAAAAGCGCTCCACATGCCGGCTGAAACAGCCTTCGAGGTGATGGCTCTTGCCGTGCACGTCGCTCGCGATGGCGCCGCCGACGCTGATCAGCTTGGTGCCGGGCGTCGCGTGCAGAAACCAGCCGCGCGGCACGAACACGTCGAGGATGTCGGCCAGCAGCACGCCCGCTTCGCACCGCAGTACCCCGGTTTCTGCATCGAACGCCAGGAACCGGTCCAGCCGGCGGCTGCTCAACACCTGCGGCGCCAGGGCGCTGTCCCCGTAGCTGCGGCCGTTTCCGCGCGGGATGCCGCGGAATCGAGCCCGCGGAAACCGCGACCGAAGGTCCGGGATCGAGTACGGCGCGAACACTTCGGCGTCGACGGCGGGTTTCCGCCCCCATCCTGTCAGCCTCATTCAGACTCCCCGCTGCCGGAACACGAAACGCTTGTCCATGTGATATTTAATCAAATATCCCAGGGTGAGGCCGATGATTCCCCCCGCGTACCGCAGCGTCTTGGTCTGGAACAGATAGTCGAACCCGAACTCGAATCCCCAGAAAACCCCGGTCGTCACCAACCCCATCAGCGTATACAAGGCAAAGGTGCGGGTGTCGTGCCCCAGTCCCTTCACCTTGAAACGGAAGATGTATTTCTTGTCGAGCACGTACTTGACCACCAACCCCACCGCCGTGCCGACCAATACGGAGGCCGTCACGCTATGAATCCCCTGATAAAGCCGGATAGCGACATCCTGGCTGCCGATATTGGCTACGGTGGCGATAAGCGCAAAAAATGAATACCATAGCGCCGTCTTCATACCCTGTGCAAAATTCCAGATTCCAATTCATGCAACATATTCACGGCAATGTATGCGTTCGAAACCACAAAGCTTTTGACCCACTCTCCCTCTGGGACAAATCCGCCAGGAGCGGATTTTATGCGGCACATCCCCCATGCCGCACCCTTCGGGCGCTCCGCGTGCACAAATTCGCAGGGAGCAGGTTTGGACATGCGGAGCATGGCCCGGACGGCCCGGCATGACTGGGCCAGGGTGGGGGAAAGTTTTACAGGTTTCCGTCAAGGGGGAGGGCTTTGATGGCTCCCAATCCTGCCACGGCGCGCAACACGGGTAAATCCACTCTTGTCGGGCTGCTCATGCTGCTGCGGCTCCGCCAGTGGGTGAAGAATGCCTTCGTCCTGGCCCCCCTGATATTTTCCGGCGAGTTTCTCAACCTGCCTGCCATCGGCCAGTCGCTGCTCGCCGCCCTGTTGTTCAGCCTCGCGGCCTCGGCCACCTATGTGGTCAACGACCTCCACGACATCGAGCGTGACCGTCGCCATCCCACCAAATCCAGGACCCGTCCCCTCGCCGCGGGTATCGTCTCACCGTCTCAGGCCGGTCTGCTGCTCGCCGGTCTCTACGGTGCGCTGATCGGGGCATATTTCGTCATGCCCGGCGTGGTTCAGGTCATCGCGGCGTACTTGGTGCTGAATCTCCTGTACACGCTCGTGCTCAAGCATCAGCCGGTGATAGACATCTTCACGATTGCCATTGGTTTCGTCCTGCGCGTTTATGCCGGCGCCCAGGCCCTCGCGGTTCCGGTTTCCCCCTGGATGTTCGTCACCACCCTGTGTCTCGCCCTCTATCTCGCCGCCGCCAAACGCCGCCAGGAACTCGCCTTCAGTGGCACCGGTGGAAGCAGGGTGCTCGAGCGCTATAGCGTGGCGCTGGTGGACCGCTACGCCGAAATGGCGGCGACCGGCGCGCTCGTGTTCTACAGTTTGTTCGTGATATCGGCCAAGCCCGGAATGGTGGTCACCATACCCCTCGTGCTGTTCGGGCTATTCCGCTACTGGTACGTGATCGAAGCGCTGGACGGCGGCGAATCCCCCACCGACGCCCTCCTCGGCGATTGGCAACTCGCTCTGACTGTGCTGCTGTGGATCGGTACGTGTATCTGGGCCCTTTGGCCGATGACAGTGTGATCTTATGGATATCGCCTGCGCCATTACTCCTTTTCTGGCCTGGCTCACCGCCGGAACCTTGAAATTCATCGTCAACAGTTGCCGCGCCCGGCGTCTGGCATTCGGCCAGATCGGTTATGGCGGTCTGCCAAGCAATCACAGCGCCATAGTCAGCAGTACAGCCGCGCTCATAGCGTTTTGAGAGGGTATGAGCCATCCAGCTTTCAGGGGCCCGGTCACTATCGCTTTCGTCGGCGCGTGAGCCCAGGTTTGACTCTTGGAGTTCCTTCCGTACGGCGGTGTTCGTGCGGACACGGGGATGGAGACGGATCATCCTATGGATACCCTTTTCAAGGGGTGACCCAACACTTCCCGGAGAACGCTCCGGGCTTCGAACAGAGCATAATTCCTTTCAGAAACCTCGGGACATAACGCCTAGCGATGTTGGGCAAGTTTCCCCATGTTTCCTATAGAAATAACCATTCAAAAGTATTGGCGAGGTCGTTCAGATGTGAATCAATGGCGTGGCTTTTTTGTTACAAAGACCTCGATGTACTCTCCATCTATACCTAACGACCTGTCTCTGGTTACGTAGGTGGTGGTAATGCCGCCCGACCATTTGCCAATCAAGGCTTCGAAGTCATCTCCGTACTCCCAGGTTACGAGTGCCTTACCATCCCCTACGGGATTTCCGTGATAGACCGGATCATCGAGATACTCGATTTCTGAATCAACAATTCTCGCCCTCGGTCGGCTGCCGGGTAGATGTTTCTCCTTTGGAACGGTGAACACATGGGCTCCCCCAGGTTTCAATACCCGCATGATCTCCTTGGCCGCAAGATGCGGAGAGAAAATATGCTCGAATACGTCTTGGGTAATGAATAGATCAAAGCTGTCGTCCGGAAACGTGAGGGACTCGAGATTTTCATTGCGAATTCCATCAATCGTAGCGCCTTCTTCTTCGGACTCGAAATATTGGGAAAACGAATAGTGGCTGCAATGCCTGGCGATTAGGTCGTTGGATGGGGATGATTCATGAATCTGCAGGCTATCCCAGCCTCGAAAGTGTGTATCGAGGATATACTGGATATGGCGCTGTCTGGGAATGGAAAGGCAGTTTGTACATAGATATTGATCCCTGAGCCAGTTTCCCGTGATAACGAATGTCGTTTGTTGTCTGCAGCAGTGACAATATCCTATGTTCTTTTCGTCCAATAACTGCTGAAGACACAGGTTCTCCGAAGTGATCGATGACACTTCTTCGAGAAGACGGCATCTTTCTCGGGACAGATGGCCTATCGCTTCGCGCATCTGGTCCCGTTCGGAGATGAGCCTTCCAAACGGTGGAATCTTTGAAGCTATCTTCTGAAGAATGTGTTTGCGCATTATTGGAGTAAGGGTTCAAAAAAGAACTGTTTGGTCATTTCATGGTTGATGCTGGAAATGCCGGGTCAGATAAGTAAAAATGAATCGAAGCAAAATCTAATGGAAGTATCTGAAGAAGGTATCGAGATAGAAATCCGTGAGTCTCTCTATACAGAATCGCTCGCCAGCGATACGGGCGGCTCGCTTTGCAGAGCGCAACCTTGCATCATCATCAATCATGCCGGCCAGGGCCTGTACCATTTCGTTGATCAGAAGCTGTTCACTCTGATTTCTCGAGACCACCTGTCCAGGCATTTCACCGGTCGTCGTGGTCATGATGGATGGAATCTCGCCAATGTCCGTCGCAACGACCGGCAGACCACTTTGAAGGCATTCTAGAACGAAAAGAGGAAAGGATTCGCCAGAAAAGGTGCTGGGGAAAATCCCAAAGTCGCACTCGTCTATGACTGGGCAAGGATTGTCGAGCCGTCCGAGAAAATGCACGAAGTGTTTGTCGAGATTGGCTGCCCTGATCGCTTCAAAATCCCGGCCATCTCCGATCAGCAATAATCTGCAGTCACGGTTGGTTTGAGCCCGCAATCTTTGCGTAACCTCGATCGCTGTCTGCCATCCTTTTTCATGGAGCGCACGCGAAGCGAGAACCAGGAGTATGGAGTCGTTGCCTGCATTGAGGCTTTGTCGGATACGAAGTCCGAGTCCTGCATTCGCGGGGCGCAAGGTAAGCGCGTTAAAAGATTTCGTAAAGTGAATACCATTCAGGCCCCGTTCCGTCAGGGGGATGATGTTCTTCTCCGAGAGGTATAACCATTCATTGACATTGCGCCTGACGTACGCAATGAAATCCGCTGTCAAGAACTCTTTCTCGACCGATTCATAGCCGCCATGCAGCGAGGAAACATAGGGAATGTTGATTTGGGTGCCGGAGCAATACAGGAAATATTCCACCCCGAAGTTGTGGGAGTTGATCAGCTCGATACCATACTCATTCAGGAACCCTTGAAAATTATTCCTAACTTCATCCCAATAGACAACGGGTATGTCGTTGCGAAGACGGTGGCGAAGAACAGGAATGTCGTCATGGAAATTTTGCATCAAAGCCAGGAACGTTACATGGTGTCCCCGTGTTCTCAGCGCATTCGCAATCTCGATGGGTATGATCTCCCCTCCGCCAACCGTAAAGCCATAGCTGGCAATACAGATCCGCAGGTCCCTCGGTCCTTGTTCTTTGGTATCTATCAGTCTAGCGACGTCGGCGACAGAAATATCAGGTATTCGATGTTCTAGTACTCGTGCGAGCTCTTCCGCATGGAGCTGAATGGCATTTTCCTTGATTCCATATAGCTTGCGGATATCCTGAACGATCATGCGATGTTCTGAGAGATGCTTTTCGGAGAAAAATGCTTTCTGTGAAGTGCTCGTACGGTTGAGGCGAAAATAAGATCTGGCTTCATTACAGAAAGCGATCGAGCCGCCGCGCGCAATCAGTGCATAAAAGTACCAGTCACCAGCGAAAGTGTATGAAGTCAAGCGGCTTTTTTCGGCCTCGGTGAGAGTTGGTTTTCTGAACACCGCGCCGGAGACATTTGGAATGATATTCTTGACGGCAAAAGGTCCTGTAAAGGCCCGCCAAGCAGAAACGATGTGAGAATGGCTCCAATCGAGGTCTGTCAAACCGTCATAATAGTTGGAAAGGTCGCTGTTGGGGGTTCCGTCGGTGTTGATGTAGCTGATATTGCCGTAAGCAAGAAGAATTTCTTCGCGTTTGAAATGGGGAACCATGTTGGCGAGGAAATCAGGTGCGCACTCGTCATCGCTTTCGGCTATCCATACCAAATCGCCTGTGGCATGTTCTAAGCCCTTGATCCACTGTTTGAATACGTTACCGGAGTTGATGTCGTTCTCGATGATCGAATATCTTATGTTCGACTTTGAAAGGATGTCTCGGGCTATGGTGACGCTGTCGTCGGATGAGGCGTCATCGAGGAAAATTATTTCATCGGGTTTCTGGGTTTGATTGATTATCGAGAGCAGGCGGCGCTCGAGGAAATTGGCGTGGTTATAGTTTGGAACGATTACGGATAGCCTGGGTTTTCCATCCGAGGATGCATTCAGCGCCTTTTTTGTGGCTTCCAGGTATCCAAAACCATATTTGGTGTCCGGCTCCAGATAAGTGCCCTCGCCCCATTCGTTCCATGCATTGATAAAGACGAGCCTTTCGTTTTCAGTAAGATTGTGGTCGGCGAGTGTTGCCTTACAGGCTGTCAAAAGCCATTGCGCGTAGCTGGTCAGACTGAAATTTCTCAGGATCGTCGCCCGTTTCCCGCGCCTGGCGGAGTTGTCCCAGGCGAGTGTGACGCTTCGGAACAGCTTGTAGTCGACCTCAGGACTGTCGCAGAATTGAGTTGCGACGTTGCGATAATCAAACACACAGCCTTCGAAATCATCGGCTAGATTGGGTGTTTCGGAATGGAATGCTGCGCAAGGCGCAGCATGTTGGGGCGGAAACTGGACCGCGGCGTCGAAGTGGAAATCGCGCGGATCCTTTTGGCCGAAGGTCTGCGCGGAGACGAGGTAAATGCCGGGCCATCCGAGTTCGGTGGCATGCTTTCTCCACACTTCTTGGATGTGGGTGATGTCGGGTATGATGCTCGGTCGATAGACGAGGAGTAACGGTTTTCCGTCTATTTTTATATATCTGTCGTCGCAAAAATAGGTGTTTATGTAGCGCAAGAAAGCAATGGCGTCTTCTTCGCTGTGATGTTGCGCTATTAGAATGTCATCATCGAGCCCATCCCATCGGCGTGTCCAATTTTCATTGGCCCAGCAAAGGCAAAACGGCTGGTCGATTTGCGGGTTGGCAAGCATATTCAATAGCGGTTTTTCTAGCAGCGTTTTGCCGCCAAACCAATAGAAATAGAAGCAGAATCCATAAAGTCCGGCTTTCCTGGCGAGTTGTACTTGCTGGGCATACACCTCGATGTTTTCGAGGTTGTAGTAGCCGAGATGCAACGGCACGCGTGGCTGATGGTGCCCGTCAAACAGGGGTTTGCCTTTGCGGGTATTGGTCCATTCGGTGAAACCTTCTCCCCACCATTTATCGTTTTCCGGGATGGTGTGAAATTGGGGAAGATAGAAAGCTATCGCCTTGATCGGCGTATGCGCGACCGGTTCGGACGATAGGTCGACGTAATGTCTTTCCGGGACATCCAATGGCACATGTGCTTCGGCGGTGGTATCCGGGTGAGAGTTTTCTGGCTGATTTTCCAGGGGCCGGGGGGCTGTGATATCAGCCAGGTGAAGGCGGCGTTTCACCGATCCGGCGAGACGGGGCGGAATGATCATTTTTAGCCGGGGCGGCACGTGACGCCAAAGATGGGGGAAAGCGTGGTTTGTTGCCCTGGCGTACTGGCCGGTACACAGCCACCACATCAGCAGGAACGCTCGGCGGGTGTTTCGTAAGAGCCATCTCACAGCCACGGAGACGGCGCGTAGTGGCGCGGCTATACGCCAACTGGTCGAGCCGTAGACCGAAGCGAGCTGGGCCTCCGTTTGGGCGATGATTTGATGCAAGGAAGCCTTCTCTGTCTCCGCGTGAGCGACCTTTTCATCGAGGGCGGAGATCGTCGCGTTAGCCTCGTTCCTTTCTTTATGAAGTGCGGTGATTTCCGCCTCGTTCCGTGCGATGGTCTGCCTAAGCGTTCGGAGTTCGCTGTCGCGCTCGGAGATGAGTCGATTGAGCTCGGTTGTTCGGGCAATTTCTTTTCGATAATCCTCTAGCAGGTTTTGAGTCTGGACGAGCAGGGTCGCGGTTTTTTGCAGCTCGGCTTGGCTGGTATCGATCTTCCCCGAGGCGTTTTCGAATTCCATGCAGAGGTGAGCGACCTGGGAGCGCAGCCCGTCGAGGTCGCTGACACCCTCATTTAGTTTGGATGTGGCCGAAACCAGGGCGTCACGTTGGCAGGCGTCGAGATCGGCGAGACGTCCTTCGAGCGTGGCAAAGGATGGACCGATGGTCGCGAGCGTTTGCTCGAGTTGTGCCGTCAGTCGGGTTAAAGGGGATTCGGCCGGGACGGCATCGCGTTGAGCAAGTTCTGCCTCGATGGCCCGCAGGCGGTTGATGACGGACAGCAGATGCCTAGCTGCATCAGCGCTGAAAAGATGGCGGTTTTTTTCGATGAGCCTGTCGTAGCCGGTAATGTGTAAGAGGGGAGCCTGGCCGGTTTGGGAAAAATGGTTGTAAAAGTTTTGATGATCCTTGCTCCATTGGTTGTACTGTGCGGTCACACGAGGCAGGTGATAGAAAGGGTAGAGGCTGCCGACACGCAGCAGGAGGTCCCAATCTTCGTAAATATCGAACTGCGGATCGAACCCCCCAACTTGCAGTAAGACCTGTCGATCGAAAAGAAGGGTGTTTAGCGGAATGTAGTTGCCACAGAGCAGTTCGGCGAGGTTGAAGTCTCGCGAGCCAAATACCTGGCGATTGACGATATCGAATTCACCTGTTTCGACATTGTAAACCTGCCAGCAAAGCTCGGCGTCGGAATAACACACCCGGTGTTCTATGTGTTCCAGGCAAGAGGATAGAAGTTCGATATGGTCCGGCAGGAACCTGTCGTCGTCATCGAGAAAACACAGATAGCGTCCCGTGGCGGCTTGCAGTCCCGTATTGGCAGCGATGGAGCGGCCTTGGTTCTGTTCCAGTTGAATCAGTATGAGTTCTACGTCACCGGCCTGCTCCTTGAGAGCCTCCTCGGGCAAGGGCCATCCGCCGTCGTTGACGACGATCACTTCCAATGGGCGGTGAGTTTGTTCGCGTACGCTTCGTACGGCTTCTGCGAGACGTTTGGGGCGGTCCTTCGTTCGTATTACCACTGAAACCAGTGGATTGTCAGGGGTCAGGCGAACTGGTTCAACAGGAGTATTATTCATTCTGCTTCCGATGATCGGACGTAAACAAGTTTTCTATGAAAAAACAGCCTATTTTCCATGCTATAAAAGGCTCGTGGATGGCTGCTGGTTCACTGGTGCATTTTAGTGATCGGTTTGTGCCATATCGGTCTGGGGTCGCCGTGCCGATGACTCCGTTGAGTCAATGGTTCGGGTATGGAGCCAGACGACGATCGGTCGGCGGCAATCTGAATGGATACGGGTGTGGGTCATGTTTACGTTGTTTTCGATACAAGTTTTGGCGCCATGTCGTAGATGAGATCTTCCGGGCTGAGTGTGGCGGAATCATTGCAGTGAGAAATTTTTCGCACCGAGGGATGATAGGGTTGTACTGTATTCGCTCGGTCGCCCAGTTATCTATTGATTCGGAAGTGCCCTGGTCTGGCTGTTCTTTCCCCTATCCGGATTCTTTCGGCATGGAACGGTCCTGATGACAATAGACGGATTGGAATTGGCGATCAGTCCAGGTCGAGGTGGTTGCTTCGGCGCATCGCAGCGGGCGTGATCGTGGCTCCTCCCTTCCGCCAACGCCTTCTTGGATCCACATGAAAAAACGCGCACGAGCGGTGTGACGTGGTCAGTGATCGGATTGGCCGGAGCCTAAGTCCCTTTCCCGTCGTTGGTAATCATCGAATCCGACGAGAGTCGGGCCCAAATGCGATAGGCTGTACGGACCAAGGCATCGGTCAACCCGCGTGGCAGGGTTTCGTATATTCTACGTCCTGCCCGCTGAATCCGTCGGCGCAATGAATCCCGCTCGGTCGGATGGGGCGTCCGAGCCAGAGAGGCGCCAGGAGGCAACGGCGCCGGGCTGGTCCATGGCGGGAGTCTGACGATGGTATGACGGCCCGCCTCGCCACCCGGGAGTCCGTGACCGTGACGGCATGCGCCCGGATGAATGCTTGCCACGTGCTGCATCGCCTGGTCCCAGAAGTCGCCGTCTTCCGGAACATTCGCGTCGCCGTCGAAGCGGCACCGCAGTTCGGCCAGAGACCGATCAAACAGGACCGCGTGAAGTGGGAGGAAGGCTGGCTTCCCTGGTTTGCCAGTCCGGGGCGCCCCATCGACGACGCCTCCCGAAAAAACCGTCATTCGCCTGTCGGCATGGGAGCAGAAACCGGTTCCCTGCTTGCGCGCGGCTTCCGCTACCAGCGAAGCGACGTCGCCGGGCTGAAAAACGTCATCCTCCTCGAGGAAGACCAAATAATCGCCCCCGGCATGCCCGAGTCCGACATCGGCGGCCCGGCCGCGTGACAGGGAAACGTCCGAAGGAATGAAGCGGAGCGGGAAGCGGCCGCACCAGCGGGGCAGCGGTGTATGTCCTTCGCCTTTGGCATCGATCACGACGGCTTCGATGCGAGGGTAAGTCTGCAGCGCGACCGAGTCGAGGGCTTCTTTCAGTCGCGGCCCGTCCATGCTGGGTATGATGACCGAGACCAGGGGTGTCGTGGCCGTGTCGGCGGTTTCACCGCGCACCGCCAGGCGGTCCTTTTGTGTCATCATGCGGGGGATACGGTTTCTCAGTTCCTCCGCGGCGAGGACGAGATAACCCTCGGCCGCCCGGACGGTTCGAGGCAGCGTATAGGTGCGGAAGCGGTTGAGCGAGGCGATCTGCTCATCGTAGTCCTGCTGCGCCAACTGACTGGAGAAACAGGCGACGGCCGAGGCCTTGCGTTCCGCCAGATCGGTGATGTCGAGGAGGGCATTGGGCTGCAACGGCACGCCGACCTCGTACATCGCCAGCCGGAGCGGCCGGGTGCAGCGGCGTACCGCCTCCGTCGCCGCCAACGCCAGCACGCGGTGGTCGGGATGAACCTCCCACCAGGACGGCGCGTAGACGAGTTCCGCGGCATGGTCTTCCATTGCGGTGAGTACGCGTTGGATCAGCCGCTCCCCATATTCCAGACCCCGGTCGGGCAGGTTCCAGAACTCCGGCACCCCGTAGCCAAGGATGGCTGCGGCCCGGGTGCTCTCCCGTCGGCGTGTCTGCGCATAGTCACCGGATTCGGCGGGAGCGCCGTAGGCGCCGTCGGTGACGATGACGACGCGAACCGGATCGCCGTTCGAGACATGGCGCATGATGGCGCCCCCGCAGCCGAACACTTCGTCGTCCGGGTGGGGCGCGAACACGATCGCCGGGCCGGGTCCGATGGAAGCAAGCGCCGTGTAGGGGATGAAGTCTGGTTCGTAGGACTGCATGAACGAACTGGGTGATTGGGAGGGGCGGCGGGCGCGCGTCTGCGCCTTTCGTCCTTCGTCTGTGGTGTGGCACATTCCCGTGGCAACTTGCCCGAAATGCTAGCACCTTAGGGCGGAGCGTTGAAATCGGGGGGAAGCGAGACTGTGAACATGGTTGTATTTCATGGTGTTGCGTGCCGCGCTGGAAGGAGGTCCCTGGTGCTGACTCGGGCGGGTGGGGCATGGTTTCGAGTTCGAGGGGGCGGCGTGCCGAGCAGTGCGCCCTGCGGCGTTCCATGGGGCTTACGGATGCTCCTGCAGGTGTCTGGCTGCGTTCTGCAAGGGGTGAGGCTGCCGGGTGCGGAAGCGCCGTCTCGCTTATCTCGTTTTTACAACAAAACAGTCATAGTTTAGCGACAAAAAAGCTTGACACTGTGCGCCACGCGGCTTAGCTTATCCCTCGCATGGAGCTGCGGGAATGCGTGGGCCCCTGTCGTGTTTGGCAAATAGCGGCGAAACGTTCATAATTCCCGGAGGGCGTCCTGGACGTCTGGCTTGGCCCTGGTCTCAAGCAGTTTTAGGGCAAAGGATTGGGGTGCTCCATTTCCTGGGTTAACTGTCGACTTCAAAGGGAGATCTTCTAATGAGTATGAACTTCAAAAAGACCGCTATCGCAGCGGGCATGTTCACGGCTCTGGCCGCGACGAGCATGTCGGCTCATGCGGTGCGCGAAACCGAAGCCGGTGAAGCGAACCTCGTACCGTTCGTTCTGTGGTCGAGCAGCGTATTCGACAAGAATCCGACCATCTTCGGCATCAACACCGTGATCAAGCTCACCGTGCCGATGTCGGTCGGTAACGACGTGATCCCGAACTTCTATACCGCGATCCACACTTCGCCGACCAATGGCACCATCAACAAGCCGGGCAAGCAGAAGCCCGCGGATCCGGATCTGGTGCCCTCCAACACCGTTCACTGGTATTTCATGGACCAGACGAGCGTCCACCGCCTGAACGGCACCATCGACGTCACGCCGGAAGACGTGGCGGTGCTGGACTGGGGTGCGTTCGTTCGCAAGAACGGCAAGCAGGGTGAATTCGACGGCTTCCCCGGCTACATGGTGCTGGTGACCGAAGCCGGTGCCGGCGGTGACGACGCCGACTTCAGCTTCTTCGCGGAAGCCTGGATGTTCGCCGGCGTCCGCGCAGGCGCCAACCCGGATACCGGTGGTGTCATCGGCATCGTGGATGCCAAGATCCCGGTCATGCCGATGAGTGACGGTGCCGACAACGGCAGCAAGAAACCCACCGTCGAAAACAGCGTGATCGAGGCCGGTGTGAACCAGAGCGTCATCGCATCGCCGCTGGTCGCCGGCATCCGTACCAACTGGTCGGACGGCAACGGCAGCGACGTGACCGTGGTCGATCTGACCCTGGGCAACCGCAACGTGCCGATCGGCAACGCCAACCTGATCAATGCGCTGCAGGTTCCGACCTTGCTCGTCGTGTGGAACGACCGTAACGCAGGCGGTAAATGGAGCGGGCTGGGCGTCGACATCTACAACGACAAGGAAGAGAAGTGCTCGGACAGCATCGACCTTCCCTATCAGCTGAACCTGGTATGGGCGCAGACCGACGTGACTGCCGGCAAGAACGCGCAGATTCCGTTTGCCTGGCCGGTGCCGAAATTCATCTACGGAAAGAATCCGTACACCGGCAAGCCGTTCGGTCTGGACAAGATCTTCTGCGTACCGCCGTACCAGGCGACCCCCGTCACCGATCCGGATGGCGCCATCGCTCTGGAACAGCTGCTTCAGGGCGGTTTCATGAAGCTGTATCTGCCCGAGCTGATCGATACCGGCATCGGCGCGCCGGAATCGGCGGCAGTGGCCTGGTCGGTTCCTCTGCAGTACTTCGTGACTCTGGAGACCGATCCTGCGACCGGCGACTGGGTCCCGACGGACATCAGCCTGATTCCGTTCGAGACCGCGCTGGGCCACGATCGCGGCCTCTTCAGCCAGGCTCCGTGATCTGACACGGTGTTGGGGCCGGCCGGTGGAGCCGGCCTCAGCGGCCGAGAAAGCATACGGCGTGCGGCCTGCCGCACGCCGTTCTTTATTCTTCCCGGAAGAATGTCATCCGCCCGTGTCCGGGCTTTCCAGTTCGATTGAATCCATCGGTCGATCTTCGCTGCCAGTTGCTCGGAATTTGGTTTCTCGAGTTCCTCGCAATGGGATCCGTCGCAGCCCTTCGGGCAGGCCGGGCTTCGTGCCGAAGGTTTCTCGATGGTCGACACTGCGCGCCAGTGACGGTTGTTTCTCATTCACGAACCTAGGGTATTGTGGTTGCTATGTCCCGTATCATCTTGGCCTTGGTGGTCGCTCTGAGCGTATTCTTGTCGGGTGGCTGCGCCTCGAGAAAGGCTGCGTCGGTCGGCAGCGAGGATACGAGTTCGTTTCACCAGTCGCTGCCGTTCGCGGATTCGCCTTTCGACATTCTGGTTGACGACGTGGATGGCGATGGACGTTCCGACATCGCGCTCGTCTCCCATGGCGACAATTACGTCCAGATCTTTCTGCAACGGGAGGGGCGGGTGTTCCAGGCCGGCGAGCGCCAGTCATTGGTCGGATTTCATCCCGGCGACCTCCTGCGCCTATCCGGTGCCCGTCCGCGTTACCTGGTCGCGGCGGAAGGACAGAACAAGGTCCTCGTCCTGGAGCCGGGCCCCGGTGGCAGTCTCCGTCAGACCGGAGAGCTGAAGGTGCCCGTACCCCGTCACGTCGCATCGTTCCGCTGGCCGGGGTGGGGGGACGGCGTGGCACTCACCCCCTTCGGGCAGGATTTCCTGGTATTGTTGAAAAACTTTAATGCCGCCCGGATACAGGAGGCCGAGCAGGTCCAGGTCGCGCTCAGCGAAAAGCAGCACTCGATACGTCGGGCGGAGTGGGTGCGTCCAGTGGACGTCGATGGCGATGGTGTCGACGAGTTGCTGTTCGCCAGCAACACGACGCAGGAAGTATTGATGCTGAAATATCCCGGCCCCGAAGGGGCGATCAAGCCGAAGCTGGTCGCGAAATTCCGTTCGGGCGCGCCTTGGGACGTCCTGTCGGCGGATCTCAACGGCGACGGAGCGATCGACCTCTTGGTGCCCAACCAATCGAAGCCTTTCGTGATTCACGCGCTGCTGAACGACGGTCACGGGAACTTTCAGGAGACGGCGGCGTTGCCGTTTCCGACCGATATGGGGCTGAGACGGTTCGCCTGGAGCAAGGACAAGGACGGGTTCGGTTATCTGTTCGGTGTCGGGTACGGCGCCGTCACGCTTTATCGTTTTCCCGACCGCTGGGATGGAAAGGCGCCCGTGCCGATGCGCAGCGTGCCCGTCGGTTCCAGTGAAGGGAGCCAGGATATCCTCCTCGAGGATTTGGACGGCGACGGCTGGCTGGACGGCGTCGTCGGGCGGGGCAAGGGTCCCCCGGGCGCGTGGATCGTCTACGGACCCTTGTGGGAGCATTTCGAAGAACTTTCCGCCGCGCGGTTTGTGTTGAACTGAGTCGAAGGAGCAAACAAGGTGAAAATTGCATTGGGTGTATTGGTGGCCGGGTTGGGGCTGGGTGCGGCGTCGTACGCCGGCGCAGCCGCAAAACCGGCGCCGGCGGCGAAGGAGGACAAGGCCGCCGCGGAACAGGGCGCTCCCGTCAAACCCCAGCGGGTCGTGATGTTCAAGACCAATGGGGTGGAGGTGACCGTTCAGGACTATGTGAACTTCCTTCAGCGGAACCAGGCCTACGTCCAGAAGTCGATGACGGACGAAGGCAAGGCGGAAGTGATCCGCGAGATCATCGGCAATCAGCTGCTCAAGGATGACATCATCAAGAAAGGGCTGGCGAAGAAGGACGCCACGGCCGCCGAGCTGGGGGAGGCGTTCCAGAAGCTCGCCAAGGAGCATTTCCCGCTGCCGCCGGTGCCGGAAGAAGACGCGGTTTACAAATATTATCTCGATCACCAGAACGACTACGGGATTCCGGAGATGGTACGGATCAGCCAGATCCAGTTCCGGGTTCCGGACAATGCGACCGCCGAGCAGAAGGCCGCCGCACGCCAGCGGGCCGAGGCCGCCTTGCGGAGGCTGGAGGCGGGCGAGCCTTTCCCGAAGGTGGCGGGAGAGCTGACTGAAAATCCTTCGGCCAAACCGCCGCAGGGCGATATCGGTTTTCTGCCGCGCGAGGGTGATCCCTGGCTGACCGAGGCCGTGCGTAATTTGAAGGTTGGCGAACACACCAAAGTGATCGAGTCGCCGGCCGGTTACGAAATCCTGATGCTGACGGATGTGCGTAAGGCTCTGATCACGCCGTATGTCAATGTCCGGGACAAGGTGATTCAACGCATGCGGGGCGCCGAGCAGGCCAGGTTGCGGGATGCCTACATTAGGGATCTTGCCAAGCACGCCAAGATCGAAATCGTTCAAGAGGAGCTGAAGCCTTTGTTCCCGAAGGGTGTGTTCCCCTGATCGGGTCCGGAAAACGGGCCCATTTCTGGGGTTGGAGGACGGAGCCGGTGGCCGGCGGGCTCTTGTTCCGCATGTTCGGTTCGCTCCCGGCGGTTGCGCATGCTCGGTGCCTGCAGGGTGTGGCTCGGGGGAGATGTCGTGTGGAGCGCGGTTGCTCGCCAATCGTGCGTCACTCTAACCGTCTCTCGCGCTTGCGGGAGACGCGCAGGCGGGCGCTTTTCGCCGGTTCGTGTCGAATCGGCGGCAAAGCGGGTTCGCGTATTCGTCCGGGAGCGGTCGCGCAGGATGGCCCGGTATGAACCGGCCGGCGTGCGGCGGTCCGTATGGGGCATTACTTTCCCGGTAGTCGGTAATCTTCGTTGAGAGGCATGGTGATGGTGCGTAGATGGGTCGTATGGACGGCTGGTGTATGGCTGGCGGTCGTGACGTCGGTGGGTGTCGCAGCCGGGGCGGAAGGAGAGGCTGCGCTTCGCGAAAGGGTGAAAGCGTATTGGGATGCGCGTAAGATCAATGACTTGCAGACACTGTATTCGATGGAGACGGCAACCGTGGAAGGGAGGCTGAGACCCGACCAGATGTCGCGGACCCAGTTTTCGACGCTACGAATCGTCGGTTACAGCATCACGGATGTGAGGATCACCGGAGACAAGGCGGAAATCAAGCTGGATACGGAAGTGATGCATCCGGCCATGCAGGGCAAAGCGCTGGTGGGGCCTTCGATCGTCGATTATTGGACATATGTGGACGGCAATTGGTATCACGGCGAACGGTCCAAATCCGCCAAGGGTGGGGCTTCGCCGTCCCCCCGTCCTTGAGGTGGTTCCAGGTCACGGCTTTCGGCTTGAGGTCCTTGCGGACACCATGTCGGGCATAGCGCCGATTCAGAGGTTTTCCCGCTTCGGGGCCATGACCTGGGCGGGTCTGCTCGGCCCTTTTCGCGTGCTTGCACGGGAGCGGCAGTTATTGGGTCTGCTGGTGCGGCGGGACATCATTGGCCGTACCCGGGGGACGGTATTGGGCTGGGTATGGATGCTCGCCCAGCCGGCGTTGCAGGTCGTGGCGTTTTGGTTTCTGCTGGATTTCGTCCTCCGGCTCAGGGTGCCGGGTAAAGTCGCGTTCATCGACTATTTTCTTACCGCCATGTTGCCCTGGCTGTTCATCAGCGACACGTTGAATCGCTGTCTGTCCGTTCTCACGGAATTCAGCAGCCTTTACAAGCGCACGGTTTTTCCGCTGAAGGTGCTTCCGTTGCTGCCCGGATTGTCGGGTTGTCTGGTCTACACCCCGATCTACGCGGCAACGATGGGACTGCTGGCAGGGCCTGGTGCGGCGGTCCAGGCCGTTTTGCTGATGACGGGACTGCTCGTCTTGCTGATGCCAGCCTGCTATCTTCTCGCCGTGCTCGGCTGTTTCGTGAAGGACTTGCGCCAAGCATTCCCCTTTACGCTCAATATGTTGCTGTATCTGACACCCATCCTGTATCTTCCGGAAATGCTGCCGCAGGAATTCCGGGAACTGCTGGTGGTCAATCCGCTGGCGGACGTGATGGCGGTGTTCGAGTCCTGGATACACGGTCTGCCGGTGACCGCCGGAAACTTCATCCGGCCCTTGCTGCTTTGGCTGCTGTCGCTCGGGCCTGCCTGGGTGTTGTTCCATCGCGGCGAGCCCCACATACGCGAGGCGGTATGACGGCCATTCTCCTCCACAACGTGGCCAAGAGCTATCGCTCCTACGACCATCCGTGGGAGACGTTGTGGGAGGTTTTCACGAAGACTCGATGCCATCGCGAATGGACGGCGCTGCATCCCCTGAGTCTGGAGATCGCCCATGGCGAAGTCGTCGGTATCGTAGGGACGAACGGTGCCGGCAAGAGTACTCTGCTCAAACTGATCGCCGGGACCTTGACGCCGTCCGCGGGAGATATCCGCGTGAACGGGCATGTGGCGGCGCTGCTGGAACTGGGGGCGGGATTCCACCCGGACATGACCGGCCGCGAGAACGTCTATCTGGGCGCCTCCGTCATGGGGTTGTCCAGTGAACGGGTCGATCGACTGTACGACGGGATCGTCGAGTTTGCCGGACTGGGCGAATTCATGGATCAGCCCGTGAAGACTTACTCTTCCGGCATGTATATGCGTCTGGCGTTCGCGGTGGCAACGGCCGCCGATCCGGACGTTCTGATTCTCGATGAGGCGCTTTCGGTGGGTGACGGGGCGTTTGCGCGGAAGTCGTTCGAACGGATCATCGGCTACAAGGATGCCGGCAAGACGATCCTGTTCTGCTCCCATTCCCTGTATCAGGTGGAGGCCATCTGCAGCCGGGTGTTGTGGCTGGATCATGGCCGGCTCGTCATGGACGGAGAACCTGCGCGGGTGGTCAGTGCTTACGCCGAGTTTCTGGGCGGGGGGGGCGAGGGATGCGGAACGCCGGATCAGCCGGCGCCGGCTGCGGTGGCGGGAAGTGGTGTGGGTCGGCTCACCAAAGTCGAAGTGGAGGCGGATGGCGTCGAGGGCCGGAAACTCACGGTGCGGAGTGGCCAGACGGATTTGACGGTTGCTGTCGGGTTCGCGTCGGACCCGGCCCTGCCACCCCCCAGCGTTGGGTTGACCATCACGGGATCCAACGGCTGGGCCGTGACCAGTGCTTCGACGTCCAATGATGGTCTGACGATCAGTCGTCGCCCGGATGGGAGCGGAGAGGTCGAGCTCTCGTTTCCCCGTTTTCCCCTGCTGAAAGGTGCCTATTGGGTGAACGTTTTCCTGCTGTGCGAACAGGGCATCCACCTTTACGATCGCATCGAACACGCCGCGGAATTGGAGGTGGTGCAGGACGGCTTGGAACAGGGGGTGGTCAGCCTTCCCCGGCGATGGTCGGTGAATGGCGCTCCCGCCTCCGCAGTCTCGCCGACGGTACCGACCGTCGCTGCCCGGTAGTACCCAGACTCCGCGCGTTCCCGGTTGGGTTCACCAGCGGCCATGTGTATGTTCCGGGAAGAGTCTTCGTCCCAGGCCGGTTCCGTTTGGTGGGTCGGGCAGGCGCCGCGGCGGCAACGTGCGCGTAGGGCTGGCGTCCGGCATTTCTCTCCCGCGGAATTTTTTGAATGTGCGCCCACCTCATCGGAACCGGAAAGGGATGATCGCCCTTCGTGTCTTTGGATCGACCTTCAGGGGTGGAGTGCTCCGCCCCTGAAGGTCCTCTCGCACGCGCACTCGCTGTTACGGAAGGGCGGCTCACTGATCTTGGAACTCGGTGCCGAAAAGGACGGCAGTCCTGCGCGATGTCGTGAAAAGGCCCGTTACCTGCAGGCGCTGGCTGCGCATTCCGGGTTCTCCGGTCATGTCGCCCTCCCGCGCGGTGACGGGCCGGCGCAAACCGTCCTGGCGAAGACGACGGCGGCACGTTGGCGGCTGAGTGAATCCACGCCCGAAGACCTGCCGGGATGCCTGTCGCTGTTCAAAGAGGCTTTCGCAGCCGAGATGAGTCCCGAGTTATGGCAATGGAAGTACGGCGAAGGCCGGGGCCGGGCCGTCGTCGCCCGCAGGAACGGGCACATCGTCGCACATTATGGGGCGACGTCCCGTCGCATTGCCATCAACGGTCGAATCGTCGAGGGATTGCAGGTATGCGATGTGATGGTGGTCCCGGGGGAGCGGGGGCTGATGACGAAAAAGGGAGTATTTTTCGAGGTCGCCAGCGCGTTCCTGGAGACCCATTTCGGCTATTACGACGAGCACGAGCTGGCCTTCGGTTTTCCGAATCACCGCGCCATGCGGGTTGCCGAGCGGCTGGGGCTCTATGGCGAAGTCGGCCGGATTTCGGAAGTGCGCTGGACGCCGTACCCGAGCTTCCGGGTCAGATACGCGGCCACCCTGAGCGACGTTGCCGAACTCGATGACGGTCTGCTTGCGAGGCTATGGGGCCAGATGGCCGCGGATCTTCCGGACGCGGTGCTCGTGCTCCGGGATCCCGCCTATGTCCGATACCGCTACCAGCACCACCCCGTGCATCGCTACGAGGCTCTCGTGGTGCGTGACCGCTTGACCGGGCGTCCCCAGGGGGTGGCGATACTTCGGTGCGACAACAATGAATGCAAGCTCATGGATATGCTGGCACCGCTGAACAGCATTCCCCTGCTGGTTGATGCCGCCAGGACCGCCGCCGCCCGTCGCTCGTTGTCCGTGGTCACCGCCTGGATATCCTCCTCCTATGCCCGGTGCCTGGTTCACGGCGGAGGCGTGGCCACCGATACTGATATCCGAATTCCGACCAACGTCTGGACCGACGGCCGCAGCGTCGAACGCCTGCAGGATCGCTGGTGGCTGATGATGGGCGACACGGATTTCTTATGAGCTCCCGGGTGCCGGCGGGGAAGCCCCGGTTGCTGGTGATATTGCCGGCCGATGTGATCGGCGGGGCCGAGACCGTCGTTTTCAATCTACTGGCGGGGTTGCGGGGATTCGACTGCGTTTTGCTGACCCAATCCGCCATCGCGGACTTTTATCGCGGATGCGACATCCGGCTCTACCTGTTCGACGACTGGCGGTGCGGCCAGCCTTACCGGTTGTCGGTCGGCAACGGCCTGCGCTATGCCTGGGCGATCCGATCGGTCGTGCGGCGCGAAAGGCCCAACCTGGTGCTTTCGATCATGCATAACGGCACGTTTTTCGCCTCATTGGCGAAAAGGCTGTTTTTTTCTCGTATTCCCTTGGCGGGCACCATTCTGGGCAGCCTCACCGGCTATTTCACCCGTGTCGGCAGGAAGCCGACACTGCTGGAACGTTGGGTCATTCACTGTTGCCTGACTCTGCCAGACCGCGTGATCGTCCCCTCGTACGGTGTGTTCGAAGACCTGGTAGACACGTTTGGAGCGCAGCCTGGCAGGCTCAAGGTCATCTACAACGGTATCGACGTCTGCGGCGTCCGGCGCAAAGCCGAACAGCCGATCGAGTTGACCAAGGACCGAAGCTGGATCGTTTCCGCCAGCCGGTTCAGCAGCCAAAAGGACTTTCCCACGCTCCTCGCGGCATTCAAGGATGTTCTGGCCCGTCGTCCCGCCAGGCTCGTTCTGGTGGGAGACGGCGAACTTCGCCAGGACATCGAGAGAATCGCCTCCGACCTTGGAATCAGGGAGCATGTCGTTATGGTGGGATTCCGGGAGAATCCCTTTCCCTACATGGCACAAGCTGATATTTTCGTTCTTTCCTCGTTCTTCGAAGGCTTCGGCAATGTGATCGTCGAAGCCATGGCTCTGGGAGTCCCGGTAGTGGCGAGCGATTGTCCGTCGGGGCCAGCGGAGATCATCAGCGACGGGGAAAATGGGTTCCTTGTGCCGGTAGGGGATGCCCGCGCACTTGCGGATCGCTGTGTCACCCTACTGTCCGACGATGAGCGCCGTTCCGCCATGGTGCGTTCCGGGCTCGACAGGGCGGACTACTTCAGTGTCGGTGCCATGCTGACGGCGTTTGACGGTTGTCTGAACGAAATGCTGACTGGCGCCGTTTTTGATGAATCGCGAGGATCCAATCCCGATGGGTGAGCTGGTGATCAAAGCGGCGAATGGCCGCTTTCATGTCGACGAGCGGCAGCGGCCGGACAGTCTGCTCATCGACGAGATCATTCTCCAGGAACTGGTGGCTTTTCTCGAACGATACTTCGAAAGGGGCGGCAGCGGCAGGCTTTTGGACGCGGGGGCGGGATCCCGGCCTTATCTGCCGGTTTACAAGGAGTTTTTCGCGTCCGTCGTGAGCATAGACATACCCGGATCTCCTCATGGCATCGCAGGTCTGGATGTCGCGGGGACTCTGCACCGACTCCCTTTCGGCGACGGAGCATTCGACTGCATTCTCTGCACGGAGGTATTCGAGCATCTCCATGATCCTTTTCTTGCGATGAAGGAATGCAGTCGGGTTTTGAAGCATGGTGGCAGAATGTTCATGAGCACGCCATTCTTCAACCCCCTGCACGAGATTCCTCATGATTATTATCGTTTTACGCCATTCGCGATAAGGCACATCGCGGCTTGCTCAGGGTTGCGTGTAGTGGCCATCGGCCAGAAGGGTGGCGAGGGTGCTTTTGCCTTGATGTACGTGACCTATCTGTGGATGAGGTTCTGGCTGAAACTGTCGGAACGGCTTGGAAATGCGTCACCTTTTCTGGGCTCACTACTGACCCGTCTGACCATCGTCCTGCCACAAAGACTCTACCTCGGGCTATGGAAAAGGCGCGACGGGCAAGGTGACGCCGTGGTTTGTGATGAGGTTTCCGTGGGAAAATTCAGTCCTATCACTCTTGGCTACACCGCGGTTCTGGAGAAAAACGTCGCTCCAGTTGTCGCCGAAATGGAATGACTCCGATGCCCATTCATGCATTGACAAGAATCGTCGCTGTTTCCATCACCGTACTGATCGCCAGCCGGACGAGCGGTATCCTTTGGTCTTCCCTCTTCTGGAGCATCGCGTTCGTCCATTATGGGCTCGCGCTTTATTACTCGAGGCATCGAATTCTTGCCGTCGCAAAGGATTCCAGTTCTCTCGTTCCCGCGCTGATCGTCCTGTCCGGCGGTGCGGCATTGTATGTGAGTCAATTTTCCCTTTTGTTGTATTTCGGGGTGCATCACGTATTCAATGAAGTTTATCTTCTGGATCGGAAATTGCCGGCGAAGGAAGCCGAGAGACGTCGCGGTTTACGAGTCGCAGCCATCTTTCTCAACGCTGCGATTTACGCTGTCCTTTTGCGTCATTATTCCGAGTTGGCTTGGATCGGGCCGGAATTTTTGTTCGTCGTTCTACTGTTTTTCTACGCTCTGTTTTTCTATCGGCTCGGCCAACTGCGTCCTGTGTTGGGCGTAAGGGGCATGATCGATGGTAGTATTTTTGAGGTGTTCGGTCTGTTGCTGGTTCTGTCTTCCTTCTTCGTCAGGTTTGATCTTAATCATATAGTCCTGTACCACTTCATCTTCTGGTCACTATATCCGATAGAAAAGTTCAAGAGGCTGGGAGACGGGGCTTTGTGGCGCTACGCCGCCATCTCGCTAGTGATGGTCGTCGTGTTCATGCTGTTTTCGCCGGCTGGCATCGCTGGTGGCGCCGTTTCCGAGAGTTTCTACTATCAGCAGTTCATTTTCTGGTCTTACGCGCACATTACCTTGTCGTTCGTCCTTTCCGATGCGCATCCCGCATGGATCACCCGATGGTTCCGTTCCGACCGCAGGCAGTGGGCCGTCTCGTAATACCAGTTCGGGGCATGAGAGCTTTCCGCTTCGACCAGGAAGGCACGGTCATTCCCTGGGCGAGAATCGGGCCCCCGGAAGGCCGGGGATGACGATGTCCTGGATTGCACCGTTTGGGTTTCCGCGTGGCCCCAGTTCGGACTGCCCAGCCGATATGACCAATTCCGGGTCATGGTAGGAGAGTATTACGGAATCACAGACGAGGCGGTTGGATAGGGGTCGGTTGATCGCCTTGGCATAATGAACCAGATTATAAGGCTTGACGAGATAAGGTCCTTCCGTGAGGCGGAGCGGAAGGTTCCGGATACGCAGGGTGGCGTCAGGATTCTTCCATGCAGTGTCCAGGACGCCGAGTACCGCGCCGTGAGCGGTTTCGTAGGCAAAACGCCACATCGCCGCCTGTTCCGATGTGCTGAGCGCGGCGGTGGACAGCAGAATGAAAGTGCCGACGGTACCGAGGTGGGCGGCGATCCGGAGCCGGCCTACGCTGAAGACCGGCTGTCGAAGACTGGCTTCCATTCCAACCGAGATCGCAATGATGAGGAAAATCGCCGGCGCATATAGAAAACGGGTGTCGGCGGTCGCCGCGGGAGTGAGGGCTGTCCAGATGACGGGAGACAAGGTCAGACAAAACAGGAGCAGGGTGTTGACCGTGAATCGGGGGCGACGGTAAAGCGCGACAGCCAGGAACGCGATCAATGTTCCGGCGTATAGGACACCGAGCCGGGAGAGAGGGGCCGGCATTTTCAGTGACAGGTCCGAGAAGGTCGTCGCATAGGAGGCGAGATGCGAGGCGATGTCCGAGTTCCGCACCAGGGTCAGCACGTTGCCGTAAGGGCTATGGAACGCTCCCACCAGCGCGGAGCGAATGGCAAGATAGCCGGCGGACGGGATGAGAAAGGCGGAGATCAGACCCGCCGTCCGGGCCACCGGCGCTTTTTTCCGTTGCCATAGGATCAATGACAGAAGCACCGAAACAAAAGCGATGGCGTTCTCTTTCGAGAACAGGGCGCCCGTGTAGGACAGGACCGCGCCCATCGCGTGCCTCGTTTTCCCGGAATCCAGATATCGCAGCAGCATCCAGATGCTCAACAGCGTCGACAATGCCGAGAGCAGGTCGAACTGGCTGCTGAACCAGAAAAAAGTTTCAGTCGCGAACGGCGACAACAGGAAGAACGTCGCCGCGAAAAATGCGCCAATGTGGAAATCGAGCCTGCGTAATATGGCATACAGAAGTGTTGCGTTCAGGCCATGCATCAGTAGCGAAACGAGGATGTACCCATAAGGGCGGCTCCAGCCGAAGCCGGTCGCCTCGAGTTTTACCACCAAGAGGGTCAGCGGGCGGAAGAATCCGGTGAAAGAGGTGTGGAGAATATGCGTGACGGAGTTGCCATCGGCGACGTCGATGAGAGCCGTATCGTCGTAGATGAAGAAATAGCTTGATCCGATCAGGTATGCCAGTCCGGCATAGAGGGCGCCCGTGCCCATCGCGAAGAGGAGAGGCCAGCGGGCGAACATGCGCGTCACGAAATGGGTGATTCGACCTGATGTTGCCGATGGCTGATTCATTGCTGAAATACACGGGAAGTGGTGAAAGCGCGCGGCATCAAATGTCGTCCGGCAACCGTCCCGTCAGCCGCACCCTCCCAGCGCCCCGCAGGCCGTGCAGAAATCGCAGCCGTCCCGGCGTATCACCGCGTCGTTGCCGCATTCTGGGCAGCGGGCGCCTTTCAGGACGGGCGGTTTGGCCTCTCCCGTCTCCGGGCCGGCGCTTTCATAGTCCATCAGCCCCATGTCCTGCAGCGGCCGTCCTTGTTCGTCCAGGAGCCCGAGCATGGCGTAGCGGTGGATCGCCAGTTGAGCCATGTAGGCGACGGTCGAAGGATAGTTCCGCTGGCGACCGGTCCCGGGCATCCGGGCCAGGAAATCGCCGCGCGGCTCCGGGAAGTCCAGGAGCTGGCGTAGTTTGGCGCCGATCCAGGCGGGGTCGATGACGCGCATGTCGAAGGACAGGCTCTTGCACAGGCCGTCGAGGACTCTGGGGTATTCGCCGGACAGCCACATCGAGTAAGGCCGCCGCTGGCCGTTGGGAAGCACCAGTTCCTTGAGGCCCATGACGAAGTCGTCACCGGTGGCGACGTTGAGGATGTCGACGGTCCAGGACAGCGTACCGTCGGGACCGGTCTTGGGTTCTTTGGGTGACATCAGGGCGTCCACCACGGGGGTGTCGGCGAGCGTGTCGAAGGCTCCGAGTTCCGCACAGCGGTAGTAGATCAGCCGGGCGAAGCCAGCCACCAGGCTGGGGACGCGGACGGGCCGTCCGCTGGGGGGAAAGGGCAGGTCGAATCCGTCGTCGCCGTGCGCCTTCATCAGGCTTTCGAGTTTGGTTTTGAGCCAGCCGCGGTCGTTCGAGCGCATGTCCATCGACAGGGATTTGGCGAGGGCGCCGAGGCCGCGCGGCTGCTCCGCGCCGGTGACCCAGACTTCGAATGGATGGTTGCCGTGGTCCTCGATATGGCCGATGAACACGGCGAACGATCCCAGCGGGTGGTCGATCAGATAGCTCCAGGCGGGATTGCCGGCAGCGGGCCGGGGTCGGCGGCGCCAGCGCAAGGAGGCCAAGGCGGGCGTGGGGACTTCGTCCAGGCGGAGCCTGCGGTCGGGGTCGGATTCGTCGAATTCCGGGCGCGAGATTCCGTGGGTCGGTGTGGCTTCCAGGACGGCCCCGGTGACCGGGTTCGGGCGGTAAGTGGCGAGTCCCTTGAGTCCGGCTTTCCATGCTTCGAGATAGAGGTGCTGGAAGTCGGCGTAAGGGTAGTCGGCAGGGACGTTGACGGTTTTGGAGATGGACGCATCCACGAAAGGCTGGACCGCCGCGAGCATGCGCATGTGATCGAGCGCGGAGATGTCCAGCGCGGTGACGAAAGCCGGTGGCAGCGGCCGGTCACCTGCCGTTGCCCGGAACAGCCGGTAGGCGTGGTCTTCGACCGGAAATTCGCGGGTGGAGCCGTCGGGTTCGCGTTTTTTGCGGAGATAGGTCCAGGCGTAAGGGGGCTCGATGCCGTTACTGGCGTTGTCGGCGAATGCCAGTGAGATGGTGCCGGTCGGAGCGATGCTGAGCAAGTGGCTGTTGCGAATGCCCGATTCCCGGATGCGGGCCCGCAGCGGTTCGGGCAGACCGGCGACGAAGGGCGATGCGAGGTAGGGTTCGGCCTCGAACAGCGGGAACGCGCCTTTCTCCCGCGCCAGTGCGGTCGAGGCGAGGTAGGCGGCATCGCGCAGCCGCCGGGCGATGCCGGCCGCCATGTCGCGGGCTGCGGCGCTGTCGTAGCGCAGGCCCAGCATGGCGAGCGCATCCCCCAGGCCGGTGAAGCCCAGACCTATGCGGCGTTTGGCTTGCGCCTCTTGCCGTTGTCGCGCCAGCGGCCAGTAGGTCGTATCCAGGACGTTGTCCAGCATGCGCACGGCGATGGTGGCGACTTCGGCGAGGCGCTCGGCCTCGAAGGCCGCCTCCGGTGTGAAGGGCCGGCTGACGAAGCGGGTCAGGTCCAGACTGCCCAGGCAGCAGCAGCCGTAGGCGGGCAGGGGTTGCTCGGCGCAGTTGTGCACGTACAGACCGTTGGCGTCGAAGGCATGCACGTCAGCCACGGTGACGTCGTAGACCGCTTCCATGCCATCGTCTTCCAGTGACTGCACGGTGGCGATGAAACGTTCCGCATGCCGCGTGTGTCGGTATCGCTGCAGCAACGCGGTCAGCCGGTCCATCTTGTCACTGTCCGCAAATCCGATCCGTTCGGCATAACGTACGACGTTCTCGCCACTGATGATGAGTTCGTGTGCCGCCTGGCAGGAATGTCCCTTCGCACCGCCTTCGCCGTCCGGCAGCACCTTCGTTCCGCCGGGACGGCGATTCTGATGGATCGTGGAGGCCATGCCGAGGCGTAGAAGCATGCGTTGCACGGTTTGCAGGTTGCCGAGGTCGGTCTGCGGCAGGCGGATGCTGACGCCGTTTTGATGCGAACCCTGCACCGAGCCGTCGGCATCGAACATGCCGCGCAGCAAGCCGCGATGGAAGGCGGACGATGTGGTTTCCAGCGGGGCGGTGAGTCGCTTGTCGCCGGGCGTCAGTCCCAGTTCCAGCGCCAGCGTATGCAGGGCGCCGGTCGCCATGCGGTATTCACCGCGTCCCTCCATGGTCGTTTGCCAACCGTTGAAATCGGTACGGTGCGGCAATGTGCGTGCGGCCAGTTCCGCTGCGCGCATGACACCGGCGACGCCGGCGGAGGGGACGCTCCCGCCGCCGTTGGCGACCTTCGATGCGGCCGCATCCCAGACGCTCAAAACGGCTTTGTCCCGTGTGAGCGTGCCGCCGCCGATCAGCAATCCGATCAGGTAGCCTTCCGCTTCGGTGTGCGCGCCATCCCAAGAGGACAGGGCGCGGTGGTCGTGCAGCACGATTTTGTCATGGGGACGGAGCTCTCCGGCCTTCACCCATTCCGTTTCGCGCAGGTGGCGAGTCATCCTGGAAACCCGCAGCACGGGGTGGTTGGCGGTCAGGCGGAGGGTATGCCCTTCAGCGGTACTCAAGCGCAGCACCGGTTTGTCGCCCGTGAAGAAGAAGCCCCGCGATTCGGTCGGATGGCATTCGCCGTCGACGACGGCCTCGAAAGGCCGATCGATGAGGTCGCGCACCTGCCGTGCGCCGTTGGCTGTCATCACCCAGGTGTCGGCCGTGACGCAGGGATTGGTGGCTTCGATGCGTTCGCAATAGCTCAGGTTGTTTTCCCGGTTCATCCGGTCGATGAACAGCACGCCGGGTTCGGCATGGTCGTAGGTCGAGCGCATGATGAGTTCCCACAGTTCCCGCGCCGGAACGCTGCGGTAGACCCACAGCCCATCTCCGCGCAGGTAGGCACCCTCGCACTGCTGTTCGGGGGAGGGCTCGGCGCGGTGCGTCAGTTCCCATGGCCCGTCGGTTTCCACGGCTCGCATGAAGTCTTCGTTCAGCGCAACCGAGAGGTTGAAGTTGGTCAGTTCCCCCGGCCGGTCCTTGGCCCGGACGAACTCGAAGATGTCCGGGTGCTCGCAGCGCAGTATCCCCATCTGCGCACCGCGGCGGGAACCGGCGGATTCCACCGTCTCGCAGGAGCGGTCAAAAACACGCATGTAGGACACCGGTCCGGAAGCCCGCGATTCGGTGGTGTGGACACGCGCTCCTTTGGGACGGATGGCCGAGAAATCGTAGCCTACGCCGCCGCCTCGCCGCATGGTTTCGGCGGCTTCCGCCAGGGCGGTGTAGATGCCCGGTTTGCCGTCGGTTTCTTCCGATACCGAATCACCCACCGGCTGGACGAAGCAGTTGATGAGGGTGGCCTGCATGCCGGTGCCGGCGGCGGACATGATCCGACCGGCGGGGATGAACCCCGATTCGAGCGCCGAGAAGAACAGCGGGCGCCATTCGTCCGGCGATTGTTCGGCGGCGGCGAGGGCGTCCGCCACCCGCGCAAAGATTTCCTCGGCGCAGGTCTCGCCGTGTCTGGCATATTTCTCTCGCAAGACTTCCAGGGAAATGGCTTGGGGTTCCACGAAAAAACTCCGGATTACGGCGGAATCCCGGCATGGTAAGCGTGGCGGTTCGGCGCGGCAATGCGGGCGGGCCGCGATCAGGAAACACAACGAATCTCCCAAGGAACGCGACAAGTCTCGAGGAATGGTGCACCATATCGGTGCGCATGGTTGCGCATCGCGTGCACGTTGCGAGACTCAACCCCATGCGGGGCGCGAAAAGGCCGGCCCCGGCGAACGCCTAGGCATGGCGCATTACTTGCTGCGGGTCCTGGCATGACGGCATCGGACACACCTTCCTTCTACCGGCGCATCCTCGACAACCTGGGGGACGGTGTGCTGCTGTTCGATAAAACGCTGACCCTGACCTACATCAACATGCCCGGCGAAATGTTGCTCGCCGTCAGCGCCCGCCAGGTGCTGGGCGCCCGCGCTCGTCTGGTATTGCCGTGCGGCGAACAGCCGGTCGAGCCGGATTTGCGGCACGCCATGGAGACCGGCATTTCCCTGACCAAGCGCAATGTCACCCTGGTTCATCCGCTCCATGTGATCACGGTGAATCTGCACATCTCGCCGATCACCGAGGACGAGGCCACCGGGGTACTGGTCCAGGTGCAGCAGGTGGATCGCCATTTGCGGATTTCCATGGAGGAGCAGTTGCTGGCGCAGCAAAACGCGGCTAGGTCACTGCTAAGGGGATTGGCGCACGAGATCAAGAATCCGCTCGGGGGGCTGCGCGGCGCGGCGCAGCTCCTGGAGCGGGAGCTGCAGGACGAGCTGCGTGAGTATACCCAGATCATCATCGAGGAGTCCGACCGTCTCCAGTCCCTGCTGGACCGGATGCTCGGGCCGAACAAGCTGCCACAGAAGGCCTGGCTGAACATCCACCGGGTGCTGGACCGGGTGACCCAGCTGGTGCAGGCGGAAGTGCCCGCCGGTGTCCGGATCGTCCGTGACTACGATCCGAGCATCCCGGAAATCTTCGGCGACGCCGATCAGTTGATCCAGGCCATCCTCAACATCGTGCGCAATGCCGCCCAGGCCCTCGGTATGCACGGCCGGATCGTCATCCGCAGCCGCATCGACCGGCAGGTGACGATCGGTGAGCGGCGCCATCGCATGGCGGTGAAAATCGACATCATCGATGACGGCCCCGGTATCAAGCCGGAACTCCTGAACCATATTTTCTATCCGATGGTCACCGGGCGGGCCGAGGGCACGGGCCTGGGATTGTCGATCGCACAGGGGCTGATCAGCCAGCACGGCGGCTTGATCGAGTGCAGCAGCGTGCCCGGAAACACCGTTTTTTCCCTGTTTTTGCCTTTGGAGGAGGATCATGAAGCGAGCGTTCCAGGTTTGGGTGGTCGATGACGACCGATCGATCCGCTGGGTCTTGGAAAAAGCGCTGCAAAAAGCGTCGATCCAGACCCGTGCCTTCTCCACCGCCAACAGCATGATGGAAGCCCTGAATCGGGACCGGCCGGATGCGGTGCTGACCGACATCCGTATGCCCGGTCTGGATGGCATCGAGTTGCTGAAGCAGTTGCAGGCCAAATATCCCGATCTGCCGGTCGTGATCATGACCGCGCATTCCGATCTGGAAAGTGCGGTGTCCGCATTCAGCGGCGGGGCGTTCGAGTATCTGCCGAAGCCGTTCGACGTGGATGAGGCGGTGGATCTGGTCGCAAAGGCCTGTGCCCACAGCCAGCGGGCTGCGACCGGGGAAGCGGCCGACAAGGGCCTGCCGGAGAAGACCCCGGAAATCATCGGCGAGGCGCCGGCGATGCAGGAGGTGTTCCGCGCCATCGCCCGGCTGGCGCGTTCGAACATCACGGTGCTGATCAACGGCGAGTCGGGGACCGGTAAGGAATTGGTCGCCCGCGCCCTGCACCGCCACAGTCCCCGCGCCGACAAGCCGTTCATCGCGCTCAACATGGCCGCCATACCGCGCGATTTGTTGGAGTCCGAGTTGTTCGGCCACGAGCGCGGCGCTTTCACCGGTGCGCAGGCCCGCCGGGCGGGGCGGTTCGAGCAGGCCGACGGTGGCACGCTGTTCCTGGACGAGATCGGCGACATGCCGGCGGAACTGCAGACCCGTCTGCTGCGCGTGCTGGCCGAGGGCGAGTTTTTTCCGGTCGGCGCCCATGCCCCGGTCAAGGTGGACGTGAGGATCATCGCCGCCACCCACCAGAACCTGGAACAACTGGTGGCGGAAGGCCGCTTCCGTGAGGATCTGTTTCACCGCCTGAACGTCATCCGTATCCACATCCCACCGCTCAGGGAGCGGCGCCAGGACATCGTCCTGCTGCTCAAGCATTTCCTGAAGGAGGCCAGCCAGGAACTCAACGTCGAGACCAAGACCCTGCTGCCCGAAGTCGAGGCTTACCTGTGCCGGCTGGATTGGCCGGGCAATGTCCGGCAGTTGGAGAATACCTGCCGCTGGATCACGGTCATGGCGGCCGGCAAGGACGTACACCTCGACGATCTGCCGCCGGAGCTGCTGAAGGCCCGGCCGGAGCCGGTCGCCGTCTCCAGCGAATGGCAGGACAGTTTCACTCAGTGGATCGACGCGCGTCTGCGGCGTGGCGACCGCAATGTCGCGAAGGAAGCCATCGATTCGGCCGAAGGCATCCTCATCAGCACCGCCTTGCAATTCACCCGGGGTCGCCGGCAGGAGGCAGCCAAGCTGCTGGGTTACGGCAGGAACACCCTGACCCGTAAAATAAGCGAGCTGAACATTGACGTCTGAACGGTTGTAACCGTCCTGCTTCAGACTGTCGGTACCATCCATCGGACCTTTCCGCCCGGTTTTGCCGAAGGAAGGGTCCGCATCCGATTCTCACACGGGAGGTGATCGCCCATGCTCACGCGCAAGTTCAAGACCAGCAACCCGACCGCGCTCCTGACAGAAATGCCGGGTCTGGGAATGGGGGCCAAAAACCTCAGCGCCGACATCCGCCGGCATTTCAACTGCACTCTGGGACGGGACCGTGACTGCCGCTCGGTACACTATGCCTACTCGGCGCTGGCGTTGACGGTGCGCGACCGCCTCATGGAGCGCTGGCGGAACACCGAATATGCCTACGATCAGGCGGATTGCCGCCGGACTTATTACCTCTCGCTGGAGTTCCTGCTCGGCCGCGCCCTGAGCAACGCGATGCTGAACCTCGGGATCGAGGAGCCCATCCAGCAGGCGCTCAATGAACTGGGTCTGGAACTGGAAGAGTTGGCGGATTCGGAGTTCGATGCCGGCCTCGGCAATGGCGGGCTGGGGCGGCTCGCGGCCTGCTTCATCGACAGTTGCGCCACGCTGCAGCTTCCGGTGATGGGGTACGGCATCCGTTACGAATACGGCATGTTCCGCCAGATGATCGTCAATGGTTACCAGGTCGAGGAGCCCGACCACTGGTTGCGGAATGGTCACGTATGGGAGCAGGAGCGCCCGGAGCTGACGGTGCGGGTCAAGTTCGGCGGCCGGACCGAGTTCTCCAACGATGTGTCGCGGCCGGGTCAGGTGGTCTGGCTCGACACCGATGACGTGCTGGCCGTACCCTTCGACATCCCGGTGCCGGGATACCGGAACGGCACGGTCAACACCCTGAGGCTATGGAAATCCGCTGCCACTGACGAATTCAAGCTGGGCGAGTTCAATGCCGGCGACTATGCCGAATCCGTCCGCGCCAAGAATCTGGCGGAAAACATCTCGATGGTGCTGTATCCGAACGATGCCAGCGAGAACGGCAAGGAACTTCGGCTGCGCCAGCAGTATTTCCTGGCGTCGGCCAGCCTGCAGGACGTGCTGCGGCGGTGGCTGGCGGACCACGGCGAGGATTTCTCGGAGTTTGCCGAGAAGAACTGCTTCCAGCTCAACGACACCCATCCGACCATTGCGGTGGCCGAGCTGATGCGCCTCTTGATCGACGTGCACGGCCTGGCCTGGAACGAGGCCTGGGCCATCACCAACCGCACCATGGCCTACACCAACCACACCCTGTTGCCCGAGGCGCTGGAAAAATGGCCGGTGCGGCTGTTCCGGCAGATGCTGCCGCGCCTGCTGGAGATCATCTTCGAGATCAACGCGCGCTTCCTGGGCGAGGTCGCGGCGCGCTGGCCCGGCGACATCGACCGGCTGGCACGGATGTCGCTGATCGAAGAGGGACATGAACAACAGGTGCGGATGGCTTACCTCGCCATCGTCGGCAGCTTCTCGGTCAATGGCGTCGCGGCCCTGCACTCCGACCTGCTCAAGCATGGCCTGTTCAAGGACTTCCACGAACTGTGGCCGGAGCGTTTCAACAACAAGACCAACGGCATCACCCCCCGGCGCTGGCTGGCCGCCTGCAATCCGGAGCTGGCCGGCCTCATCAGCGAGGCCATCGGCGACAAGTGGACCGCCGATCTGACCCGTCTGGCCGAACTCAGGCCGTTCGCCGAGGATGCGGCGTTCCGGGAACGGTGGATGGCGATCAAGCGGCGCAACAAGGAGAAGCTGCTGGACTTCAAGAACCGCGAGCTGGGGTTGACTCTGGTGAACCCCGACCTGATGTTCGACGTCCAGGTCAAGCGTATCCATGAATACAAGCGCCAGTTGCTCAACGTGCTGCACGTGATCCATCTGTTCGACCGGATCAAGCGGGGCGATGTCCAGGACTGGACGCCCCGCTGCGTCCTGTTCGGCGGCAAGGCTGCGCCGGGCTACGTGATGGCGAAGCGCATCATCAAGCTCATCAACAACGTGGCAGGAACGATCAATGGCGATCCCGAAATGAACGATCGCCTGAGTGTGTTGTTCCTGCCGAATTACCGGGTCACCGCCATGGAGGTGATCTGTCCGGGCACCGATCTGTCGGAGCAGATTTCCACGGCCGGCAAGGAGGCCTCGGGTACCGGCAACATGAAGTTCATGATGAACGGAGCCTTGACCATCGGCACGCTGGACGGCGCCAACATCGAGATTCGGGAGGAAGTGGGGGCGGAAAACTTCTTCTTGTTCGGCCTGACTGCCGAGGAGGTCGAACGCCGCCGCGGTGGCTACGATCCCGGCGCGGTCATCGAGGCGAACGAGGACTTGAAACGGGTCATGGGACTCCTCGAGAGTGGTTTTTTCAACCGATTCGAGCCGGGCATATTCGATCCCATCATCGAATCGATCCGCAGTCCTCACGACCCCTGGATGACGGCTGCCGATTTCCCCGGCTATGTCGAGGCGCAGAGAGCGGCCGCGGCCGCTTTCCGCGACAAGGATCGCTGGGCCCGGATGAGCATCCTGAACACCGCCGCCAGCGGCAAGTTCTCCACCGACCGCACCATCGCCGAATACAATCGCGAGATCTGGAAGCTGACGCCGATACCGGCTTTGCCGGTGAAGTAAGCGGACGATGTTCCACGTCGTGCTGTACGAGCCGGAGATTCCGCCGAACACCGGCAACGTCATCCGGCTCTGTGCCAACACCGGCGCCCGTCTGCACCTCATCGAGCCGCTGGGGTTCGAAATGGACGATGCGCGTCTGCGGCGGGCGGGGCTGGACTACCGGGAATGGGCCGAGGTGGCCCGGCACCGTGACTGGGAAGGTTTTGTGGGGGCGGTCGCGCCGGAACGGATATTCGCGCTGACCACCCGGGGCGAGGTCAGCCATGCCGACGTGACTTACCGGCCCGGCGATGCCTTCCTGTTCGGTCCGGAGTCACGCGGATTGCCCGCGGCGCTGCTCGCCCGGTTCGAGACGGGCCGACGGATCCGGCTGCCGATGCGGCCGGGCTCGCGCAGCCTGAACCTGTCCAATGCCGTCGCGGTGGTGTGTTTCGAGGCCTGGCGTCAATGCGGCTTCGCGGGCGCGGCGTCCGCCTCGGAGCGTTAGCGGTCCCATTCCGGCTTGGGGTCCCGCAGCAGCAGATTGCGCACGGCTTCCTCCGGCGGCAAGCCTTCGTAGAGCACGCGGTAGGTCTGGGCGGTGATCGGCATGTCCACGCCCTTCCTGCCGGCGAGTTCGTGGATCAGCCGGGCCGCCAGGATGCCTTCGATCTCCTGGCCGATCTCGGCGTGGATTTCCTCACGCGGCCTGCCTTTGCCCACCCCCAGGCCGAAGCGGCGGTTGCGGCTCTGGTTGTCGGTGGCGGTGAGTACCAGATCGCCGACGCCGGCCAGGCCCATGAGCGTTTCGGCCCTGGCGCCCAGGGCGA
Source organism: Methylococcus sp. S1M (assembly GCF_051295855.1). NCBI lineage: Bacteria > Pseudomonadati > Pseudomonadota > Gammaproteobacteria > Methylococcales > Methylococcaceae > Methylococcus > Methylococcus sp. S1M. The sequence goes on from NZ_JBPDXO010000004.1 coordinate 157,422, forward strand.
GACTCAGCCGCATCATCTCGGCCAGTCCCCGGGTGATGAGGGCCGCCCTCGCGTTGGCGCCGAATCCCAAGCCGTCGGAGATGCCGGCGGCGATCGCCAGCACGTTCTTGCAGGCGCCTCCCAACTGGGCGCCGATGAGGTCGTCGGTGGTGTAGGCGCGGAAATAGGCGTTGTGCAGCCAGGAAACGATCTTGGCGCCGAAGGCTTCGCTGCTGGCGCCGACAGTGATGGCGCTGGGCAGTTCCGCGACCACTTCGGCGGCGAAGGTCGGTCCCGACAGCACGGCGAGCGCACGGTCCGGGCCGAGGATCTCGCGGGCGGTTTCGTGCAGCAGACAGCCGCGGGTGCGGTCCAGCCCCTTGGTGGCCCACATGAGACCGGCTTCCGGTTGCAGGTGTGGGGCGCAGAGCTCGAGCGTGGCGCGGAAGGCGTGGCTGGGGACCGCGACCAGCACGGCATCGCTGGCCGTGGCGGCTGCCTCGGCCAAGTCCGGGGTCACGCTCAGGGTGTCGGGGAATGTGGCATGGGGCAGATAATGTGCGTTCCGGCGCTCTGCCGCCATGGCCTCGGCGTGTTCCCGGCGGTGGCTCCACAACAGGGTGGGTACGCCGTTCCTGGCGATGAGCAGGGCCAGCGCCGTGCCCCAGGAGCCGGCGCCGAGAACGCTGATGCAGTGCCTCATGGGCATAACGGCAGGCTTCAGTGCGGCGTGGCCGGCTGGGCCTGCTGCTGGGCCATCTGAACCTGCTGCATGTAGAGCGCGTCGAAATTGATCGGCGCCAGCAGCATCGGCGGGAAGCCGCCTTTGTTCACGAGATCCGAGACCGCCTCGCGGGCATAGGGGAACAGGATGTTGGGGCAATAGCTGCCGAGCAAGGGTCCCATTTCCTGTTCCGGGAAACCACTGATCGTGAAAATGCCGGCCTGGCAGATTTCGACCAGGTAGGCCGTCTTCTCCTCCAGCTTCACGGTGATCGTGACTGAGAGGCTGACTTCGAACAGTCCTTCCTGGAGCTGCTGGACCTTGGAGCCGAGATTGAACTCGACTTTCGGTTCCCACTTCAGAGTAAAGACGGCGGGCGAGTTGGGGGTCTCGAACGATACGTCCTTGACGTAGAGCTTCTGGATGGCGAACTGTCTTTCGGGCTGCTGGTTTTCTTCGCTCATGATTTTGCCAATGGCCGAGTGGTGAATGAAACGGGGGTCAGGATTTCTTGCGTTTCCTGGTCACGGGGTAATGGGCGTCTCTCCAGGCCAGCATGCCGCCGCGCATCTCGTAGATCCGGCTGAAGCCCTGCTTTGTCAGGGTCTTGCATGCGGAGGGCGAACGGGTGCCCTGCTGGCAGGTGACGATGACCGGCTTCTCCTTGTACTGGGCGATCTCCGATGCGCGTTCTTCGAGCTTTCCCAAGGGGATGTGGTAGGCGCCTTCGATGTGGCCTTCGGCGAATTCCGCCGGCTCGCGGACGTCGACCACCAGCGTGTCTTCCGTATTCATGAGCTGGACGGCACCGGCCGGTGTCAGCACCTTGTGCTTGCGGAACAGCGATTCCAGGAGATCCTGTATCAGCAGGACGGTGACGACGAGCAGGGCGCCGGCCATCATCCAGTGATTGCCGAGAAATTCGAGCAACCGGGTCATTTCTTCCTCACTTTTTCGAAAATTGGGATTTTGGGGTCTGGGGCCGGCACCCGCCGGTCGTTCTGGCGTCTTTCAGTGCTTGCAGAATACTTCTTTGATCATGCGGACGAGCTGCAGCATCCTGTCGTCTTCCACGAAGTAATAGACTTTGTTGGCATCCCGATGGCAACTTAGGATGCCCTTGTCTCGCAGTATGGCGAGGTGCTGAGAGACGTTGCTCTGGGTCGTACCGACCTGCTCCACCAGGTCCTGGACATTGATGCGCCCCTTGCTCAAGGTGCAGAGGATCTTGAGCCGCAAGGGATGCGCCATGGCCTTCAGGCTGTGGGCGGCGCGGCGGATCTCCGATTCGTCGGTGATGAGGTCAGTTTGCATGATATTCGCACCCGAGTGGCATGTATCGCGGCGGGTATCCTCAGCCAGCCGTGGAGGGACAGGCACGACGCCACCCCGAAAATTGGTTAGACTAATGATTCCTGGTTTCGCGCGCATCCTGCATTTTATCAGGCTATCATGCCCGACTTTGTTCGCGGTGGTCGGTGAATCGGATGATTATACGTTGAACCGGCGCCCCCGTGTGCCTGCCAGTGATCTTTCGACGTGAAAGCCGCCTCGCGATGTTCCCGTTTTCTCTCCCAGTCGGGTGCCTTTGCCGTGGACTCGGGGAGGGGCCGGGCAGGATCGTCCGGGATGCCGCAGCCCATGAAACTGGCGGTGTTCGCCGGTTTCCTGATGTCCTGGGTGGCCGGGCAGGCGATTTCCGCGGATGAGGGCGATGCCGCCGCGCGGCTGAAGGCGGTTCGCGACCGGATCGCATCCGCGGAGAAAGAGTTGGAGACGATCGAAACCCGTCAGGGCAGCGTGTCCGCCGAGTTGCGGCGGGTGGAGGAGCGCTATGGCGACCTGGTGCACACGCTCCGGCTGCTGGAAGACAAAACGGCCGTTCAGGCCAGGCGTGCGGCGGAGTCGAACCGGCGGCTCACCGAACTGCAGCAGGCAGTGCTCAGACAGCATAAGGCCTTGGCCTCGCTGGCCCGGTCCGCCTACGCGTTGGGCGGCCGGCAATGGCTCAAGCTGGCGCTGAACATCGATGAGCCGGGGCGGTTGGCCCGCATGATGGCCTACCACGGTTACCTGAACCGCGACCATTACGCCCGCCTGGAGGCGCTGCAAAAGGACGTCGCCCAGGTCCGGGCGCTGCAGGACGAGGCGGCGGCCGATGCCGGGCGTCTCGAGGCGCTGCGGGAACGCATCGAGCACGAAAAGGTCGAACTGGATGAAACCCGGCGGGAGCGGCTGGAGGTGCTGGCCAGGCTCCGCGAGGAGCGCCGGGGAAAGGACGCCGAACTGGTCCGGCTCAAGGAAAGCGAGCACCGGCTGGAGGCTCTGGTATCCTCCCTACGCGAAATCGTCATGGATTTCACGGCTTCGCTCGCCGCGCCAAGGTCCTTCGCGCGGCGCAAGGGCCAGTTGAGCTGGCCGGCGGCGGGGGAGCGGGTGGCGCAGTTCGGCGGCCAGCGGATGTCGGGTCGCTGGGACGGTGTGGTGATCCGGGCGCCGGAGGGCGCACCGGTCAAGGCGGTATCGGAAGGGCGGGTGGTCTTTTCCGATTGGCTTCGCGGTTACGGTTTGCTTACCATCGTCGATCACGGCGATGGCTATATGAGCCTATACGCGTTCAATCAAAGCGTTTACAAGAACGTCGGCGACTGGGTGGAGGCCGGAGAGGTCATCGCCAGCGTCGGTTCCAGTGGCGGACAGGTGGAGCCGGGCCTGTATTTCGGTATCCGGGAAAAGGGCCAGGCCCTCGATCCATCACAGTGGTGCAAGGATTGAGTGGCGCCGGAGATAGAGTTTGTGGCGGAATTTGTTGCGGAATATTTGAACATGGTGAAAGTGACGGGCATGCGTGCACTCAAGATCGGTTTGTTGGTCGGTGTGGTGTCGGCGGCGAGTTGGGCGGAAGACAAGCCCACGTCCGCGGGGGCGGTCAATATCCCGTTCGAGGGGTTGAAGACCTTTTCCGAGGTCTACGGCCGCATCCAGCAGGACTATGTCGAGCCGGTACCGGACGACAAGCTGCTGGAGGACGCCATCCGCGGGATGTTGTCGGGCCTCGATCCGCACTCCACCTATCTGGACCAGGAGCAGTACAACGAATTGAAGGTCGGGACCACCGGCCAGTTCGGCGGGCTGGGCATCGAGGTCGGAATGGAGAACGGCTTCGTCAAAGTGATCGCGCCCATCGACGACACGCCGGCATTCCATGCAGGCATCAAGGCGGGCGACCTGATCATCCGCCTCGACGACAAGCCGGTGAAAGGCATGTCCCTCAACGATGCGGTCAAGATGATGCGGGGCGAACCGGGCAGCCCGATCGTGCTGACCGTGGTCCGTGAAGGCGTCGAGCAGCCGCTCAAGATCACCATCACCCGCGACATCATCAAGATCAAGAGCGTCAAGAGCCGGATTCTCGAGGATGGCTACGGCTATCTGCGCATCACCAGTTTCCAGTCCAAGACCGGGGACAATGTGATCGAGGCCATCGACGAGATGAAGAAGAAGGGGGCACTGAAAGGACTCGTTCTCGACCTGCGCAACAATCCCGGCGGAGTGCTCAATGCCGCGGTGGCGGTCAGCGACGCTTTCCTCGAAAGCGGTCTGATCGTTTACACCGATGGCCGGGTGGAGGATGCCAAGATGCGCTTCTCGGCGACGCCCAACGACGTCATCGGCGGTGCCCCCATGGTGGTGCTGATCAACGGTGGTTCGGCTTCGGCCTCGGAGATCGTGGCGGGTGCGCTGCAGGATCACAAACGGGCGGTCATCATGGGCGAGAAGACCTTCGGCAAAGGCTCGGTGCAGACTATCCTCCCGACCAGCAACGGCGGCGCGGTCAAGCTCACCACGGCGCGCTACTACACGCCGTCCGGGCGTTCGATCCAGGCCGAGGGCATCACGCCGGATGTGCCGATCTCCCGGGTCAAGCTGGAAATGGCGGCGAAGTCGGAGTTCGCCCCCATCAAGGAGGCTGATCTCACCGGCCATCTGAGCAACGACAAGGCCAAGAAAGGCGGCGAGGCGAAGGATGCGAAGGACAAGGAGTCGGACAAGGTCGACGACACGCTCGCCCTGCAGGACTATCCGCTGAATGAAGCGCTCAACCTGCTCAAGGGCATCAACATCGTGCACAAAAACGGCGTCAAGAACTGATCAGACGGCGTTGCCGGAAAATGCGGGCGAGACTTCCATTGAAATCGGGCAGTGGGTGCGCCATAACGCAGACAGACCCCATCAAGACAGGAGATGCGTCATGACAATCGGCCGCAATGAGCCGTGGAGTTTATTGAATCAACTGCAGCGTGAACTGGAGCGTTCCTTCGAGGGACGTCAGGGTTCGGACTCCGCAGCGACGGCCGAATGGACGCCGGCCGTCGACATCAAGGAGGAAGCCGACCGGTACGTCCTCCTCGCCGATCTCCCGGGCGTCAGTACGGACAACATCGACGTCTCGATGGAGCAGGGCGTTTTGACGCTGCGTGGCGAGCGGAACACCGAAGCCCGTACGGAGCGTTCCGGCTACAAGCGCATCGAGCGCGTCTACGGCAGCTTCTACCGTCGGTTTTCGCTGCCGGATACCGCCGACGCCGACGGCATATCCGCGCGCTATAACAACGGCGTGTTGGAAATCGTGATTCCCAAGAAAGCCGCGATTCAGCCGCGGCGAATCGTCGTCAGCGCCGACTGACGCCAGGTGGCGGGTAAAAAAAGGGAGCGGAGGCTCCCTTTTTTCATGGGCGCTACACGGTGATGAGGAGTCGCACGGCATCGAGCCGCAGCCGGGCGGCTTGAAGGTATCCGTGCATCTCGACGGCATCGTCCTTGAGCCTGTCCAGTTCTTCCTGGCGGACGCTGGGGTTGACGCTCCGGAGTGCGGCCAGCCGTTTGAGTTCGTTCGTCATTTCATCGAGCATGCGCCGACTGCTGTCGGCCACGATTTCGGTCAATCGGGTTCCGGCCCGGGTTTCCGCCAGGGCCAGCAGCTTTTCCAGATTCGGTTTCTGGCTCCGCACGAACGCCCGGACGTTCGCGGGTTCGAAAGTCTGGGGACGCTCGTCGAACTCCGCCATTGCGATCCGGCCGAGGTCCTGTCCGCGGTGGTCGAGCAGCGTACGTATCTGCGTGCTCGGAAGGAACCGGAAGAGTTGCAGTCGGCGCGGCGCCGGACATTCGATGCGGTGGAAGGTTTCCAGCAGCATCTGGCCGGAGGCGAGGGCCGGGTGCGATACGAAGCCGAGTGAAGCGTTGCCGTGCTCGCCGTTCAGCACCAGGTCGATGGCGCCTCGCACCAGTGGGTGTTCCCAGCTCAGGAACACCATGTCTTCGCGCGCCAGGGCAACGTCCCGGCTGAGGGTGACGGTCACGCCGTCTTCCGGCAGCTCCGGGAACTTCGGGACCCGCAGGTGTTCCCCGGGACGGAGGATGTAACAGTCGGTGGAATGCTCCTCGACGACGACGCCGTAGGCATCGCACACCGCTTCCAGCCAGGGCCACAAGGCGGTGTCCCGGTCCCAGGCGGCGACGGCCTCAACCAGGCGGTTGGCCGGCTCCGGCCGGCAGGAGTTGAGTTCCAGCAGCCGGTCACGGCCGGCATGGAGTTCGGCTTCGATGGTTTCGGCGAGGGTTCGGGTGTCCTGAATCAGGGTGACGCCGGCATGGGTGTCCGGTGCCAGCAGGACACGCCGAAGCTCGTCGCCGAGCCGGGCGAACACCGCGGCCCCTGCCGCGGCGGGACGGTGGAACGCGTCCAGCCCTTCGTGATACCAGCGGAACAGGATTTCCTGGGCCGAGTCCTCGAAGTAGGGTACATGGATGTCGATGCTGTGGTGTTGGCCGATACGGTCCAGGCGGCCGATGCGCTGCTCCAGCAGGTTCGGATCCAGGGGTAGATCGAACAGCACGAGATGGTGGGCGAACTGGAAATTGCGCCCTTCGCTGCCTATCTCCGAGCAGACGAGCACCTGGGCGCCTTCCTCTTCCTCGGCGAACCAGGCTGCGGCGCGGTCGCGGGCGATGATCGACATGCCTTCGTGGAACACCGCGGCGCGGACGCCGCCCAGCGTCCTCAGCGCGTTTTCCAGGTCCACGGCCGTCTGCTGCCGGTGGCAGATGACCAGCAGCTTCGAGCGTGACGATTTGAGGCGCTGGGCGATGTCGAGCAGCCAGTGCACGCGCGGATCGTGACGCCACCAGTCCGGGTCGGGTGTGGCCGATTCCGGCCACAACCGGGCTTCGAGCGAAGCCTTTTGGGTCCGGTAATGCTCTGGCAGCGGAAGGGGGCGTCCGTGCAGCAGGCGGGAGGGGAAGCCATGGACGGTGTTACGGGTGTTGCGGAACAGTACGCGGCCGGTCCCGTGGCGGTCCAGCAGGAGCTGGATCAGCGCATTGCGGGCCGCTGCCGCGTGCTCCGGGTCGTTCAGGTCACCCACCAGCGCATCGGCGCGGTCGTGGCGCAGGAAACGTTGTAGCTGGCCGAGGGTATCGGCATCGAGCCGGGGGCTGTCGAGCAGCTTGTCGATGACTCCGGCCAGCGCCGTGTATTCCTGCTCCTCCTGCCGGAATTGCTCGAAATCGAAGAATCGGTCCGGATCGAGCAGCCGCAGACGCGCGAAGTGGCCGAGCTTGCCGAGCTGCTCGGGGGTCGCGGTCAGAAGCAGCAGGCCAGGCGTGCGCCGGGCCAGCATTTCGACGAAGGCATAGGCCGGGCTCGGCTTTTCCGGCGTCCATTCCAGGTGATGGGCCTCGTCGATGACCACCATATCCCAGGCGACGTCCAGCACGTAGCGGCGGCGCTCGGGATCCTTGAGGATGAAATCGAGGCTGCTCAGGGCCAGGTTCACGTCTTTGAACGGGCTGCCTTCTTCGGCGGCGTCCTCGTAGGCGTCCTCGCCGATCAGGCTGAAACGCAGGTTGAACCGCCGCAGCATTTCCACCAGCCATTGATGGAGCAGCATGTTCGGCACCAGGATCAGCACTTTTTCGGTCCGTCCGGTGAGGACCCGGTGGTGGATGATCAGGCCGGCTTCGATGGTCTTGCCCAGACCGACTTCGTCCGCCAGCAGCACCCGTGGCGCATGTCGGGACGCGACTTCGTGGGCGATATACAGCTGATGGGGAATGAGTGCGGTACGCGGGCCGACGAGACCCAGCACGGGGGATTGTTCGAGACGAGCGAGTTTTTCGCCGGTTTCGATGCGCAGGCGGAACACGTCGCCGGGGTCGATCTGGCCGGAGAGCAGCCGGTCCTGCGGTCTGTTGAACTGCAGAAACGGATTGAGCTCGATTTCTTCCAGGGTACGTGGCTTTCCATCCGCGTCCTTGCCGAGATAGACCAGCAGACCGTCTTGCTCTTCGACCTCCTCGACCTGCATCGACCAGCCGTCCACACTTTCCACCCGGTCGCCTGCGGCAAACCGGACCCGGCTCAGCGGAGCATTGCCGACCGCGTAGATGCGCCGTTCACCGCTGGCGATGAACGATACGGTGACCCTGTCGTGTTCGACGCCGACCACGGTGCCGAGCCCCAATTCCGGCTCTGTGTCGCTGATCCAGCGTTGTCCGGAACGCAATGTGTGAAGGGGGCCAGCCATATGATCAAGGGGATTGTTGTGCAGAAGGGTTGGAAAAAATCTTGGAATTCTACCAGATCGTCCGCGTCTTGACCGGACGGCACCGCCCGAGGGGGGATCGCCCGCCGGGCGATCCGATGGAGTTGGGATGCATGAGGCAGTGGGGTATCATAAGAACTTTTTTCAACGGCAACGAGTACCCTAATGGTTCAGGTCGGTATCGTGATGGGGAGTACCAGCGACTGGGAGGTCATGCAGCACGCTGTCCGCAAGCTCGAGGAGTTCGGTATCCCCTGCGAGGCCAAGGTGGTGTCCGCCCATCGTACGCCGGACCTGTTGTTCGACTATGCGGAACGGGCCCGGTCCCGCGGCCTCAAGTGCATCATCGCCGGTGCAGGCGGCGCGGCCCATCTGCCCGGAATGATGGCGGCCAAGACCACTGTGCCGGTTTTGGGCGTACCGGTGCCCGGCAGACATCTCGGCGGGCAGGATTCACTGTATTCGATCGTGCAGATGCCCAAGGGCGTGCCCGTGGCGACGTTTGCCATCGGCGAGGCGGGGGCGGTCAACGCCGCGCTGTTCGCGGTGGCCCTGCTGGCGAACGGCGATCCGGCCCTGCAGCTTCGTCTCGACGAGTTCCGCCGGCATCAGGCCGACTCCGTATTGGCGGCACGATTGCCGGAGGTGCCCTGATGGCGCACATTCTGCCTCCCGCGATGCTCGGCATTCTCGGCGGCGGCCAGTTGGGCCGCATGTTTGCGATGGCGGCCCGGTCCATGGGCTATCGGGTGACCGTGCTGGATCCCGATATCCAGAGCCCGGCCGGGAGCGTGGCGGACCGCCACATCCGCGCCGCCTATGATGACGAGGGGGCGCTCGAAGATCTGGCGTCGGGCTGTGCCGCGGTGACCACCGAATTCGAGAACGTCCCCGCCGACAGCCTGCGCTTCCTGGAATCTCGGACGCGGGTGTCGCCTTCCTCGGCTTGTGTGGCCATTGCCCAGGACCGTATCCTCGAAAAACGCTATATCGCCGGTGCCGGTCTGGCCGTGGCACCGTTCCTGGCGGTGGATGCCCCGCAGGATCTGGCCGGCGACCTCGCGCCCCTGCTGCCGGGGATTCTCAAGACGGCGCGTTTCGGCTACGACGGTAAAGGGCAGGTGCGGGTCGCCACCCCCGAGGACGTCCATGGCGCCTTCGAAGCTTTGGGCTGCCGTCCCTGTGTGCTGGAGAAGCGGCTGGACCTCGAGACCGAAATCTCGGTGATCGTGGCGCGGACTTCGGCGGAATTCGTCAGAACCTTCCCGGTCGCCGAAAACAGGCACGAGGCGGGCATCCTCGATGTCAGCATCGTGCCAGCGCGGGTGACGCCGGACATCGCCGCGCGGGCCTGCGAGATGGCCTGTGCCCTGGCGGAGGCCATGGACTATATCGGCGTGCTGGCGGTGGAGTTTTTCGTGCTGGAGGAGGGCGGACTGGTCATCAACGAAATCGCGCCACGCCCCCACAACAGCGGTCATTACACCCTCGATGCCTGCGGCGTGAGCCAGTTCGGGCAGCAGGTCCGCACGCTGTGCGGGCTCCCTCCCGCGGACACGCGCCTGCTCAGTCCCGTGGTCATGGTGAACCTCCTCGGGGACATCTGGCGGGACGACGAGCCGGCCTGGGACCTGGTCCTGAGCGAGCCCGCCGCGGTCCTGCATCTTTATGGTAAGGCCAGCGCCAGGGCGGGGAGGAAGATGGGCCATTTCAACGTGCTGGCCGAAACCGTCGATGCGGCCCTGGAGAAGGCGGAAGCCCTCAAGCGTGCCCTGCGGCGCTGAAGTCAGGCCGGCGCCGAGCGGTCCCTCCAGGGGGACAGGTCGGCCGGGCCGGATGACAGCCGGTAGCGGCTGTCGACGCAGTAATCCAGCCAGCGCGCCAGGAAATAGTTCAGTGACCACTTGTAGTCCAGCACCCGCTGCGGCGTCGCTTGGTCCCCCAGGGCGTCACGTACCTCGGGGCGGCAGTGGTCGCTGAGCACTTCGACGGAATGGGCGTCGAGATAGACCCGAATCCGGACGGCGGGCTCGCGCAGTTCTTCCATGGCGCGGCTGAAGGCGTGCGTCAGTTCCAGCGTCAAAGTGTAGGGGGATCGTTCCAGCACGCGGATATGCAGAGCGGGTTTGCCGTGCACCGATGCTTTCAGTGCCGGCTGGATCCGCTCCAGATCCGGTACCAACGCCAACAGCCGCTGGTAATTCGCCTCGCACAGCTTGGCCAGCCAGTAGGAGCGGTTGCGGGGCAGAAACCGGCTCACGGCGGGCTTCCCTCGCGATAGCTGGCGCAGGCGCTCGAGGTTTCCCACAGGGTGACGTTCTGGACCGCGAATCCCTTCCGCCGCAGGTCCCGATAAATCATTTCCGCCAGGGTTTCCGCCGTCGGATGCTGTTCGAGCGCGAGGACCCGCTCGCCGGCCTGCTGCAGCAGGGGCAGCAAAGGATCGTCCCGGTGCAGCAACAGGTTGTGGTCGAGGTGAGTGTCGATGAAATCACGGGCGGCGGCCGAGATGTCGGCGAAGTCGCAAACCATGCCCTGGAAGTTCAGGTCGCTGGCGGATACGGTGATGGCCGCCCGAACGCTGTGGCCATGCAGATGCCGGCACTTGCCGGAATGGTGCATCAAGCGGTGGCCGTAACAGAAAAAAATCTCTTTGGTGACGCTGTACATGGGGTCTTATTTGCTCTTGATCCCCTTGATGGCGCCGGCCACATGGTGGAAACCGGGCTCCGGCGCCGGAGTGCAGCGTACCACTTCGATGCTGGCCGTCAGGGGGGGGGTGAGTCGGTTGTCCGGCTCGATGCGGATTTCCAGGGCGCGGCCCGGCTCGATGATTTCATCGGTCCTGAACAGGATGCCAGAGCCGCTGATGTTGACGCAGACGCCGGCGCGTTCCTCGTTCTCTCCTGCGATCCGGTACTTGATCGGATAGCTGACTGGTATGCGTCGAGAGCGGCGTCTCTCGATGAAATGCGGCATAGGCTCGCCCCCATGATTGTCCTCGGGGCGTATTCTAAACGAATGGTGCGTGGTATGGTGGTTTTGAGCCTCGGCTGCGGGTGGCGGCGCCGGGGGTTTTGTGTCATAGTGCCGCCCGCGCCGTTTCTTGCCGTTTTTGCACTCCTTCGTCTGCATGAGCACCAAATCAGTCGTCCTGACCGGCATCACCACCACCGGAACCCCCCATCTCGGCAATTACGTGGGCGCCATCCGCCCGGCGATCGAGGCGAGCCATGACCATACTGTACAGCCGTATTATTTCCTTGCCGATTATCATGCCCTGATCAAATGCCATGATCCGGAGCGGGTGCGGCAGTCGACGCTGGAGATCGCCGCGAGCTGGCTGGCTCTGGGGCTGGATACCCAGAATGCCATATTCTACCGCCAGTCGGACGTGCCGGAGATCGTCGAACTGACCTGGATGCTGACCTGTGTGACCGCCAAGGGGCTGATGAATCGTGCCCATGCCTACAAGGCGGCGGTGCAGGCCAACCAAGAGGCGGACGAGGCCGATCCCGACAAGGGCATCACCATGGGGCTTTTCAACTATCCGGTGCTCATGGCAGCGGACATCCTTTTGTTCAACGCCCACAAGGTGCCGGTCGGACGCGACCAGGTGCAGCACATCGAGATGGCCCGAGACATCGGCCAGCGGTTCAATCATATCTTCGGCGAGCATTTCGTGCTGCCGGAGGCCGTGGTCAACGAGGAGACCGCCGTGCTCCAGGGACTGGACGGCCGCAAGATGAGCAAGAGCTACGACAACACCATTCCTCTGTTCGCGCCGGAAAGGCAGTTGCGCAAGCTCATCATGAAGATCAAGACCAATTCCCAGCTTCCGGGCGAACCCAAGGATCCTGCCGGTTGCACGCTGTTCTCGATCTACCAGGCCTTCGCCAGCAAACACGAGGTCGAGGAAGCCCGGCGCTGGTATGCCGAAGGCATTGGCTGGGGCGAGATGAAGAACAGGCTGTACGAGTACTTGAACGATCACCTCGCAACGGCCCGCGAACGCTACGAAGCGTTGATCCTGGACCCGGAGAGGATCGAACAGGAGCTGCGGGCGGGCGCCGCCCGGGCGCGGGCTCACGCCGTCCCGTTCATGCAACGGATCCGGGAGGCAGTGGGCATCCGGCCGCTGGCTCCCTGACTCCTCCCGTCATGGCTGCCGCCACCGAACGGGTGATCTGCGCCCGTGCCTGGTTTCTCGGCAGCCGCATCGACTACCGCGAGATCGAACGGGGCGGCGCGGTCGCACTGGGGCCCCTGACCCTGGCGGTCGGTCGCGAAGGCTACCGGATCACATTCCGGTTCGGCGTCGTCGTCCTGGTCGGCCTCAGTGCCGAGCAGGAAGCGGAAGTCCTTCAGGGGCTGCGTCCGGTCGTCCACAACCCGTTGGCGGAACCGGAACTGGAGGAGGTCGACCTCCTGATCCACCCGGAGCTGCCGGAGCGGCTGGACGGCGCAGGCCGGCTGGTATTGCGGGAGGCATCGGTCGCCCGCCTGCAGGTCGTCGCCCATGTGCTGGCCAAGAGCTGTGTCCTGTCCTACTACGAACGCAACGTGGCGGAGGAGTTCGACCGCATCGAACAGATCGCCCAGCGTCTGACCCGCGCCGCCGGCCCGCCGCGGGGCAAGCGGGAAATCCTCAACGAGATCGGCAAGGCGCTGTCCATCATGGGGCGTATGGTGGGACGGGTCGAGGTCGCGGAGAAGCCGGAGATCGTCTGGGACGATCCTCAGCTCGACCAGCTTTACGAACGCCTGGCGACCGAGTACGAGCTGCGCGACCGGGACCGGGCGCTGTCACGCAAGCTCGAACTTATCTCGCGCACCGCCGAGACCTATCTCGATCTGGTGAACCACCGCCAAGCGCTGCGGGTCGAGTGGTACATCGTCCTCCTGATCGTCGTGGAGATCGTGCTGAGTCTGTACGACAAGCTGAGCTGAGCGTCTCGGCCGGGCGTTTTCCCGAACGCCAGAATGTGGAGCCGACGGTACCGGTTGACCGGTTCGGGTGCGGACAGCCCGGCGGCCGTGGCCAGCCGCGCCAGGGTGATGACGGTTTCCGGCAGATCGTTGCCATCTCTTCCGGCGAGAAGTCGTGCCACTCCTTCCGCATCCAGTCGCAGGCCGCCTGCAGATGGGCGTCGTGCGATTCGTCCTCATGGCGGACCACGTCCACCAGCAGGAACACGCCGCCGGGCCGCAGGCTCCGGGAAACCTGGCGGAAGACTTCGCCCTTTTCTTCTGTGGTCAGGTGATGCAGGGCGAATCCCGCAAGGCGTTCGAGGAATGGCATGCATCGCCGCAGCCGAGGTCGCAGACCGAGATGCCCGTGCCGCCGAAACGTGCCGCGAGATGTTTGCCCGCGTCGGCGAAGATTTCACGGTGATACATGTAATTATGGGAGACGACACGGCCATGGAGTGACCAGGTGTCGATGAAGATTTCGGCGGCTTCGCGGTGTGCGGTCGAGGTCACGGCGGGTTTCCCCAACGGCTTTTCGCGGTTCGTAGCTCCAGGAGCTTCATTAGGGCATAGACCGACTCCAGATGCGGAATCGCCACACGGGTCCGCCGACCGGCGCGTACCGCGTTGCCGAGGATGACCTCCGTTTCCATCGGCTGGCCGGCTTCGAAGTCGACCAGCATGCTGGTCTTGTACGGCGGCATCTTGTAGGTGCTGGCGACGTTCTTCTCGACGATGTCTTCCGGCAGGGGATGGCCGTTGGCCGCGGCTACTGCGCGGATCTCCTGCATGATCGCCCGGACGAAACCTTCCTGGGTCGACAGGATGTCCAGGGTATCGAGGCCGCCGGAGAGCACCGACAGTGGATTGAAGGCGGCGTTCCAGACGCATTTCTGCCAGCGTGCGGTGGTGATGTTTTCAGTGGCGATGCCGTCGATGCCGGCTTCTTCGAAAGCGGCGGCCAGGGTCTTGACGCGTTCCGAGACTCCGCCGGGATAGTTGCCCAGCATCAGCCGTCCGTAGGCCTGGTGCCAGATTTCGCCGGGCGCGGTACGGGTGACGCCGATGAAAGCCAGGCCGCTGATGACTTCGTTGTCGGGGAAGGCGGCGGCGACTTCCGGCTCGATGTCGATGCCGTTGGAAATCAGGACGATGCCGGTGTCGGGGGCCACGGCATCGCGCAGTAATCCGACCCGGTCGGCACCTTCCACCACCTTGATGCACAGCAGCGTGCAATCGGGCTTGGTTTCGAGTTCGGCGGCGGAGCGGACGACCGCCGCCGGCCGGAAGGTGTAGTCCCCCAGTGTCGCGCTGCGGATGCGGATGCCCTTGGCCTTCACGGTCTCGTAGTCGGAGCGGGCGACCACCGACACGCAGTGGCCGGTCTTGGCGAGCAGGGCACCGTAGAAGCTGCCGATGGCGCCGGTGCCGATCACGAGTATATTCATGCGATGTCTTCCAGGTAGCCTTTGATGAAAGGGACGGTGAGCCGGCGCTTGGCGGCCAGGGAGGCATGGTCCAGCTCTTCCAGCAGTGCCTGCAGCGAAGCCATGTCGCGGCGGCAGTGGGACAGCAGGAACCGTCCGACCCGGGGGCTCAGGTCGAGCCCCAGCATGCCGGCCCGCCGTTCCAGTGCGGCCAGCTTGTGTTCGTCCGTCAGCGGATGGAGCCGAAGGACGAGTCCCCAGGCCAGGCGGGTCTTGAGATCGGGCAGGGCGACGGGTAATTCCCCAGGCGGCGCCGTGGCGGTGATCAGCAGGGTGTTTCCGGCATCGCGCATGGCGTTGAACAGGCCGAACAACTGCCGTTCCCAGTCGTCGCGACCGGCGATCGTGTCGATGTCGTCCAGACAGACCAGGTTCTGGTTTTCCATGCCCTCGAGCACGGCCGGACCACACTCGCCGATCAGCGCCAGCGGCAGGCAGGCGGCGCTGCGACCGTTGTGGAAAGCCTCGCGGCAGGCGGCGTTGACGAGATGGGTCTTGCCCAGGCCGGTGTCTCCCCACAGATAGAGCAGCTTATCGCCTTCGCCCCGGGCGCTGCGCCGCGCAGCCTCCGCCGCTTCGGCGTTGGGTCCCGCCCAGTACGCTTCGAAGGTCTGCAGCGGGTCGACGGCGAAATGCAGCGGTATCTGCTGGGCCATGGCGGTAGCTGCGAATGTCCTTGCGGACTTAATCCCCGGTATTCTTCAGTGCCTTGGCGACCCGCGCCAGCCGGGCACCGAAGGCACGGCACAGTGCCCGTTCTTCGTCGCTCAGCGGCGAGGCGTCGCCGGTGTGGCGGCTGGGGCCGTAGGGCGTGCCGCCGCTGCGGGTCTTGTGCAGGGCGGCTTCGCTGCTGGGAATGCCAACCAGGATCATGCCGTGGTGGAGGAGCGGCGGCAGCATGGTCAGCAGAGTCGCTTCCTGGCCACCGTGCATGGAAGCGGTCGAAGTGAACACGCCGGCTGGCTTGCCTGACAGTGCGCCGGAAAACCACAGGGCGCTGGTGCTGTCCAGGAAATGCTTGAGCGGCGCGGCCATGTTGCCGAAATGGGTCGGGCTGCCCAGGGCCAGGCCATCGCAATGCTTGAGGTCGTCCAGCGTGGCATAGGGCGGCCCTTCGGATGGAACGGCCGGCGCCGTCGCTTCGGTGGCGGGTGAGACCTCCGGCACGGTGCGCAGCTTGGCGATGGCGCCCGGCACTTCTTCCACGCCTCGGGCGATCATGCGCGCCATGTCGGCGGTGGCGCCGTGGCGGCTGTAATAGAGGATCAGGATTTCGGTGCTGCTGCGTTTGGACTCGGTCATGTCGGTCGGGAGTTGGGAAAGGGGTCAGCCGAGGATGGCCAGTACGTTCTCGGGTGGCCGGCCCAACGCTGCCTTGCCGTTGGCCACGACGATCGGGCGCTCGATCAGTACCGGATGGCTGGCCATGGCTTCGAGCAGTGTTTCGTCGTCGAGCTCCGGATTCGCCAGCCCCAGCTCCTTGTACGGGGCCTCGCCTTTGCGCAGCAACTGGCGTGGCGAGATTCCCAGGAGCCTTACCAGTTCACGCAGGCTCGCCGCGTCGGGCGGGGTTTTCAGATATTCGACAATGACCGGTTCGATGCCCCGCTGTTGAAGCAGTTTCAAGGTTTCCCGCGACTTGCTGCAGCGCGGATTGTGGTAAATGGTGACGGACATGGCTCAGGTCCTCCGAGGGGGGTTTTCGAAAAATCAGGTGTCCGGCCAGTCTTGCGGGTCGAATTCGACGAGTTCCCGCAAGACCGTGGTCGCGTAGGTGCCGGCAGGGAGGGAAAACGTCAGTTCGCAGGCCGAATCCTCGACTCCCGCGAATTCGAGATCCGGCACCGGCAGTCGCAGCGCCCGCCGGCCGACTTCGAGCCCGCAGCGTTCCAGGCCCTCGCGGAATTCCGCGCATTGTGCCAGCGCCGCCCGCTCC
This sequence comes from Methylococcus sp. S1M, assembly GCF_051295855.1. NCBI lineage: Bacteria > Pseudomonadati > Pseudomonadota > Gammaproteobacteria > Methylococcales > Methylococcaceae > Methylococcus > Methylococcus sp. S1M. The sequence continues at coordinate 174,126 of NZ_JBPDXO010000004.1, forward strand.
ATTGCGAGGGCCGTGCCGGAAATCACCGGGTCGCCCGTTCCCCAAAGGGTTCCGCTGGGGTGGATCGTCAGCGCTTCGATGCGTCGCTGGATGTCTTCATCCAACTTGTCGGTCTTGAAGAAGGCGTTGGAGCCGGTGAACATGAAGGCGTCGCCCTCGACTGCCCGGTTCCAGCTGCCGTGCTCCACCCGACCGGCGAGGACACGGTTGAACAGATAGGAGCGTGCCGCCGACAGGTACAGCGAGCGCTTGTTGCGGTCGATACGGCGGCGCGGGTCGGCGAACAGCCGCAGTGCTTCCTGCAGATTGCGGCCTCCGTGGCCGAAGCGCTGCGGGCCGAAATAGTTCGGCACGCCGGCCGCGCGGATCGCCGCGCAGCGGGCTTCCAGACCGTCGCACACACCTTCGAGTCCCCGTAGGATGATGCGGAAGCGGTTTCCTGCCAGGGCGCCGCGCTTGAGTTTGCGGTCGTGCCGGGTATGGCGCAGGACGGCGATGCTCTCGCTTTCCAGCGCCCTCCAGTCGGGATCGGCCTTGCCGGCCAGTCTCACGCTGAACCACTGGGTGGTGACGGCGTGGCGGTCCTTGAGGCCGGCATAGCCCACGTCCATCGGCTTGACGCCGGCCAGCCTGGCGATCCGCTGTGCCACGTGGTCGGTGTTCTCCCCGGTCTTACGGATGTGCAGGAAGGCGTGTTCCCCCTGGCCGGTGGGTTCGAAGCCGAGGATTTCGTCGACCCGGAAGTCTTCCGGAGAGACCCGGATGCGGCCGCGGCAGGTCACTTCGCCGTGTGCCCGCGGCAGATCGTCGAATCCGGGGCAGTCGGGATGTCCGGTCATCTGCGGGCGAGGAGGGCGACGGCGTGCGCCGAGATGCCTTCGCCGCGGCCCTCGAATCCCATGCCTTCGGTGGTCGTCGCCTTGACGTTGACGCAGTCAGGGGGGATTTCCAGGTCCTGAGCGAGGTTTTCCCGCATCGCCTGGATGTGGGCGGCCAACCGTGGCGCCTGGGCCACGACGGTCACGTCCACGTTGCCGACGGTGTAGCCCAGGCTGGCGATTCTCTGTCGTACCTCGCGCAGCAATACGCGGCTGTCGATGCCCTTGTAGCGGGCGTCGGTATCCGGGAAATGGCGGCCGATGTCGCCGAGGGCGGCCGCGCCCAGCAGGGCGTCGCACAGCGCGTGCAGAGCCACGTCGCCGTCGGAGTGGGCGGCGAATCCCCGGCCGAACGGAATCTTCACGCCGCACAGCACGATGTGGTCGCCCTCTTTGAAACGGTGGGCATCATAACCTTGGCCTATTCGAAACATTGTCGCTCCAGATAGAAGGCGGCCAAAGGGAGGTCCTCCGGCCGGGTGATCTTGATGTTGTCGGGGCGCCCCTCCACTACCCGCGGCGACAGGCCGGCCAGCTCCAGGGCGCTGGCTTCGTCCGTCACCGTCAGTCCCCGTCGTGCCGCTGCTTCCAGCGCCTCTTTGAGCGCTCGGTAGCGGAACATCTGGGGGGTGAGGGCGCGCCAGACGCGGCTGCGGTCTGCGGAGCCCTGGATGGTGCCGTTCTCGACCGTCTTGAGGGTGTCGGTGACCGGCAGAGCCAGGATGCCGCCCACGGGGTCGTCTTCCAGGGTTTCCATGAGGCGCTCGACGTCGTCACGGGTGACGCAGAGGCGGGCTGCGTCGTGGACCAGCACCCAGTCGCCGTCCGCGGCCCGGCCGGCCAGGGCGGTCAGGGCGCTCAGCACGGAGTCTGCGCGTTCCCTGCCGCCCGTCGTGGCGAGCACCCGCGGCTCGCGTGAGCAGGGCAGCTCCGGCCAGAACTCGTCGTTCGCGCCCAGCGCGACCATGACCGCGGTGACGCGGCGGACCGAGAGCAGGCGTTCGAGCGTGTGCTGCAGGACTGGTTTGCCCGCCACGTCCAGGTACTGTTTGGGGATGTCGGCCCCCATCCGTTTGCCTACGCCGGCGGCGGGGACGACGATCCAGAAACGCGCGTCAGTGCTCATGTGTCGGTGCTTCGTTGGCAGCCGGAGCCGTGGACCTGTGCACCCTACGGGGCGGCGGTGCCGGTTCGGGGCTGGGCGAGGGATGCGCCGCGTCGATGATTTGTACCAGGGTTTCGCCTTCCTTGATCATGCCCAGGTCCCGGCGCGCATGTTCTTCGATGGCATCGGTACCTTCCCTGAGGTCACGGATCTCGGCCTCCAGGGCCGCGTTGCGTTGCCGCCGTTTCTCACCTTCTTCGGTGAGTTCCATGATGCGTTCCTGCAGCCTTTGCATTTCCCGCAGGTTGCCGTCGCCGAACCACAGCCGGTACTGGAGCAGGGCGATCAGCGCCAGCAGGAACGCGGTCAGTTTATTCACCCCGGCTCCGGGCGGTCGGCCGCGGCTCAGGCCAGGTTTTTGACGGCGCCGCGGCCGCCGTAGCGCGCTTTGTCACCCAGCTCTTCCTCGATCTTGAGCAGCCGGTTGTATTTGGCGATGCGATCGGAGCGGCTGAGCGAGCCGGTCTTGATCTGGCCGGCGCAGGTGGCGACGGCGATGTCGGCGATGGTGGTGCCCTCCGTTTCGCCCGAGCGATGGGACACGACGGACGTGTAGCCGGCCTTCCTGGCGATATGGATGGCTTCCAGGGTTTCAGTCAGGGTGCCGATCTGGTTGACCTTGATCAGGATCGAATTGGCGATCCGGGCTTCGATGCCCTGTTTGAGGATGGCCGGGTTGGTCACGAACAGGTCGTCGCCCACCAACTGGATGCGTCGGCCCAGCCTGTCGGTATGGATGCCCCAGCCGTGCCAGTCGTTCTCCGCCATGCCGTCCTCGATGCTGACGATGGGGTACTTGTCGACCCAGGCGGCCAGATGGTCCGAGAACTCTTCCGAGGTGAACCGCCTGCCTTCCGAAGCTAGAGTGTAGATGCCGTCCGAATAGAACTCCGAGCTGGCGACGTCCAGACCCAGGCAGATGTCCTCGCCGGGCCGGTAGCCGGCCTTTTCGATGGCTTCCAGGATGATGCCGATGGCTGCTTCGTTGGACGGCAGGTTCGGCGCGAAGCCGCCTTCGTCACCCACGCCGGTGGCGAGTCCCCGTTCCGACAGTACTTTCTTCAGGGCGTGGAACACCTCGGCGCCGTAACGCAGGGCTTCGCGGAAGCTCGGCGCGCCCACCGGCAGGATCATGAACTCCTGCATGTCGATACTGTTGTCGGCGTGGGCGCCACCGTTGATGATGTTCATCATCGGCACCGGCAGCAGGAACTCGCCGCTGCGGTTGAGGTAGGCGTACAGCGGCTTTTTCGCGTCGGCCGCGGCAGCGTGGGCGGTCGCCAGCGACACTGCCAGGATGGCGTTGGCGCCGAGCACGCCCTTGTTGTCGCTGCCATCCAGCTCGATCAGGCGGCGGTCGATGGCCGCCTGGTCGGCGGCGTCCATGCCGGTCAGTGCGGCCTTGATCGGACCGCGGACGTTCTCCACGGCTTTGAGTACGCCTTTGCCGCCATAGCGTGAGGCGTCGCCGTCGCGCAGTTCGATGGCTTCGCGGGCGCCGGTGGAGGCGCCGGAGGGAACCATGGCGCTACCTTCCGCGCCCGAATCCAGGATCACTTCCGCCTGGACGGTCGGATTGCCGCGGGAGTCCAGAATCTCCCGGGCCAGGATGTCGACGATCTTGCTCATGGGATCACCAGTGGGTATGTGTTGGGGCGTTCGGGACGACGGCACGAGAAGGCGCATTCCGGACGCCGATGTCATGCGGTCCCGATTACAGCAGGGGACTCGCCTTGACTGTGCGGTCGAGGGTCGACAGCAGCTCCAGCAAAGCCTTCATACGGTCCAGCGGCCAGGAATTGGGACCGTCGCTCAGGGCGCGGTCGGGGTCGGGGTGGGTTTCCATGAACAGGCCCGAGATGCCCACCGCCACCGCCGCCCGCGCCAGTGCCGGCACGAATTCGCGCTGGCCGCCGGAAGCGGTGCCCTGGCCGCCCGGCAATTGCACCGAGTGGGTGGCATCATAGACCACCGGGCAGCCGGTCTCGCGCATGATGCTCAGCGACCGCATGTCCGACACCAGATTGTTGTAACCGAAGGAGACCCCGCGTTCGCACACCATGATATGCCGGTTGCCGGTGGCCAGCGCCTTGGCGGCGACGTGCTTCATGTCCCAAGGTGCCAGGAATTGGCCTTTCTTGAGGTTGACCGGCTTGCCGGTGTTGGCGACGTTCTGGATGAAATTGGTCTGGCGGCACAGGAAGGCCGGGGTCTGCAGCACGTCCACCACCGAGGCGACTTCCTGCAACGGGGTGTCCTCGTGCACGTCGGTCAGCACGGGCACCCCGATCTGGCGTTTGACCTCGGCCAGGATGCGCAGTCCCTCTTCCATGCCAGGCCCCCGGTAGCTTGCGTGGGAGGATCGGTTGGCCTTGTCGAAGGAGGACTTGTAGATGAATGGGATGCCCAGACCGTCGGTGATTTCCTTGAGAGCGCCGGCGGTGTCCAGCGCCAGCTGCTCGGTTTCGATCACGCAGGGGCCGGCGATCAGGAACAGCGGGTGTTCCAGACCGACCGGAAAGCCGCAGAGTTCGAACGGCCGGGCCGATGTCTCGACGTTGCTCATGGTTGGGCTCCACCGCTCTCGGGGGGGGACGTGCCTTCGCTGCGCGCACGGGCGGCGCGGACGAAGCCGCTGAACAGCGGATGGCCGCCGCGCGGCGTGGAGGTGAACTCGGGATGGAACTGGCAGGCCAGGAACCAGGGGTGCTCGGGAATTTCCACCATCTCGACCAGGCGGCCGTCCAGCGATTTGCCGGACACCCGCAGGCCTGCCGCTTCCAGCGTCTTGAGGTAGTGATTGTTGAATTCGTAGCGGTGGCGGTGCCGTTCGGTGATGACGTCCTTGCCATAGGTGGCATGGGCCAGCGTGTTGGGTACCAGCCGGCATTTCTGTCCGCCCAGCCGCATCGTGCCGCCCAGGTCCGAATCGCCGCTGCGGTATTCGATGCCGCCGGCCTCGGTCTTCCACTCGGTGATGAGGGCGATGACCGGATGCGGCGACGATGGCAGGAACTCGGTGCTGTGCGCGCCTTCCAGTCCGGCCACGTTGCGGGCGAATTCGATCACGGCGACCTGCATCCCCAGGCAGATGCCGAGGTAGGGCACGCGGTGCTCGCGGGCGTATTTCACGGCGGCGATCTTGCCTTCGATACCGCGTTCACCGAAGCCGCCGGGAACCAGGATGGCGTCGACCCCTTCCAGCGCGCCGGTGCCGTGGTCCTCGATTTCCTCGGACTCGATGAAGCGGATGTCGACCCGGGTGCGGGTGTGGATGCCCGCGTGGACCAACGCCTCGCTCAGCGATTTGTAGGCGTCGGAATGGTTGACGTACTTGCCGACCATGGCGACGGTGACCGAGCGCTCCGGATTCTTGAGCGCATCGACCACACGATGCCATTCGCTCAGGTCGGCGGGGCCGGCGTCGAGCCGCAGCTTGCGCACCACGATCTCGTCGAGCTGCTGCTCGTGCAGCAGGGCGGGAATCCGGTAGATGGTGTCGGCATCCACTGAAGCGATGACCGCATCTTCCTGAACGTTGGTGAACAGAGCGATCTTACGGCATTCGCTCTTCGGGATCGGCCGGTCCGAGCGGCAGATCAGGATGTCCGGCTGGATACCGATGGTGCGGAGTTCCTTGACCGAATGCTGGGTCGGCTTGGTCTTCAGCTCGCCGGCGCTGGAGATGTAAGGCACCAGGGTCAGATGGATGAACAGCGAGCGTTCTTCGCCCAGATCGACCCGCATTTGGCGGATCGCCTCCAGAAAGGGCAGGGATTCGATGTCGCCGACGGTGCCGCCGATTTCGATCAGCGCCACGTCGTAGCCTTCCGCGCTGAGGCGGATGCCGCGTTTGATCTCGTCGGTGATGTGGGGGATGACCTGCACGGTGGCGCCCAGATATTCGCCGCGGCGTTCCTTGCGGATCACGTTCTCGTAGATCTGGCCGGTGGTGAAGCTGTTCGCCCTGCCCATGGTGGTGCGGACGAAGCGCTCGTAATGGCCCAGATCGAGGTCGGTTTCGGCGCCGTCCTCGGTCACGAACACCTCGCCATGTTGGAACGGGCTCATGGTGCCCGGATCGACGTTGATGTAGGGATCGAGCTTCGTCAGCGTGACTTTCAAGCCGCGCGCCTCGAGGATCGCGGCGAGGGAGGATGCGGCAATGCCTTTACCCAGCGACGAAACGACTCCGCCGGTGATGAAGATGTATTTCGTCATGAAAGCTCGAATCTGTGCGATGAGGAGATGTCCGGGAGGGCTCGGGGCGCGCCCACGACCATGGGCAGGACGGCACGGACAATCTTGGTATTCTAACCAAAGCCATGGGGGCGCGTCACGGGCGCCGGTGGTGGGGGCATCGCAATCCCATGATGGAGAAGGCCGGAGATCAGACGGCCGGTGAGGCGCTTGGAGTTGAAGGTATCAGGACCCGCGGCCGGGGTATCGTGCAAAGCCATCCGGTCGGTTTCGCCCGCCGGTGCCGGTCTTCGGCCGATCTGCCTGGCGGTGTGATGCTCTGCGCGGAATCACGAGCCGAGATCGAAGGCGTGGGTCAAATCCCCGGCATTCGGGCGCACGCCTGGCAACGGTTCCAGACCGAAGCGGCGGGTGATGAATTTGATGATCGAGGTCGTGTCATACGGCGTATGGTCGACATACCCTCGCCGGGCAAAGGGGGACACGACGATCGCCGGGATGCGGACACCGGGGCCCCAACGGTCGCCCTTGGGCGGGGCAACGTGGTCCCAGAAGCCGCCGTTTTCGTCATAGGTCACGATGATCGCCGTGGTCGGCCAGAGCGGACTTGCCTGGATCTTGCGGACCAGGCCGGCGATATGGGCATCCCCGGCGAGGACGTCGGCGTAGCCCGGATGTTCGTTCAATCTGCCCTGCGGCTTGTAGAAACTGACCTGGGGGAGGGTACCGGCTTCGATCGCGGACAGAAAATCCGCGCCATCCTTCAGGTGCTCGGCCCGCTCTGGTGTGCCCGGGGCATAGCGGGCGAAATAATTGAAAGGCTGGTGGTGGGCCTGGAAGTTCGGCGAGTTCTCCCCTTTGCCATAGATCACTTGGCGCGGCTGCATATCCCGCATACCTTCTTCGACGGCGGCGTTCCAGGCGCCGGCATACCAGGCCCAGGTCACGCCCTTCGCACTCAGGGTGTCGCCGATGGTTTTGAACGACTGCGGTGGCAAGGGGTGTTTGGACGGATCGGCCAGACGGCGGTCGCCGCCGGCAGCGGGTGGGATGCCGCTGGGCTGGTAAGGCGGCTGTTCATTGAGCACCGCGTAGCCATCCGGTGTGACGCGCGAGACGGTGTATCTGGCGGGTCCCTGCAGGGCGCTGGGCGGAGAGTCGGGCGCGCGGAGCAGGCGACCGGAAGCGTCGAGCCGGGCGACCCGCTCCGGCGGTGCATCCGGAAACACCGGAGTGCATGCGCAGACCAGCCAGAAATGGTTGAGGAACGAGCCGCCAAAAGCGCCCATGAAGAAATTGTCGGCCAGGGTGAATTCCCGGGCAATGTCCCACATCGGGAGCTTCGATCCGTCGTAATAGCCCATGACGAGGCCGCCGGCGTCCGAGACGGCGGCGAAGCGGTTCATCCGGCCGCCGTTGATCTGTTCTTGATTCTGGTAGAACGCGTGGACCAGGTCGCGCGTTTTCTGCGACAGTGCCATGCCGACGGGGGGCGCGTCGAGCCGGAACGGGCCGTTCGGCAGTCGGGCCGGGAAGGCCGGGTCGGGTCGGGCATCGCCGACCAGCCAGACCGGCGGCAGATAGGGCAGGGGCGTGCCGTCGTGATCGATCTGACGCTTGGCTTCCTCGCTGGCGTTGGCGATACCGTTGGCGCCGGGGAAGAGGCCATAAAGGTTGTCGAAGCTGCGGTTCTCGGCGTAGATCACGACGATGTGCTCGATTCGGTTCAGCGCTTCGTCCGCGCCGGATGCCGGCCTGGCCTGTTGGGCTCCGGGACTGCAGCCGCCACAGCTCAGCAGGATGCCGGTGAGGCCGGCGAGGGGCCAGTGTCTGAAGGGGGAACGGGACATATGGGTTATCCTTTGCGCGTATTTTCGAAGGCGGCGGGGTGAGTCTCCAAGTAAAGTCCTTAGGCCGTTCCATTTCAAATTCAAACACGGCCCGGCGAACGGGCATGCACCGGATTCAGCGGTTCGAATAGAGGAGCGGGTTGGATGCGTTCGACGGCCGGTTTTCCGCTTGGAGCGTCGCTGCTGATGGCAGCGTGTCAAGCGGCCGGTGCCGGCGGAATCGAAGGCATGGCCGGTGCTTGGACTTCGCTGAGCCTACTGGGCAGTCTGGGTAGCGTGTCTCCGGACTGGCGCAAATTCAAGTGGTATGTGCGGGATCAGGTCCGCCTGCGCGACGACAATCCGCCGAATGCCTGGCGCATGTACGAGGACTTGCTCTGGGTGGGGGTGGGCTATCAGGTCGACCCCCGGTTCTATCTCGGCATCGGTTACGCTCACACCTGGCTGCATCCGGTGGACCAGCCGGCTTATCAGGAAAATCGCCCGTATCTCGAGGCGGTGCTCACCCATGAAGCGGTTGGGGGGAAACTGGTCAGCAGGACCCGGCTCGAGGAGCGGGTGCTGCAACAGGGTGGTGAAGTCGGCATCCGTTTCCGCGAGGCGGTGACCTGGAGCCATCCCATGCGCTTCGTGGCCGAGGGGGCGGAGTTTTACATGGGGGACGAACTCATGGTGTGTCCGAACTACAGTCTGTTCGGGCCGGCCGGCTTCTGCCAGAACCGGATCCTCTCCGGTATTTCCTATCGCTTGAGCCGGAATCTGGGCGTGGATTTCGGGTATCTGGGCCAATACATGGCGGGTACGCCGGGCACCGCCGATGTCTGGACACACAACATCCAGTTCGATCTTCACTATGTCTTCCTGGACGACTGAGGCGGAGCGGTTCGTCCGCCTGAATCGGGAGCGGCGGCGTCTGTTTCCGCGCGCCTTGCTGGCGGGACTGCTGGCCGGGTGTGCCGCGGTCGGTTTCCATCTCGGGATGGATGCCGGCGAAGCATGGCGCGCCCGACTGCAGGACTTCGCCCACGGCTACGGCGCACCGGGGCTGGCCATCGCTGCAGCGGCATCGGCCCTGTGCGTATTCCTGGCGGCCTGGCTGGTCGAGCGGTTCGCGCCGGAAGCGGCCGGCAGCGGCATCCCGCACGTGAAGGCGGTGCTGATGGGATTGCGCGGGTTCCGCTGGGCCCGGGTGCTGGCGGTCAAGTTCCTGAGCGGGCTGATCGGCATGGGTGGAGGACTCACTCTGGGACGGGAAGGGCCGACCGTGCAGATGGGTGGGGCGGTTGCGGAGGGCGTGGCTACGGCGTGTTCGTCATCCCCCGACGAACGTCGCGCGTTGATCGCGGCGGGGGCCGGGGCCGGTCTGGCGGCGGCTTTCAATGCGCCGCTTTCGGGGCTGATATTCGTGCTCGAGGAGTTGCGTGAACGATGTTCGTCCCCGGAGTTTTTCGCCGCGGCGGTCGCTTGTCTCGCCGCGGACACGGTCTGTCGTCTGGCTTTGGGGGAGTTGCCGGCATTCCGGGTCGGGATTTCCGGCGCTCCCTCACTGACGACGCTGCCGGTGTTCGTCGGGCTGGGTGTGTCGTGCGGTTTGCTTGGTGTCGCTTTCAATCGCACTTTGCTGGCGGTCCAGCGGCTGTGCCCGGGCCGTCCGGGGTCGCGCAAAGCGTTCTGGCTGGGCTGGGGCGGCTCGATCGGGCTGGTCGGCTGGCTGGCGCCGGATCTGTTGGGCGGCGGTCAGGGGCTGGTCGGCCGGATATTGGACGGTGAAGCCAGCCTGGCGCCGAGTCTGGTCGCGCTCTACTTCGCTGCCCGGTTTGCTCTGACCATCGGCAGTTACGCCACCGGGGCGGCTGGCGGCATCTTCGCGCCGATACTACTGCTGGGCGCTCTGCTCGGGCTCGATTCCGGAATGCTCATCCAGCAGATGGCGCCGGTGCTGCCTGTGGAGCCCAAGGTTTTCGCAGTGGCCGGGATGGCGGCTCTGTTCACCGGCGTCGTCCAGGCGCCGCTCACCGGCGTGGTGCTGATGATCGAAATGACCGGCAACTATGCGCTCATCCTGCCGCTTTTGGCGGCCTGCTTCGCGGCGCAGGCGGTCGCCGCCCGTCTCCACGATCTGCCGATCTACGAAGCGCTGCTGGAGCGGGAGCTGAGGGAATCTAGGGGGCGGCGTTCACGTTGAACGGATCGGCATAGATGTCCTTCATCGCAGCACCCGCCAGGAAGGCGCGTCTTTTCGCCGCGCTCACCATCTCCGGATGGCCGCAGAGGAACAGACGCTTGTCCTTGAAGTCCGGGATCTCCATGAAAGCAATCTCGTGGGCGCGGCCTGCCGCCAAGCCAGGCGCCGGTTCTTCGCCGGAAACGCAGGGAACGTAGTCGAAATTCGGATATTCCCTCGCCAGTTCCCTCAACCTGTCGGTCAGATAAAGGCCCGCCCGGTTTCTACTGCCGTGGAACAGACGGATCGGTCCGCTGTGTCCTCGCTGCAGGGCGTCGCGCAGGATGCCGTAGAGGGGGGCCAGGCCGGACCCCGTGCCTATCAGTATCAGCTCCTGCTCCGGCCGGCCGGGCACGTAAAAACAGTCGCCGCTCGGCCCCCGAATTTCCACCGTCTGGCCGATGCGCAGGTGTTCGTGTATCCAGCCGCTGACTTTGCCTTGTGGCAGTCGTCGCACGTGCAGGTGTAAATGCTCATCGTGCTGCGGCACGCTGGCCAGGGAGTAGCTTCGCCCGAGCGTGGGTTCGCGGAACAGATTGATGAATTGCCCGGCCCGGTATTCCAACGGGGCGTGGCATTCGAGCGACACGTGCATGATCTCGCTGTTGAGCGGTTCCAGCGCCGTGACGGTCGCCGGTAGTGATTTCACGACCTCTTGGGGAAGCGCCGCTTCGAGATCGTTGGTCGGATGGCAGACGCAGGCGAGGAAATAGTTCTGAAGCTTCAGCGAGTCTTTCAGTCCCCGCTGCGAGTCCTCGGGCGGCACGCCGCGGACGGCCCGCATCAGGCAGGTCTGGCAGACCCCGCTACGACAGGAGAAGGGGACAGGCGCGCCGTGGCCGACGAGACAATCCAGGACAGACTGGTCTTTGTCGAGGGGATAAGTGTTTCCGCCGTAGGTGATGCTCGTCATGGTGGCGCTCCTGTCGATTCCTCGACTCAGCGGCCGAGCACGTCGTTGCGCGTACTCTCGGCGATCGCCGCCGCCTGTGCGATCAGCTCATCGGGTACGTTCAGCTCTTTCATGGTGGCGCCGAGGTGTTCCATGACGGCATCGAAGTGGACGTCATTCAGGCCCTGCTTTACCAGGTGCGCGTGTCCGCGCCGCATGTCCATGCCGGTGTAATTGTGCGGCCCGCCGAACGCCATGGTCAGGAATGCCTTCTGCTTGGCAGCCTGTTTCTCCATGTCGACCCCCTCGAAAAACCGGTTGATGCGGGGATCGGCCAGTACCTTGCGGTAGAAGATGTCCACGGCTGCGTTCACCGCGGCTTCTCCTCCCAGTTTTTCATAGAGTGAGCCATGGGATTCGTTCCACCAGTCGGCGAGTTTCTTTTCGGTCATGAGCTTCTCCTAGTCGATTTATGCGAATGCGACGCACTGGAGTCGAATGCTGTTATAAGATGCATCGCAAATATAAATTTAGGATCGACACGAGCTCGTGTCAAGCCCTTCTGTGAGCGCGTGTTATGCTATCGTCAGCTGTCCAAACAGGTATCAGCCATGCAACTGACCCAGTTCACGGATTTCTCGCTGCGGGTCTTGATTTATCTGGTTCGCCTGCCGGAACCCGGCATGGCGACCATCCCGGAAATCGCCGAGTACTACCGGATTTCGCGGAATCATCTGGTGAAAGTGGTGAACACTCTGGCCAATGCCGGCCTGCTCGTGACGATGCGCGGCAAGGGTGGCGGGCTGAGGCTGGCGCGTCCGGCCGATACCATCACCATCGCCGAGGTGGTACGCCTGACCGAGCCGAACATGAATCTGGTCGAATGTTTCGATCCGAAGGCCAGTCACTGCCGGATCGACCGGGGCTGTTTCCTCAAGGCCATCCTCTATGAAGCGCGGAAAGATTTCCTGGCCGCGCTCGAACGCCACACGCTGGCCGATGCAGCCCGCATGGGCTCGGGATCGGAAGGCGAGTCCCCGGCACCGAGGGGGGCTAGGATGTGACTCATAGGGCTTGCAAGTCTCGGGAACACACGGGTATAATTCTCCTTCACCAAACGCGGGGTGGAGCAGTCCGGTAGCTCGTCGGGCTCATAACCCGAAGGTCGTAGGTTCAAATCCTGCCCCCGCTACCAAAATTCAAAGGCTTGCGTGCCATCGCAAGCCTTTTTTCGTTTCTGCACGGCCATTTCCTCTGGCCGGATCCGACCAATCGCTTTGAGTCCAGAGCGGGTCGAGAGTGCCTTGGCGATCTTCCTGTCGGTCTTCGCTCTGCCTCATCCAAACCAGCGGACCATTTGCCGCATGAGCTTTTTGTGTCCATGGTCCTGCCTGGAACTGGATGTGCCCGGCCGTGGTCTAAATTTATGTGTGCGCTCGAAGTAAAAAGGGGCGTTGGGCGTCACCAAGGGTCCCGGCCGCCTCGTTCCTTGAGGCGGCGCGCAATGCACCAAAACGCTAAAATGAAGCCGGACGACCGGCCGGCAGAGCTGCGAGGTCGTGTACCGTGATCGAAAATTTCTTCGCTGAATTCAACGCTTATCTCCTCGGCCATCCGGCGTTTCTGGCTAAACTGAAGTTCCTGTTTTGGTTGAAATATTGGATTCTGATCGGGCTGATGGCGGTTTTCATCTATCTCCTTTACAAGGAACGGCATGCCGGCGGCAACTCGCCGAGCCACAGGCCCGATGCTTTGCATACTCATACTTCTTTCGAAGCCTGACATGAAAGTCGGCCGGGATCGCGAGTAACAGGCCGATGCCGGCGGCGCCCATTTTTCCGCTGGGCAGGTTCATCAGGGTCGACGTAAGATGCAGATCACAAGGCGAGCCTCCGCTTCTGCCGGCAAGCTCTCCCGAAGCGGATCCCGTTTCTTGAATGTAAAGACGAGGAGGACCGACCGTGTTTGCGAAATCTTTTCTGATGTCGGCCGCCCTGCTGGGCGCGTCTGAAGCCGCCTTGGCCGCCCCCAACATGTACTGGGATCATTTACGGTCGAGCCTGAGCCAGGCCGACTGCGTGAGCCGGGGCGAGTCGCTCATGTCGTCGCTGACGACGGGTAGGGTCAGTAAGGACGTTGATTCCGTCCGTTCCTGGACCGACAAGACTCTGGCAGTGGTCGAGTGCATTCGAATGGGTGACCACATGACCGTGATGGTGCTGGTAGGCAGCGATGATGCGGTCGCCGGCAGCAAATTGCTTGATGCTCTGAAGAAGGGCATGCAGTAATCCACCTCGATGTCCGGGTGACCTCCCTCCTGGCCCGAAACGCAGGAGGCGGCCGAGGAAAAAGCGGTTTCGCCTCGTTCGGCGCAAAAACCCGTCCGCAGCTCGTCGGCTCCGGCGCCGCCCTGGCGCTCGCCGCCGGTGAGCCTCTCACGGTGCCACGATTCGGGCCGTTCCTGCGCTATGCCGCTTGACGCGGAGCTTTCGACCTCATAGTTTCTCTGCCGCGACCGGCGGGCGATCTTTGCCGGAGTCGGAAACAGAGGGTATGTGGTGCCGTCCCGGGACTGTCTGGACCGCACCGATAAGAACTAGAACGCTTTGGCTGAGGCTCGAAATGAAAAAGTGCGAAACTTGTGATCCATCAGGGATTGGCGAGAACCGCGTCGTGATCGGGAAGAATCATGGTCAAATCCCGTATGCAACGCGCATTCTAGGGGTATTCTTGATTTATCTGCCTATCCTGACTCTGCCTTTCGTGATGATCAGCGCCTATGTCAGTTATTTCCATCTCAAGCTGATGGGCGCAGAAAACATAAAGACGTTGAAAGACTTTTTGCCGGATCGGGCCAGTTTCCGATATAAGCTATCAAACCAGATCGTCATGCGGCCCGGCTACAGGCTCAGTCCCACCCAGTCCAGGCTGTTTTGGGTGCTTAATTGTACTTGGTATTGTCCTTTCAGTGTGGGGCTGTTCGAGTGGCACGCTTATCTGGTCAAGTTGGTGGAGAACTGGTGGTGTCCCTTTTTTCACGGACGGAAAGAAGGCCATTACCAGGAGGGCGCGATCGATCGTTCGTTCTGGCATATTTTCCCGGAGGACGTGGTCAAGCTCGACCCGGAGGACCGGGATAATCCGATCTGGAACGAGGAGGTCAAGGGCGTTCCGGAGCATTGAAGGCCGGCGGTCGCGGCAGCGCACGGCTTTTCAAGCCGCAGCCGGCGTTTGATAAGGGGGCGCCGGTTGTTGGCGCCCGCTTTTCATGGTGGGCGGACTCGACAACCGAGTGCAACATCCGTTGCCCTCGGTACTCGAAACCGCCAATTTTTGATTTGCGCGCAGTGACAATGGTGGCTTCCCGGTTGGTACATCCACGGGTGGGAATTCGGAGTCTCGTTGCCAGGTGCCGGCGCTAATCCGTCGGCTGAGGCGCCGAGGGATCAGCAATCGATGGTCGTGGCGCAGTGGCGGAAGGGCGGCCAGCCCGCCGTCGGGTGGCTTCGTCCAGTCGCAGGCACAGGACGATCGCCAGGATCGCCGCGTACAAGGCCGGACCCGAGGTATCCCGTTTGACCAGCCAGAAATAATGGAATACGCCGGCCGCCGCGGACACATATACCCACCGGTGCAGCAGGCGCCAGTTTCTGTGGCCAAGGCGCCGGGCCATGGCCTGGTTGGAGGTGGCAGCCAATGGAACCATGATCAGGAAACTCGTCATCCCGGCGGAGATAAAGGGGCGCCTGACGATGTCCCGCCAAATTTCGCGGGCATCGAATAACTGATCGAATATCAGATAGCTCGAGACATGAAGGCAGGCGTAGAAGAAAGCCAGCAGAGCGGTCGTGCGGCGGAGGTGAATGAGCCAGTGCCCGCCGGGGAATCTGGCCAACGGTGTGATGGCGAGGGTGCCCAGCAGGAATCGCAGTGTCCACAGGCCGCTGCCGTGGGAAATGGTCTCGACGGGATTGGCGCCCAGGCCGTGAGTCAAACCGCCCGTTGCCAGGAAGAGAAAAGGAACCGTACCGGCGACGAACAGTCCTCGGTTGAGCAGCCGGATGGTGGCTTCGGACGGAGGCTTCATGGGGGGATAAACCTGGGTTGACTCCTCGTGTGATCGATGAGCGGCGGTGGTGGAGGATGACCTGGCATGGTTGAGTATGTCACTTGGTTATTTTCCACCCGCCTTCTTCATTTTGCAAAACGGCTGTCCCAGGCCGTTAGGACGAACCCGGTTTCGAGCCGGATAGGTTTTCCCGGGGCGTCTGGCTACAATGCCGGATGTGCGCCGCCAGCGGAAGGGCCGGCTCGGGCCGGAACTTGCGGGCATGGAGGTGCGCGATTCGTCTCATCACCCAATCAACAAGGAACATCTCATGTACAGTGCACGATATCTGTTCGCCGGCCTGCTGCTGGCGGCGTTCATGACACAACCCGCTTGTGCGGCGAAGAAGGCCGAGACCAAGGCTTCTGCGCCCCTGGAGCAGGCTCAGGTCGACGACCCGGTGTCGACTTTCAAAACCGGCTGCAAGGCCGAACTCGACAAGTTCTGCAAGGACGTGATGCCCGGTGACGGACGTCAGTTGGCCTGTCTCTACGCCTACCAGGACAAGCTATCCACGCGCTGCGAATACGCCATTTACGATGCCGCGGCCCAGCTTCAGCGTGAAGTCAACGCTCTGAGCTATGTGGCCGCAGAATGTGACGACGATCTCGACAAATACTGTGCCAATGTCGATCCCGGCGAAGGGCGGCTGTTGGCCTGCCTGGAAAAGAATGAGGCCAAGGTCAGCTCGCGCTGTGAGCAGGCGATCCAGGATACGGGCTTGAACAAAGTCAAATAAGGAGCTCGATGCCGTCCGTGTCGGCGCAGCCGCCCCCTCTTCGCCGATACAGGGTCCCCAAGACCCGACCCGGTGGTGTCTCGATTTTGTCAGGGGTGGATCGTGTCCCATCAAATCAATGAGTTGACAAGGCGGTCTGCAGGGGGTTCACAGAATTATCCACAGAATCTGTGGATAAACCGGCGGGGCGTTTCTGGTACGATAGCGCGCCTCGAATCGGGCCTGAAACATGAGGATCGCCTTAGGCATAGAATATGACGGCAGCGGTTTCGCCGGCTGGCAGTGGCAGAACGGTAAGCGCACCATTCAGGCCGAGGTCGAGCGGGCCTTGAGCCGGGTCGCCGACGCTCCCGTGCGAGTCACATGCGCAGGGCGCACCGATGCGGGAGTCCATGCCATCGAGCAGGTGGCGCATTTCGACACCGAGAGCCGGCGCAGTGAGCGCTCTTGGCTGCTGGGGGCCAATACCGCGCTGCCGGAGGACGTGCGGATCCTCTGGGTGCGGGAAACCGAACCTCATTTCCACGCCCGGTTGAGCGCGATCGCTCGCTACTACCGCTATGAGATATTGAACCGGCCCATGCGTTCCGCCTTGCGGCCCCGCCAGTTCACCTGGTGCCACGCGCCCCTGGACGTCGAGCGGATGCGGGAAGGTGCGGCCTATCTGGTCGGCGAACACGATTTCTCGTCTTTTCGGGCGCAGCAATGCCAGTCCCGCAGCCCTTTCCGGCGCGTGCATTTCCTGCACGTGCGCCGGGAGGGTGAAAGGGTGATCATGGAAATCGCCGCCAACGCCTTCGTCCATCACATGGTGCGCAACATCGCTGGGGTACTGATGGCGGTGGGGGCGGGCAAGCACGATCCGGCCTGGGTCGGCGAACTGCTGGCCATGCGGGACCGCGCCAAGGGTGGTGTCACGGCGCCGCCGGACGGGCTTTACCTGGGAGGCGTGTGTTATCCGGAAGAATTCGGGCTGGCGCGCGACGCCGTTTTCGAACACCTGCCGGCGGACGCCCGCCGCTACCAGCCCGATGACGAATCATGATGCCGGCATACCCCTCCGGGCGAACTCGGGTTAAAATTTGCGGTTTCACGCAGGCCGAGGACGCGGCCTGCGCGGTGGCTCTGGGCGTCGATGCGTTGGGTCTGGTGTTCTACGGTCCCAGCCCGCGCAACGTGGGCCTTGGTCAGGCGCAGGCCATCGCCGCGGCCGTCCCGGCGCTGGTCACGGTGGTGGGACTGTTCGTGGATGCCGAGCCGGAACGAGTGCGGGAGGTCTGCAGTGCCGTGCGGATCGATCTGCTGCAGTTTCATGGCGATGAATCCCCCGAATACTGTGCTGGCTTCGGGCGGCCCTACATCAAGGCCTTGCGGATGATGCCCGGTGTCGACGTCGGGGCCGAGGCTCGCCGGTACGCTGGCGCCGCCGGTTTGCTGCTCGACGCCTACCAGCCGGGCGAGCAGGGCGGGACCGGCATGACGTTCGACTGGCGCAGGGCCGAAGCCGGATGCTGCCTGCCGTTGATCCTGGCGGGCGGGCTCGCGCCGACCAATGTGAGAGAGGCACTGGAAACGGCAAAGCCTTACGCGGTGGATGTATCGAGCGGCGTGGAGGGGGCGCGGAAGGGAATCAAGGACCACGACAAAATGGCGGCGTTTTTACGCGAGGTATACGATTTTGATCATGCAAGACGAGATTCAGCCCTATGACCTGCCCGATGAGCGCGGCCACTTTGGACCTTACGGCGGCATTTTCGTCGCCGAGACCTTGATGGAGCCGCTGGAAGAGCTGAAAGCCGCCTACCATCGCTACCTGAAGGACCCGGAATTCCTCGCCGAGCTGGATCACGATCTGAACCACTACGTCGGCCGTCCCTCACCTATCTACCATGCCGAACGCCTGAGCCGGGAGCTCGGCGGCGCACAGATCTTCTTCAAGCGCGAAGATCTCAATCATACCGGTGCACACAAGGTCAACAACACCGTCGGCCAGGCACTGCTGGCCAAGCGCATGGGCAAGCGGCGGGTGATCGCCGAGACCGGTGCGGGCCAGCACGGCGTGGCCACGGCCACCGTGGCGGCCCGGCTGGGGATGGAGTGCGTGGTCTACATGGGGGCGGTCGACGTCCAGCGCCAGGCGCTCAACGTATTCCGCATGAAGCTGCTCGGCGCTACCGTGATAGCGGTCGACTCGGGTTCCCGGACGCTCAAGGACGCGCTGAACGAAGCCATGCGCGACTGGGTGACCAACGTCGACGATACCTTCTACATCATCGGTACGGTGGCGGGTCCCCATCCCTATCCCGCCATGGTGCGCGATTTCCAGGCCGTGATCGGCCGCGAGGCGCGCCGGCAGATGCTGGAGATGACGGGGCGTCTGCCCGATGCCTTGGTCGCCTGCGTGGGCGGCGGCTCGAATGCCATCGGCCTGTTTCATCCGTTCGTCGATGACCGCGAGGTCGCCATGTACGGGGTCGAGGCCGCCGGGGATGGTATAGAAACCGGTCGCCACTCGGCTCCGCTGAGCGCCGGCCGCCCCGGCGTGCTGCACGGCAACCGTACCTACCTGATGGAAGACGAAGACGGCGAGATCATCGAGACCCATTCCATTTCCGCCGGGCTGGACTATCCGGGCGTCGGGCCGGAACACGCCTGGCTCAAGGACTGCGGCCGGGCGAGCTATGTCAGTGCCACCGATGCCGAAGCGCTCGAGGCGTTCCACATCCTGACCCGGTCCGAGGGGATCATCCCGGCACTGGAATCCAGCCATGCCGTGGCCTACGCCCTCAAGCTGGCGCCGACTCTCAGTTCCGACAAGATCGTCCTGGTCAACCTGTCTGGCCGTGGCGACAAGGATATCCACACCATCGCCACCCGGGAGGGCATCGTTCTGTGAGCCGTCTGACCTCAACTTTCCAGGTCCTGCGTCATGCCAACCGCAAGGCCCTGATCCCGTTCATCACCGCCGGCGATCCGGAGCCCGGTTTCACCGTGCCGGTCATGCATGCCATGGTCGAGGCCGGTGCCGACGTCATCGAGCTGGGCGTGCCGTTTTCCGACCCCATGGCCGACGGTCCCGTGATCCAGAAAGCCAGCGAGCGCGCGCTGGTTCACCATATGAGCCTTGGCAAGACCCTGGATCTCGTGGCCGAGTTCCGCCGTGCCGATCGGACGACGCCCATCGTGCTGATGGGCTATCTCAACCCCGTCGAGTGCATGGGGTACCAGCGTTTCGTCGATCGTGCCAAGGATGCCGGCGTCGACGGCGTGCTTACCGTCGACATGCCGCCGGAAGAGGCGGGGGAGTTCGTACCGATGCTGCACAGGGCCGGGCTCGACCCGATTTTCCTGCTGGCACCCAACAGCTCGGACGCTCGAGTTCAGCGGATGGCGGCGCTCGGTCGCGGCTATCTGTACTATGTGTCCCTCAAGGGGGTGACCGGAGCGTCACACCTCGACCTCGCCGAAGTGGAAAGCCGGATCGCCCACATCAGGTCGTTGACCGACCTGCCGATCGGGGTCGGTTTCGGCGTCAAGAATGCCGAGACCGCGGCGGCCATAGGGCGGTTCGCCGATGCCGTGGTGGTGGGCAGTGCTCTGGTGGAGAAGATCGCGGCGGCTCAGGACCGGCCCGAACAAGCGCGCAAGGACATCGTCGACTTGCTCGCCGTCCTGCGGCGTGCGCTGGATGCCTGAAGCCGAGAGAAGTCATGACTTTGAGCTGGTTCCATAAACTCGTTCCCTCCAAGATCCGCACCGAGGCCTCGACCAAGAGCACGGTGCCCGAGGGGCTGTGGTGCAAGTGCCCGAGCTGCAATGCGATCCTGTACAAGTCGGAGGTCGAGCGCAATCTCGAGGTCTGTCCGAAATGCTCGCATCACATGCGCATTTCCGCGCGCAAGCGCCTCCATCTATTTCTCGACCCGGGCAACCGGCTGGAGATCGGTGAGGGGCTGGCCCCCCTGGATCCGCTGAAATTCAAGGACAGCAAGAAGTACAAGGACCGCTTGCAGCAGGCCCAGAAGGCAACCGGCGAAAAAGATGCGCTGATCGTCGTGGCCGGGCAGCTGCTCGGCCTGCCGGTCGTGGCGGGAGCTTTCAATTTCGAGTTCATGGGGGGCTCCATGGGCTCGGTGGTCGGCGAGCGTTTCGTACGCGGCGTCAACCACAGTCTCGAACACGGTGCTCCTTTCGTCGTTTTCAGCGCCAGCGGGGGCGCCCGCATGCAGGAATCGTTGCTGTCGCTGTTCCAGATGGCCAAGACCAGCGCCGCGCTGGGGCGGCTGTCCAAGGCGAGGATTCCGTTCATTTCCGTCCTGACCGATCCGACCATGGGCGGGGTCTCGGCCAGCTTCGCCATGCTGGGCGATATCAACATCGCCGAACCGGGCGCCCTGATCGGTTTCGCCGGCCCCCGAGTGATCGAGCAGACGGTGCGGGAGAAACTTCCGGAAGGATTCCAGCGCAGTGAATTCCTGCTCGAACACGGCGCCGTCGACATGATCGTCGACCGCCGTGATCTGCGTGAGCGCATCGCCGCGCTCCTGGCTCTCATGACCCGCGACGGCCGGGCTGTCGCACCCGCCGCGGCGAAGGCGCCGCCGGCGATCGGGGAGGGCGCCGGAGAGGCCGATCTGGCCCGTTGTCTTTCCGCGTTGCCGATGGACGACCCGGAAGCCGAATAGCCGATGCGCTTCTCGACTCTCGGGGAGTGGCTGTCTTGGCAGGAGACCTTGCACCCCCAGGCCATCGATTTGGGGCTGGAACGGGTTCGCAGGGTCTACCGGGCACTCAATCCGGCTCAGGACCGGCCTTTTACCATCACCGTCGGCGGCACCAACGGCAAAGGCTCCTGCGTCGCGGCGCTGGATACCATCCTGCGTCGGGCCGGTTACCGCGTCGGCGCCTATACCTCGCCCCATATCCTGCGCTACAACGAGCGCATCTGCATCGATGGGACGCCGGTCGACGACGCGGCCATCTGCGCGTCGTTCGAACGGATCGAAGCGGTGCGCGGCGACACCACGCTGAGTTTCTTCGAGTTCGGTACGCTGGCGGCGATGGACATCTTCCGGCGCGCCGAACTCGACGTGCAGATCCTCGAGGTCGGTCTCGGCGGGCGGCTCGATGCCGTGAACATCGTCGATGCCGATGCTGCGCTGGTCGCCAGCATCGGCATCGACCACGAGGAATGGCTGGGGTTGACCCGCGAGGCCATCGGCTTGGAGAAGGCCGGCATCTTCCGGCCGGCGCGGCCCTGCATCCTGGGCGATCCCGACGCCCCGGCCACGGTATTGCGGCACGCGGAGGCGATCGGAGCGGATTTGCTGATGCAGGGCCGCGATTTCTCGTTCCGGAGGGAAAAGGACGGCTGGACCTGGTACGGGCGCGGGGAAACCCATGCGGCGCTGCCCGAGCCGTGCCTGCGGGGCGACCATCAGTATTTCAACATGGCCGCCGTGCTGCAGGTGATCGAGGCCATCCGGCCCCGCCTTCCGGTGCCGGAAGCCGCTGTCCGGGCGGGTCTGGCCAGCGTCCATCTGCCGGGCCGGTTCCAGATACAGGAAGGCGAGCCGACGGTGCTGCTGGACGTCGCGCACAATCCCCATGCAGTGCGCGTGCTCGCGGAGTTCCTGCGGCAGTTCAAGCGGGGACGCCCGGTGCACGCGGTGTTCGCCATGATGCGCGACAAGGACATCCGCGGCGTGGTCGAGTGCATCCGCGATCTGGTGGATGACTGGTATCTCGCGCCGTTGCAACTGCCGCGGGCCGCGACGCCGGAAATCCTGCTGCCGGTGTTCTCGGCGCTCGGCATAAGCCAAGTGCAGCAGGGTTTCGCGGATGCCGCCGAGGTGTTTGCAAGGGTCCGTCGAAACGCCGAGAATGATTCGATCATTTTGGTGTTCGGCTCGTTTTTCCTGGTCGCCGAGTATCTGGCCCGAATCGAGCCCATCCCTCCAAAGTTCGAGGAAACGTATGGATGAACAGTTGAAACAACGGCTGATCGGCGCAACGGTCATCGTCGCCCTGGCCGTGATTTTCGTGCCGATGCTGTTCGACGAGAAGCCGGGGCCGTCCCGCCCGGAAGTGGCCGAGATTCCGCCGATGCCCAAGGACATGGAGGAGCAGCCGGTCGAACTGCCGCGCTCGGTGGAGGAGGTCGCGACGGCCGAGCCGGTGGAGGCCGAAGGGGCGGATCGCATCATTCCGATCACGGGTGGTGAAGACGGTGTCGCCGGAGCGGGGACGGTTCCACCTTCGCCGAAGCGCGGAGCTGTCCCGCAAAAGGAGAAACCCGGTCAGACGGTTGAAGCAGAACAGGCGCCGGCCGACGGGTTCGTCGAGGAAGACATGGCGCCCATGGAGGCGGCACCGACGGTGAAACCCACGGTCAGGCCGTCGGTACCGAAGAAGATGCCCGCGGCGACCGCCGTGCCGGCCGTCACGGGAGGCAAGCCGCCGGCAAAGGCGGGGTCGGCTGAGCCGGCGCTCCGCAAGCCGGAAGTTCCACCCGCCGCAGCGCCCGCCGCCGGTGTTTCGGCCTGGCTGGTGCAGGCCGGGAGCTTCGTCGAGGAGGCCAATGCCAAGGCGCTGGTCGAGAAGTTGCGCCAGAACAATTTGTCCGCCTACGCAGAAACCGTCCACGGCAGCACTGGCAAGGTGACCTACCGTGTCCGGATCGGGCCCGAGCCCGACAAGGCCCGGGCCGAGCAGGTGCTGCGTCAGCTCGAGTCGGTCGCCGGCATCCGTGGCTATCTGGTGCCGTCCCGCCCCCGCTAGTCGATGTTGCCGCAGGTCGCGCCGGGCACGGCGGTCGCGGGTGCGTTGAGCTGGGTCGATTATCTCATCATCGCGGTGATGGGCTTGTCCGCCCTGGTGGGGTTGACCCGAGGGCTGGTGCGGGAAGTATTCTCGCTGGCGACCTGGGCCGCGGCGGTGTGGCTGGGGCTGCGTTTCAGCCATGATCTGGCGGTCCCTCTCGAAACCCTGATTCCGCTGCCCTCGCTGCGGCTCGGCGTCGCCTTCGTCGCCATCTTCCTGGTCAGTCTGATGGCGGGCGGTCTCAGCGGTTTTCTGCTCGGTCGGCTGGTGACGGGCACCGGTCTGGGGGGGACCGACCGGCTGGCCGGGATGGTGTTCGGGCTGACGCGTGGCGTGCTGCTCGTATCGGTCATGGTGCTCCTGGCCGGGTTTACTCCGTTGCCCCGGGACCCATGGTGGCAGGAGTCGCGCCTCATTCCGCCGTTTCAATCCATGGCGCTGTGGATCAAGACGCTGCTGCCGGCTGAAATCGCCGGCCAGGTGGCCTATCCTTGAGTCCCCTTTCGTTCAATCGCTTTACAGGTTCAGGCTATGTGCGGAATTGCCGGTATCGTTTCCAACGATGAGGTCAATCAGGAACTGTACGAGGCGCTCACCGTGCTTCAGCATCGCGGCCAGGATGCCGCCGGTATCGTGACCTGCGAGAGGGAGCGGCTGCATCTGCGCAAGGAGAGCGGTCTGGTGCGGGATGTGTTCCACACCCGCCACATGGTGGAGCTGAAAGGCACGATGGGCATCGGCCACGTGCGTTATCCCACTGCCGGCTGTTCCAGCACCGCCGAAGCGCAGCCGTTCTATGTCAATTCCCCGTACGGCATCTCGCTCGCCCACAATGGCAATCTGACCAATGCGGCCCGGCTCAAACGCGAACTGTTCCGACAGGATCAGCGCCATATCAACACCGATTCGGATTCGGAGGTTCTACTCAACGTCTTCGCCCATGAAATGCAGGGCATCGGTAAGCTGCGGGTATCGCCGGACGACGTGTTCCGGGCCGTTTCCGCGGTGCATAGGCGCTGCCGCGGTGCCTATGCCGTGGTGGCGATGGTCACCGGTTTCGGCGTCGTCGGCTTCCGCGATCCGCATGGCATCCGCCCTCTGGTTTTCGGCGAGCGGGAGGGGCGGTTCGGCAAGGACTACATGATCGCTTCCGAGAGCGTGGCTCTGGACGTGCTCGGCTTCGAGCTGGTTCGGGATGTGGCGCCCGGCGAGGCGGTCCTGATCGAGAAGGACGGTACCCTGCATATCCGCCAGTGCGCCGAACACGTCGTCCATTCCCCATGCATCTTCGAGTTCGTCTATTTCGCCCGGCCGGATTCCATCATCGACGACATCTCCGTCTACAAGGCCCGGCTGCGCATGGGGGACAAGCTGGCCGACAAGATTCTGCGGGAGCGCCCCGAGCACGACATCGACGTGGTCATCCCCATCCCGGACACCAGCCGCACTTCGGCGCTGCAGCTCGCCAACCGGCTGGGCGTGAAATACAGCGAAGGCTTCATCAAGAACCGTTACATCGGCCGTACCTTCATCATGCCGGGGCAGACCCTGCGCAAGAAGTCCGTTCGGCAGAAGCTCAACGCCATCGACCTGGAGTTCAAGGGCAAGAACGTGCTGCTGGTGGACGACTCCATCGTGCGTGGCACCACCTCGACCCAGATCATCCAGATGGCGCGCGACGCCGGCGCCCGCAAGGTCTACTTCGCCTCGGCCTCGCCGCCGGTGCGCTACCCTAATGTTTACGGCATCGACATGCCGGCGGTCGAGGAGCTGATCGCCCACGGCCGGACCGACGAACAGGTACGGGAAGCGCTGGGCGCGGACTGGCTGGTCTATCAGGATCTGGCCGATCTGGTCGAGTCGGTACAGAAGGGCAACCCGTCGATCCCCCGTTTCGACACCTCCTGCTTCGACAAGGACTACGTCACCGGCGACATCGATCAGGCCTATCTCGACCGCCTGAGCGAGCATCGCTCGGATCATGCCAAGGCCAGACGGGATGCGGCCGCGACCGCCATCGATCTTTACAACACCGTCTAAAGGAGCAGGAGCTGTGGACGACCTGGATTGGAACGAATTCGCCATGGAGACCCGGGCCGTGCGCGCCGGGCAGCGGCGGACGATGGAGCAGGAGCATGCGGAGCCGATCTTCGCCACTTCCAGCTACGTGTTCGCCAGCGCCGCCGAGGCGGCCGAGCGCTTCGCCGGCAAGGCGGCGGGCAACATCTACTCGCGCTTCACGAATCCCACAGTGCGGACCTTCGAGGAGAGGCTGGCGGCGCTGGAGGGCGGGGAGCGCTGCGTCGCGGTCGGCTCCGGCATGGCGGCCATTGCCAGTACCGCGTTCGGGTTGCTGAAGGCAGGCGATCACGTGGTGTGTTCGCGCAGCGTGTTCGGCAATACCACCCTGCTGTTCCAGAATTACCTGGCCAAGTTCGGGGTCCCGACGACCTTCGTCGGTCTCACCGATTACGATGGCTGGGCCGCGGCCATCCGGCCCGAGACCCGGTTTCTGTTCATCGAGACGCCTTCCAATCCGCTGACCGAAATCGCCGACATCCCAAGGCTCGCGGAAATCGCCCACGCCCGCGGCTGCCTGCTGGTGGTGGACAATTGTTTCTGCACCCCGGCCTTGCAGCGGCCGCTGGCGCTGGGCGCGGACATCGTGATCCATTCGGCCACCAAGTACCTCGACGGCCAGGGCCGCTGCGTAGGCGGGGCCATCGTCGGCGGGCGCGAACTGCTCGACGCCGAAATCTACCCATTCCTGCGCACCGGCGGCCCCAGCATGAGTCCGTTCAACGCCTGGGTGTTCCTCAAGGGCCTGGAAACGCTGAATCTCAGGATGAAAGCCCATTGTGAGAACGCACTCGGCCTGGCCCGCTGGTTGGAGGCGCAGCCCTGGGTCGAGCGGGTGCATTATCCGGGACTCGCCAGCCATCCCCAGCATGAACTCGCCGCCCGCCAGCAATCGGGTTTCGGCGGCATCGTCAGCTTCGAGGTCAAGGGCGGACAGGAGGCTGCCTGGCGTCTGATCGACAGCACCCGGCTGCTGTCGATCACCGGCAATCTGGGCGATGCCAAAACCACCATCACCCATCCGGCGACTACCACTCACGGCCGTCTGAGTCCGGAAGCCCGGGCAGCGGCCGGTATCGCCGACGGGCTGATCCGCATCGCGGTTGGACTGGAGAACCTCGCCGATATTCAGGCCGATCTGGCTCGCTTCGCCTGAGGTCCTTTTTTCTCATTTCCTAAGGAAACTGCATGAAAGTCACCATCTTTGGTTCCGGCTATGTGGGATTGGTTACCGGCGCTTGTCTGGCCGAAGTCGGCAACGACGTCGTCTGCATCGACATCGACGCTGGCAAGATCGAACGCCTCGAGCGGGGCGAGGTGCCGATCTACGAGCCCGGCCTCGATACCATCATCAAACGCAACATGGTGGCCGGCCGCTTGCAGTTCACCACCGATATCGACCTGGGCGTGAGCCACGGCCTGTTCCAGTTCATCGCCGTCGGCACGCCGCCCGACGAGGACGGCTCGGCCGATCTGCAATACGTGCTGGCCGTGGCGCGCAGCATCGGCGAGCGGATGCAGGAATACCGGGTGGTCGTCAACAAGTCCACCGTACCGGTGGGAACGGCGGACAAGGTGCGTGGCGCGGTGAGTGAGGTGCTGGCCCGGCGTGGTGTGGCCATCGAGTTCGACGTGGTCTCCAATCCGGAATTCCTGAAGGAAGGCGCGGCCATCGAGGACTTCATGAAGCCGGACCGGATCGTGGTCGGCACCGATAACCCGCGCACCACGGAACTGCTGCGCGCCCTCTATGCCCCTTTCAACCGTAGCCACGACCGCATGGTGTGCATGGACATCCGCTCCGCCGAGCTGACCAAGTATGCCGCCAATGCCATGCTGGCCACCAAGATCAGCTTCATGAACGAGCTGGCCAACCTCGCCGAGCGGCTGGGCGCAGATATCGAGAAGGTCCGGGTCGGTATCGGTTCCGATCCGCGCATCGGCTACCATTTCATCTATCCCGGCTGCGGTTACGGCGGCTCCTGTTTCCCCAAGGACGTCAAGGCACTGGAGCGTACCGCCCGCGATGCCGGTTATCCCGCCCAGTTGCTGCAGGCGGTGGAGGCCGTGAACGACCGCCAGAAGGAAAAGCTGTTCGAGAAAATCAGCGCCTATTTCGGGGGCGATCTGGCCGGCAAGACCATAGCGGTCTGGGGACTGGCCTTCAAGCCGAACACCGACGACATGCGCGAAGCACCCAGCCGCACCCTGATGGAAGCGCTGTGGCGGGCGGGGGCGAAAGTACGGGCGTTCGATCCCGTGGCGCAGGAGGAAGCCCATCGCATCTATGGCGACCGGGCGGACCTGATCCTGTGCGATTCGCCGGAATCGGCCCTGCGAGGCGCCGATGTGCTGGCGGTGGTTACCGAATGGAACGTGTTCCGCAGTCCCGATTTCGACGAAATCAAGCAGTCCCTCACCCGTCCCGCGGTGTTCGACGGCCGCAACATCTACGATCCAGCACACATGAAGGCCAAGGGTTTCGATTATTTCGCCATCGGGCGAGGCTCAGTCTGATCGGCCGCTGCAGCCGGGATTTCAGGATGATGGGAGGAGCAGCGTCCGGACATGGGCCGCGGCGCTCCGGCCCAGAGCCTCCAGGGCGTAACCGCCTTCGAGGGCGGATACGATACGGCCGCCGGCATGGCGATCCGCCAGCTTCATGAGTTCCGCCGTGATCCAGCCGTAGTCGTCCTCGGTGAGCGCGAGGTCGGCCAGCGGATCGTCGCGGTGGGCGTCGAATCCGGCGGAGATGAGCACTAGCTCGGGGCGGAAACGGTCGATGGCGGGCAAGGCGGTGGCTGTGACGGCTTCGCGGTAGGCTGCGGAGTCCGTGCCCGCCGGAAGGGGGATGTTGACCAGGTTGCCGACGCCCGTTTCCTCGGCGCTGCCCGTCCCCGGATACCAGGGATACTGGTGGGTCGAAACGTACAGCGCCTGCGGATTGCGTCTGAACGCGGCCTGGGTCCCGTTGCCGTGGTGCACGTCGAAATCCACGATGGCGATACGCTGCAGTCCGTGGCTGGCGAGGGCATGGGCGGCGGCAATGGCGATGTTGTTGAACAGGCAGAAGCCCATGGCCGCATCCGGTTCGGCGTGATGCCCCGGCGGACGCACCGCGCAGAAGGCGTTGCGCGCCCGTTTCCCGATCACCTCGTCCACCGCCAGGCATACCGCGCCGACTGCATGCAGTGCGGCTTCCCCCGATTCCGGCGAGACTACCGTGTCGGCATCGACGAAGTGATGGCCGGTCTGGGGGAGGGAGGCGAACACCCGTTCGATGTGCCCCCGCGAATGGACCAGTTCGAGCCGGGAGATGTCGGCGCGGGGGGCCTCGAGACGCCGCAGGCTCCGGAATTCCGGAGCGGCGAGAGCGCTTTCGATGGCGGCAAGGCGCACCGAACCTTCCGGATGGCCGGGACCGGTGTCGTGGCGGAGAAACACCGGATGGCTGATATAGAGCGTCGTCATGGTCTGCGCATGCCGTTTCGGAGCGGGTTATTCCATATAATAGCCTCCCATGTTTCCCGCAAGAACTCGTATTCTCCCCGTGGCAGGCCGCGGGAAGGGCGGGCTCGTTTTCTATCACAATCTCTTAAGGTTCGAACATGTTGACCCAATACCGAGAGCACGTAGCCGAACGTGCCGCCCAAGGCCTCGTGCCCAAGCCGCTGACTGCCGAACAGACCGCCGCCCTGGTGGAATTGCTGAAGTCGCCGCCCGCCGGCGAAGAAGCGTTTCTGCTCGATCTCCTGAGCAACCGCGTGCCGGCCGGCGTGGACGAAGCGGCTTACGTGAAGGCGGGTTTTCTTGCGGCCGTCGCCCGGGGGGAGGCGGTTTCCCCGATCGTATCGCCCCGACGGGCCGCCGAACTGCTCGGCACCATGCTGGGCGGTTACAATGTCGCGCCGCTGATCGAGCTGCTGGATCATTCCGAGCTGGCCCCGGTTGCGGCGCACGGCCTGTCCCGTACGCTGCTCATGTTCGACGCCTTCCACGACGTACAGGTCAAGGCGGAAGCGGGCAACGTTCATGCCCAGGCCGTATTGTGCGCCTGGGCGGACGCCGAGTGGTTCACTTCCCGTCCGGAAGTGCCCGGAAAGTTGACCGTGACCGTGTTCAAGGTGCCCGGCGAGACCAATACCGACGACCTCTCGCCGGCCCAGGACGCCTGGTCACGGCCGGACATCCCGCTGCATGCCAAATCCATGCTGAAGGTGCCGCGCGAGGGGATTCACGATGCCGAAGCGCAGATCGCCGAACTCAAAACCAAGGGTTTCCCGGTGGCCTATGTGGGCGATGTGGTCGGCACCGGCTCGTCGCGCAAGTCGGCCACCAACTCCTTACTCTGGTATATCGGCGAGGACATTCCCCACGTTCCCAACAAACGCCAGGGCGGGGTCTGTATCGGCGGCAAGATCGCGCCGATCTTCTTCAACACCCTGGAAGACTCGGGAGCCCTGCCGATCGAATGCGACGTCACCGCCATGCGGACGGGCGATGTGATCGACATCCACCCCTACGAAGGGGTGGTGCGGAACCATGAGAGCGGGGTCGAACTGTGCCGGTTCACGCTCAAGACCGAGATCCTGCTGGATGAGGTGCGGGCCGGTGGGCGCATCAACCTGATCATCGGCCGCGGTCTGACCGACCGGGCGCGCAAGGTGCTGGGGCTGCCGCCTTCCGAGGTCTTCCGCCGTCCCAGGGCGCCGACCGAGACCGGAAAAGGCTACACCCTGGCGCAGAAGATCGTGGGCAAGGCCTGCGGGGTGGCCGGAATCCGGCCCGGCACCTACTGCGAGCCGGCGATGACCACGGTGGGGTCGCAGGACACGACCGGCCCGATGACGCGGGACGAGCTGAAGGATCTGGCCTGCCTCGGCTTTTCGGCCGACCTGGTGCTGCAGTCGTTCTGCCACACCGCGGCCTATCCCAAGCCGGTCGACGTCGAGACCCACCACACCCTGCCGGATTTCATCATGAACCGCGGCGGCGTGTCGCTGCGGCCGGGTGATGGCATCATCCATTCCTGGCTCAACCGCATGCTGCTGCCGGATACGGTCGGCACTGGCGGTGATTCCCACACCCGCTTCCCGATCGGCATTTCCTTTCCCGCGGGCTCGGGTCTGGTGGCCTTCGCCGCCGCCACCGGCGTGATGCCGCTGGACATGCCGGAATCGGTGCTGGTGCGCTTCAAGGGCGAGATGCAGCCGGGAATCACTTTACGCGATCTGGTGCATGCGATTCCCTACGTCGCACTGCAGCGGGGGCTGTTGACGGTCGAGAAGCAGGGCAAGAAGAATGTCTTCTCCGGTCGCATCCTGGAGATCGAGGGACTGCCGGATCTCAAAGTCGAACAGGCCTTCGAGTTGGCGGATGCCTCCGCCGAACGTTCGGCCGCGGCCTGCACCATCAAGCTTGACCGCGCGCCCATCGAGGAATACCTCCATTCCAACATCACCCTGCTGCGCTGGATGATCGCCGAGGGCTATGGCGACGCGCGCACCCTGCGGCGGCGCATAGCGGCAATGGAAGCCTGGCTGGCCGATCCGCAACTGCTGGAAGCGGACCCGGACGCCGAGTACGCCGAAGTGATCGAGATCGACCTCGACCAGATCACCGAACCGCTGTTGTGCTGTCCGAACGATCCGGACGACGTCAAGCCGCTGTCGCAGGTCGCCGGGACTCGCATCGACGAGGTATTCCTCGGCTCCTGCATGACCAACATCGGCCATTTCCGCGCCGCCGGGAGGTTGCTGGAAGCCTTCGGCAAGCCCACGCCGACCCGGTTGTGGATCGCCCCGCCCACCCGCATGGATCAGGCCCAGCTCACCGAGGAAGGCTACTACGCCACCTATGGCAAGGCCGGCGCCCGCACCGAGATGCCCGGCTGTTCCTTGTGCATGGGCAACCAGGCGCGGGTGGCCGACAATGCCACGGTGGTATCGACCTCCACCCGCAACTTCCCCAACCGCCTCGGGGCCGGCGCCCGGGTGTTCCTGGCCTCGGCCGAGCTGGCGGCGGTCTGCTCCATCCTGGGCCGGATTCCCAGCCTGGAGGAGTACATGGCCTATGCCGGCAAGATCGAGGAGAAAGCGGCCGACACTTACCGCTACCTGAACTTCGACCGCACACCGGCCTATGCCGAGCGGGCGGCGAAGGTGAAGGATCTGGAGCTGGCATGAAGGAGGCCGGCAGCGGGCCGGCTGGGGCCGGGAACCTCCAGGCTTATGCCGAACATTGCCTCGGCTCGCCCGAGGTCGAAACCAAACTGGCGGTATCCCACGAGGCTTGGCGGGCCTGCCTCGCCGGCGAGCTCGATTTCGGAATCGAAGGCGAGCCGCGGCCGATCGGCTTCGCCCGTTTCCCCGAGCGCCCGCGGCGGGTCGATCCGCGCGGACTGCCGCGTCGCGGCATCAATACCGTGGACGGGCGGGTGGCCCTTTTGCATGCTGTGGCCCACATCGAATTCAGCGCGATCCAGCTAGCCTGGGACCACCTCTACCGCTTCCGCGGCCTGCCGCAAGATTATTACCGTGATTGGCTGCGGGTGGCGGCGGAGGAGGCGGAACACTTCACCCTGGTGCGGCAGCGGCTCCGCGAACTCGGCGCCGATTACGGCGATCTCCCGGTGCACGGCGGGTTGTGGAGCATGGCGGAGGAAACG
Source organism: Methylococcus sp. S1M (assembly GCF_051295855.1). Taxonomy (NCBI): domain Bacteria; kingdom Pseudomonadati; phylum Pseudomonadota; class Gammaproteobacteria; order Methylococcales; family Methylococcaceae; genus Methylococcus; species Methylococcus sp. S1M. The sequence continues at coordinate 205,750 of NZ_JBPDXO010000004.1, forward strand.
GCTTACGACGTCGCCGCCCGTATGGCCCTGGTGCCGCGCTTCATGGAGGCGCGGGGGCTGGACGTGACGCCGGGCATGATCGAGCGGCTGCGGCGGGCAGGGGATGCGCGCAGCGTCGAAGTGCTCGAACGCATCCTGCATGACGAGGTCGGGCACGTGGCCCTGGGGTCGCGCTGGTTCCGGTGGGTCTGCGATCAGTGCGGGATCGATCCGGAAATCGAGTATTTCGCTCTGGTGGACCGTCATCTGGGCGGCCGGGCGCGTGGGCCATTCAATCTTGAACTGCGCCGGCGCGCCGGCTTCAGTGACAGGGAGCTCGAACTGCTGGAGTCTTCCGACGTTCCCCGCTGATGCCCCGGCGTTCAGGCCTCTGCCCGGCTGCCGTAATGGGTCTCGATATAGCGCTCGACCAGTTCCTGGAATTCCTCGGCGATGCGGTCGCCCTTCAGTGTCACCGTCTTCACGCCGTCCTCAAACACCGGGGCGACCGGCTGTTCGCCCGTACCCGGCAGGCTGATGCCGATGTTGGCGTTCTTGCTTTCGCCCGGGCCGTTCACCACGCAGCCCATCACGGCCACATGCATGTCTTCCACACCCCGGTAGCGCCTGCGCCATTCCGGCATCTTGTGGCGCAGGTGCGTCTGGATCTGCTGGGCCAGCTTCTGGAAATAGTCGCTGGTGGTTCGGCCGCAGCCGGGGCAGGAGATGACCATGGGGGTGAACGAGCGCAATCCCATGGTCTGCAGGATTTCCTGGGCGACGATGACCTCTAGACTGCGGTCGGCGCCGGGCTCCGGGGTCAGCGAAATGCGGATGGTGTCGCCGATACCCTGCTGCAGCAGCACGGACAACGCGGCGGTGGAGGCGACGATGCCCTTGGAACCCATGCCGGCTTCGGTCAACCCCAGGTGCAAGGCATAGTCGCAGCGGCTGGACAGGGCTTCGTAGACCGAAATCAGCTCCTGCACCCCGCTCATCTTGCACGACAGCACGATGCGATCCTTGGGCAGCCCCAGTCCCTGGGCCTTCTCCGCGCTTTCCAGCGCCGAGGTGATGACGGCCTCGCGCATGACTTCCGGCAGGGGGCGCGGCTCGGCGAGCCGGGCATTTTCATCGAGCAGACGGGCCAGTACCGACTGGTCCAGGCTGCCCCAGTTGACGCCGATGCGGACCGGCTTGTCGTAGCGGCAGGCGAACTCGATCATCTGGGCGAACTGCGGATCGCGCTTGGAGCCGCGGCCGACGTTGCCCGGATTGATGCGGAATTTGCCCAGTGCCTCGGCGCAGGCGGGGTATTTGTCGAGCAGCTTGTGGCCGTTGAAGTGGAAGTCGCCCACCAGCGGCACGTTGCAACCCTGACGGTCGAGTTCTTCCCGGATGCGCGGGACGGCTTCCGCGGCTTCTTCATTGTTGACGGTGATGCGCACCAGTTCCGAACCGGCCCGGGCCAGGTCGATGACCTGGCGGACGGTTCCCGCCACGTCGGCGGTGTCGGTGTTGGTCATGGACTGGACCACGATGGGCGCGCCGCCCCCGATCTGTACCGAACCGACGCGCACGCCGACAGTCTGTTTGCGATTCATCATGCGTTACCTGCGAGAAGGGAAGTCAACCGGGCAATTCTACCAGTTGACGCGTTTACGGCTAATTTCCTAGTTCCATACTCGGGTGTCAATCCCCGCTCGTCGTCGCCTGCGGGTGTCGAAAAGACCATGGCCGGTGCGGCGCGGCGAAGCAGGCGGGCGTGTCGTGTTTCACGGCCGAGCGCCCGACCGGCTCGTCACCGTGGGCGAGTGGCGTGGATTCGTCGAATCCGGTTTAATCGCGCTTTTCCCCGTTTCGAGGACGAACGTATGGACCTGGCGACCAAGGTGATGATTCTGAGAATTGTGGTGGTGTTCGCCGCGGCTCTTTTCCTGATCGGCGTGATCGTCGGTTTGATCAAACCCAAGTGGGTGCTGTTCTGGGCGAAAAATCCGGATCGGCTGACGGCGGCCATGGTGGTGTCGGCGATCGCGATGCTGCTGTTCATGGCCGGCTGGACCGGTATCGCCAAGCTGACGCTCAAGCCGAAGGAGCCGCAGCAGCGTCACGAAGAGGATCGCCGTTCCAGGGATGAGCAGAACATGCTCCAGCTCAACCGATAGCGCTCGAAGACGTCTGCCGCCGCAAGCCCACCCCGGGCGGCGCAGATCGACTTTCCCGCCGGAGCGCTTTATCATTCCGGCGTTTTGTCGCTAACCTGAAACTTCCCGCATGGAATCGTCGATCCCAGAGCTCTTGCTGGCCGGTGGCAGGCTCATGCTCATAGGTATGACCATCGTATTCCTGTTTCTGGCGCTGCTGGTAGGGGTCATCCACGTGACTTCGCGCCTGATCGGCCGGTATTCGCCGGAGGAGCCGGTCGCACTCAAGCCCGTGAGTGCCGTGGTCGCCAGGAGTACCGGCGGGGAGGATGAAGCGGAGATCGTCGCCGCGATCACGGCGGCGGTCCACCGTTACCAGAACAAGTAAGGCACAATCTGAGGAGTTTTTGCATGGCAACCCCTTTGGGCATCACCGACGTGGTCCTGCGCGATGCGCATCAGTCCCTGTTGGCCACCCGGCTTCGTCTCGAGGACATGCTGCCGATTTGTCCCAAGCTGGACAAGGTCGGATTCTGGTCCCTGGAGGCATGGGGCGGCGCGACCTTCGATGCATGCATCCGCTATCTGGGCGAAGATCCGTGGGTGCGCCTGAGAGCACTGAAGAAGGCCTTGCCAAACACCCGGCTGCAGATGCTGCTGCGGGGGCAGAATCTGCTGGGCTATCGCCACTACGCGGACGATGTGGTGGAGAAATTCGTGGAACGCTCGGCCGAAAATGGCGTCGATGTGTTCCGCATCTTCGACGCCCTCAACGACCTCCGTAACTTCGAAAAGGCCATCCGCGCGGCCATCGCCATGGGCAAACATGCCCAGGGCGCCATTTCGTATACGGTGAGCCCCGTGCATACGATCGATATGTGGGTCGATCTGTCCAAGCGTCTGGAGGACATGGGCGCTCATTCGATCTGCATCAAGGACATGGCAGGCCTGCTCAAACCGTATGTCGCCGAGGAACTGGTCGGCCGCCTCAAGCAGGAGGTTGGCGTGCCGATCCACATGCAATGCCATGCGACCACGGGTCTGAGCACGGCCGCCATCGTGAAAGCGGTCGAGGCCGGTATCGACAACGTCGACACGGCGATATCGTCCATGAGTATGACCTACGGCCACAGTCCCACCGAGGCGGTCGTGGCGATCTTCCAGGGACACGAACGCGATACTGGGCTGGACATCCATCTGCTGGAGGAAATCGCGGCCTATTTCCGCGAGGTACGGAAAAAGTACGCCAGGTTCGAGGGCAGCCTGAAAGGCGTCGACAGCCGCATTCTGGTGGCCCAGGTACCGGGCGGCATGCTCACCAACATGGAGAGCCAGCTCAAGGAACAGGGGGCGCTGGACCGTTTCGACGAGGTAATGCAGGAGATACCCAGGGTCCGCGAAGATCTGGGCTTCATCCCGCTGGTCACGCCGACCTCGCAGATCGTCGGTACCCAGGCGGTCTTCAACGTGCTCGCCGGCGAACGTTACAAGACCATCACCAAGGAGACCGCGGGTGTCCTGCGGGGCGAGTACGGCGCCACCCCGGCGCCGGTCAATGCCGAGCTGCAGTCCCGCGTGTTGAAAGGCGACGAGCCGATCACCTGCCGTCCCGCCGATCTCCTGGCACCCGAGATGAAGAAGCTGACGGACGAATTGAAGCGCCTGGCCAAGGAGCATGGGGTAAAGCTGTCCTCCCCGCAGGTCGAGGATGTGCTGACCTATGCGCTGTTCCCCCAGGTCGGCTGGCGGTTCCTCCAGAACCGGGACAACCCGGCGGCTTTCGAGCCGCCGCCAGGTGCCGAGCCCGCCGTCCCGGCAGCCGAGGTCACCAGCGAGGCCGTGGCGCCGGATGGCGCCCGTCTCTACACCGTCACGGTCAACGGCCGCAGTTATCAGGTCGAGGTGGCGCCGGGCGGCGCCATCGGGGCGATCCATTCGGCCTCTGGTACGGCGTCGCCGTCCGCAGCTGCGCAGATCCTCGCCGCGCGGGCCGTCAGCGAGTCGGTCAGCGCGCCGGTGGCGGGGCACGTGCTGCGTATCAACGTCACCGAAGGGCAAAAAGTGGCCGAAGGCCAGGTGGTCGTCGTCATGGAGGCCATGAAAATGGAGACCGAAGTGAGGGCGCGCAGCGGCGGCATCGTGGTCGGCATCGCCGTCAAGCCGGGCGATACCGTCAATACCGGCGACGTGCTGGTCACGCTGGGCTGAGGCGGGCCGATCCATGAGCGGATTCGTCGAATTGTGGAGCAGCACCGGCCTGTCCAATTTCCAGTGGGGGCAGGTCATCATGATGACGGTGGGGTTCCTGCTCATCTATCTCGCCATCCGCAAAGGCTTCGAGCCTTTGCTGCTGCTCCCCATCGGCTTCGGTGCGGTGCTCAGCAATATTCCGGTGGCCGGCATCGCCGAAGAAGGCGGGCTGCTCTCGTATCTGTATTTCGGCATCAAGTCCGGCATATTCCCGCTGCTGATCTTCATGGGAGTGGGGGCCATGACCGACTTCGGTCCCATGCTGGCCAACCCCAAGACCCTGCTGCTGGGAGCGGCCGCTCAGTTCGGCATCTTCGGCACATTGTTCGGTGCGCTGGCGCTGAACCTGGTGCCCGGCCTCCAGTTCGGCTTCAGGGATGCGGCCGCCATAGCCATCATCGGCGGGGCCGACGGCCCGACTGCCATTTACGTCGCCTCCAGGCTCGCGCCGGACCTGCTCGGCGCCATCGCCGTCGCGGCCTATTCCTACATGGCCCTCGTGCCGTTGATCCAGCCACCCATCATGCGCGCCCTGACCACGCCGGAGGAGCGCCTGATCGAAATGTCGCAGCTGCGCGTGGTGGGCAAAACCGAGAAGATCATTTTCCCGGTGGTATTGTTGATCCTGACCGCTTTGCTGCTGCCCTCCGCCGCGCCTCTGATCGGCATGTTCTGCCTGGGCAACCTGATGCGCGAATGCGGTGTGGTCGAACGCCTGAGCAAAACGTCCCAGAACGAACTAATCAACATCGTTACGATCTTCCTGGGGCTGTCGGTTGGTTCCAAGCTGAGTGCCAATGCCTTCCTCCGCCCGGAGACCTTGGGGATTCTCGTGCTCGGCGCGATTGCCTTCGGCTTCGGCACGGCTTCCGGGGTGTTGATGGCGAAGCTGATGAACCGCTTTACTCTCCACAAGATCAATCCCCTGATCGGCGCCGCAGGCGTTTCCGCCGTGCCGATGTCGGCGCGGGTGGCCAATAAGGTGGGCCAGGAGAGCAATCCCCACAACTTCCTCCTGATGCACGCCATGGGCCCGAACGTGGCCGGCGTGATCGGCTCCGCCGTGGCGGCGGGCGTGCTGCTGGCGCTGGTTCAGTGATCCTCGCGAATTGCGCTCTTTCGGGAGGCCGTTGATGCAGCGCGCCGTTCGTGGCGCCTCGGTTCTCGAATAGTTCCACCGTCGTCACGCCGGTCCATTTCGATGCCTGTTTCCATTGGCTGAAGGACGACGGCACCCATGGAGGCGGCATCCGGGAGTTGCCGGACGCGAAAGCGGGCAAGAAGGCGGGATTGCCGGATGAAGCCGTCGTGCCGACCTTCGATGGCGGTTACGCGAGCTTCTACCACTCCGTGTTTTTCGCTGCTGAAATGGCGATCCCGCCCCATCGCGCCGGTGGGATCGTGGACGGATCCGCCGGATGGCGGCGCCGTGGCGCCGGCCGGTGACTTCGTGCTCAGGCGCGAATCTCTGCCGGGCTGGGAGCAGGTGCGGGAACGGGCGTTCCGGGCTGGTTGAACTCGCCTCCCTCGGCTTACGACACGCCGCGGGGATTGCAGGGGAAATCCCCAGGGCAACCTGGAGTCCGCCGGCGTGACCCGGATCGACGGTCCGGCTTCGAAAAGCGACGAACCGGACGAGGCCTGCCGCAAGCGCATCTTCGGATGCCGGGGCTCGTATCACCCGGCTGCAGGGCCGAGGGCCGGAAACAGAGCTTTGAATCCCAGTAGGATACTCAGGAATACGGAGGAACTGATACACTGGGACTTCCCCCGCCGAAGAGGCCACCTCAGCATGCCCGACCCACAGCGTTCCAACCGCCTGGCAGGAGAGACCAGTCCCTACCTGCTGCAGCATGCTCACAATCCGGTGGATTGGTATCCGTGGGGACCGGAGGCTCTGGAAGAAGCCCGCCGTTCCGACCGGCCGATCCTCCTGTCCATCGGTTACTCCGCTTGCCACTGGTGTCACGTCATGGCGCATGAATCGTTCGAGGACGAGGCGACGGCGGAAGTCATGAACCGGCTGTTCGTCAACATCAAGGTGGACCGGGAGGAGCGGCCCGATCTCGACCGTATCTACCAGACCGTCCACCAGCTGCTCTCACGGCGGGGCGGGGGCTGGCCGCTGACGGTATGCCTGAATCCGCACGATCTGGTGCCGTTCTTCACCGGCACCTATTTCCCCAAGGAACCGCGCTACGGCATGCCGGCCTTCGTGTCCGTGCTGCACCATCTGGCCGCCTTCTATGCCGAGCACCGGGGCGATCTTGCCCGGAACGGCCAGGTGTTGCGCGAGGCACTGGAGGCCATGGGTCGTGAAGGCGATGGTACTCTGATGCCGGATGCGGGGCTGCTGGCGCGTGCAACGCAGGCACTGCGGACGAGTTTCGATGCCAGCCACGGCGGATTCGGCGGGGCGCCCAAGTTCCCCCGCACGGCAGACCTCGAATTGCTTTTGCGTTCGGATGGCGAGGGTGTCGAGATGCTTCGCACGACGCTCGACGGAATGGCGCGGGGCGGCATCTACGATCACCTCGGCGGCGGCTTCGCCCGCTATTCGGTCGACGAACGCTGGGAGATTCCCCATTTCGAGAAGATGCTCTACGACAACGGTCCCCTGCTCGAACTGTACGCCCGAATGGCGGCGCAGACCGGCGATCCGGCCTATGCCGTCGTTGCGACCGGAACCGCCGAATGGGTGATCCGGGAGATGCAGTCCCCGGAGGGGGGGTACTACGCGGCGCTCGATGCGGATTCGGAGGGCGGGGAGGGCCGGTTCTACCTTTGGGATCGCCAGGAAGTCCAGGGGCTGCTGTCTGCGGATGAGTACCTCGTGTTTTCCCTTCGTTACGGGCTGGATGGGCCGCCGAATTTCGAGGGCCATTGGCATCTCCGCGTCGCCCGGTCCCTGGAAGCCGTCGCGGCAGCAACCGGGAAGGGCGGCGATGAGGTGATGCGGCTGCTCGAATCGGCCAGGACTCGCCTTCGCCGGGTGAGGGAGCAACGGGTCCGGCCGGGCAGGGACGACAAGGTCATCGCCGCGTGGAACGGCCTCATGGTCCGGGGCATGACCGTGGCCGGGCGCCTGCTGGGACGGGCGGATTTCATGGAGTCTGCGGACCGGGCTCTCGGCTTCGTGCGCCGGACCATGGACGCCGGTGGCAGGCTCATGTCGGTTTACAGGGACGGGCGGGCGCGGTTTGACGCCTATCTCGACGACCACGCCTTCTTGCTGGATGCAGTGCTGGAGATTTTGCAGACGCGCTGGTCTACGGACGACCTGGAGTGGGCGGTCAGCCTGGCCGACCGCTTGTTGGAGCGTTTCGAGGATGCCGAACACGGCGGCTTCTTCTTTACTGCCGCCGACCATGAAACGCTCATCCAGCGGCCCAAACCCTGGATGGATGAGTCCATGCCTTCTGGCAACGGCGTCGCGATCCGTGCGCTGATCCGGCTCGCCGGGCTGACCGGCGAGTCGAGGTATGCCGATGCGGCCGAACGGGGACTGCGGGCGGCGCATGGCGCGATGGCCCGTTATCCGCATGCCCACTGTGCCTTGATGAACGCCGTCCGGGAATGGCTCACTCCGCCGCCGCTGGTCATCCTGAGGGGCGGACGTGAAGCGCTGAAGCAATGGTGCGCCAAGGCGCGGGAAGCGGCTCCCGAAGCGCTGGTCTATGCCATCCCCTCCGATGCGGTCGGGTTGCCATCGGCACTGGCGGCGCGGATGCCGGGTCCGGGCGGGCCCGTGGCCTATGTCTGCCGCGGGCGAGTCTGCGCGGCGCCGACGGATTCGCTCGGTACGTTGAACGAGATCCTCTCGGCGGGCTGACCCGCCGTCCTGCCCTTGGCATGCATTGCCGAACTTGTGTATAAGCGTAGATTTCTACCCTGAGCGCGCTTGCCGGATCCTGGTTCCGGTGCCGCTCGGCCGCACCCGTAACCCACCGCCTGCATGAAAACCCGGACTTTCCCCGTCGTTCACGAACTCGTCAGCACCCGCCTTCCCAACCGATTCGGTGACTTCGTCATCCATTGCTACGGCGGGGCGCAGGATGGCAAGCAGCATCTGGCCCTAGTGAAGGGCGAGGTTCGGGGGCGAGAAGGCGTGCTGGCCCGAGTCCACTCCGAATGTCTGACCGGCGATGTGTTCGGTTCGCGCCGCTGTGACTGCGGTGAGCAGCTCGAACTGGCGCTCCGTGCGATCGGCGAGGCGGAATGTGGGGTGCTGCTGTATCTGCGCCAGGAAGGCAGGGGCATCGGCCTGGTGCAGAAACTACGGGCCTACAATCTGCAGGACGAAGGTCTGGATACAGTGGAGGCCAATCTGCGCCTGGGCCATCAGGCCGATGAGCGCGACTACCATGTCGCGGCCCGTATGCTGGAAGACCTCGGTGTGAAGAGCGTGCGGCTGATGACCAACAATCCCAAGAAGATCGACGAACTGCGTCGCTACGGTATCCCCATCGCTGCCCGGGTGCCGATCGAAGCGCCCAGCCATCCGGAGAACGTCCGCTATCTCCGGGCCAAAGTCGAGAAAATGTCGCACATGCTGTCGTTCGAGCGGAAGCGGCCGCGTTTTCCGTTCCTCGATGCCCTGTGCGAACACCAGAGCGAAGGTCCGGTTTCGCCAGGGCGGCCGTTCGTGACGCTGAGCCGGGTCCAGAGTCTGGATGGCGGGGATGCGCCGACGGCAGGGGCCGAGGCGTGCGAGCTGGCCGGCGCTCTGCGGGCCGTTCACGAGGGAACGCTGACGGCGTCCGGTCCGGCACTGCGGCTCACCGTGCGCGGCGGTCGGAAAGCCCCCGTAAATTTCGCCATGGCCGGCACGCCGTCTGCCGTCGGTGATGTCGTCGCGATACCCGCGGACGCCCGGGGTGACATCGACCTTGCCGCGGTGCTGGCGACCATACTCGGCCTCGGGGTGCGTACGCTGCTGGTCGAGGGTGATGCCGGCTTGTCTGGCCGTTTCCTCGACCAGGCGCTGGCGGATTACTGCGTCATCACCGTGGTACCCGAGTTCCAAGGCGGCAGCGGCAGCGGGAGCGGTGGCATTGGACGCGGTGCCTCCCGGATCGCCGCTTCCGGCTGCCAGACGCTGGGGCGTGATCTGGTCGTCTACGGCTCCCTGCGTTCCGAGCGGTCAGAAACGCCGGCCGTACTCCCCTCGGACTGATTCCGGCCGATCATAGAGTGCCAGTGCCTGGACCTTGAGCAGGCGCAAAGCCGTCCGGTCGCCGTACCAGGTACCGGAGGCAGGATCCTGCCATTCGATCCGGTACGAAGTCGCGGACCTCAGCTTGCGGCGTTTCCAGCCGCTGCCCCACAGTATCAGGAAGGTCATGGCCTTGTGCAGGCGGCTTGCGGTGGGCGTGGTCATCGGCATGTCCTCCGGTCGTCGGTGAAGGCGAGGCCGTTCCCTGGCGCGGCGGTCCTTGTCCGACATCAAGCATATCCCGTGCCGTCGGGACCGAGCCTTGAGAATCCGAAGATGACGAGCTTTTGTGAGGGGTTCTCCGTGTTTCGTGCACCTTAACCGTGCAGCCGGTTGTCGGGAGTCCGACAAGGCCGCGGGCGGTTCAGGCGGTTTCCTTGAGGCCGTACTTGCGGATGCGGTAGCGCAGGGTTTCGCGGGTGGCACCCAGCGCCCGCGCCGCGGCGGTAACGTTGCCGCCATAGCGTTCGAGCGTGGTGCGGATGATGTAGCAGTCCATGTCGTCCAGTGCCATGCTGCCGTCCAGGGGCAGCACGATGCATTCGGTTCCCGGCGCCACCGGCGAAGGGTGCGGCGCGTTGCCGTGTCCCGGCAGTTGCAGCCATTGCGCCGGGAACACGGGGCCGTCGGCGAACAGCACGCAGCGCTCGATGACGTTGCGCAGTTCGCGGACGTTGCCGGGCCAGTCGTAGTTCCGGAGCAGGTTCCATGCTTCGTCGGAAACGACTTTCACCTGCTTTCCAGCCTTGGCGTTGAATTCAGCGATCAGCAGCGGCACCAGTTCTTCCAGATCCTGCTTGACCTGACGCAGGGGCGGCAGTTGCAGCCGGAAGACGCTCAGCCGGTGAAAAAGATCGCTGCGGAAGCTCCCGTTGCGCACCATCTCTTCCAGATCGCGGTTGCTGGCAGCCAGGATCTGGACGTCGACGCTGATTTCCTTTTCCGAGCCCAGCCGGCGGATCTTGCGGTCTTCGATGGCTTTGAGCAGCTTGGCCTGCAGGTCGAGGTGCATTTCCCCGATCTCGTCCAAGAACAGGGTGCCGCCGTCGGCCTGCTCGATGAGGCCGCGGTGACGGCCGATGGCGCCGGTGAAAGCACCGGCCTCGTGACCGAAAAGCTCGGATTCGAGCAGGTCGTGGGGGAGGGCGGCACAGTTGAGTTCGATCAGCGGTTGCTGGGCGCGTTTGCCCGAATAATGCAGGATGCGGGCGACCAGTCCCTTGCCGGTGCCGCTTTCGCCTCCGATGATCAGGGCGCTGAACGGCACCCGGGTGAGACGCTCCAGCATGTCGCGTACCCGCTGCGCGGCTTCGCTGCGGCCCACGTAGGCTTCCGGCGAATAGCGGCGGTGCCGTTCCTGCGCCTGTTCGAGCAGACGGCGCTGCGCCTGGGCGGAGCGCGTCGCGCTGGCGACCACCAGGTCGAGACGTTCGAGTTCGCAGGGCTTTTCCAGGAAGTCGTAGGCTCCCAGACGGAGGGCGCGCACCGAATCCGGCACGCTGCCGTAGCCGGTCAGCAGCAGCCATTCCGACGTGTTGCCCTGGCCGCGCATTTCCTCCATGAGGTCCAGTGCGTTGCCGTCCGGCAGGCTACGGTCGGACAGTACCAGCAGCGGGTCGACCGCTTTCTTGGTGAACAGGTTGCGCGCTTCGGCCAGCGTCTTGGCCCAATCGACGTCCCAGCCGGCCCTTTCGTAGTGCCGGACCAGTTCCGAGCCGAGCAGTTTCTCGTCTTCGATGATCAACAAGCTATAGGCCATGGGCGGGTTTTTCTCCGGCGGAAACGATGTGGCGGGGGATGATGAGTGTGCAGCGGGCACCTCCCTCGGGCCGGTTGGCCAGATCCATCCGGCCGTTCACCTCGCGGATGAAGCGCTGCACCATGGCAAGGCCCAGACCGGTGCCGCCGGGGCGGCCGGTTCCGAACGGGCGGACGCCATGTTTCAAGATTTCTTCCGAAAAGCCAGGACCGTTGTCGCAGACCTGGATGATCAGTTGTTCGCCTTCGGTGTGCACTTTGATGCCGATCTCGCCGGGTGCCGGCCCGATGGCCGAGGCAGCGTTCAGGATCAGATTCAGCAGAGCCTGCCGCAAGCTGCTGTCCGGCAGATGGCAGGTCAGCCCGTCCGGAACTTCGTAATTCAGTGCGATATGGGAAGGAACCTGGTAGCGCGTCAAAGCCACCAGATCGTGAAGCATTGGGGCCAAGTTGAAATCCCGCGCTGGAGCCGGCGTATGCTTGCCCTGAGCGAGCAGGTCGTTGAGCAGCCGGCCCATCCGTTTGAGTTCGTCGATGATGAGTTCCAGCCTCTCGACATGTTCCGGGTTGCCCATTTCATTCTTGAGGTTGCTGCAACTCATCTGGATGCCTGCCAGAGGGTTGCGCAGTTCATGTGCGATGCCGGCGGCGAGTTCACCCAGCGCGGCGAAGCGTTCCGCCCTTGCGAGACTGTACTGCTGTTCAAGGAGGGCCTGGGTGGCGGCGCGTACGTCCGCTTCGAGGGATTCGGCATAGCGCCGCTTGGTGTCCTGAAGTTCGGCGAGCTGGCTCACCATTTCGTTGTAACTGGTGAAAACCGGCAAAAGCACCGGGTCCAGATTGCGAGTGGCGATCGGCGAGAAGTCTTCCAATGCGATTCGAGACAGCAGTTCCCGCAAGTTCCGCAAGGGGGTGAGGATGCGGCGGGTCAGGAACAATACGGTCACCAGCAGGATGGCGGCCAGCGTCAGGCTGGCCAAGGTGACTTCGCTGCGGGTATTCGCGCTGATGTCTTCCAGCAATTCTTCCCGGCGGGCGGTTTCCGCATCCAGCATCTCACTGATCGCCTGGAGCGCGAGCAACAAGCGGGTTCGGCGGGGCCGCGGGCCCAACTGGGCGAGCAGGGGATCGGCGAGATAGGTTTCGACGGTTTGGAGCTTGCGCGGTGTGTCGGGATCGAAATGCTGATCGGACTGGCGGAGCTGATTGAGGTCGCGGGCAAGGGTGTCGAAGCGTCCAGGCTGGATTGCCCTTTCGTTGTCCTGCAGGGAATCGGTCAGGGCCTTTTGGAGGTCCAGGCCGGTCTGCATGATGCGGTGAGCGTAACTGACATGGGCGCGGATGGTCTCGAACCGGTCGAGGTTGCGCCAGATCATGCCGACCAGCACGGCGAGGATCAGCACGAGCAGGCCGAGGAGAGCCCAGCCGCGAAGCTGGGCTGCACGGTAAACCAGAGGTTTCACGACGGACATGGGGAATGAGGGCTGGGGAGGATTATAGCCCAGACCCTTTATCGCTCCAGCGCCTGCAACGGCCGCCGGCGTCGGTTCCGGGAGCCCGCGTGTTCAGCCGGTTTGCCCGCCGAGTTTGACTTTGTCGGCGGCCTTGGCCTGCGGTTTGCGTTTTCTCGCGGCCAGCGGATGATTCGAATACGGCACGTGGGACTCGAGGCCCCTTATCTCGCAGCGGCCGTGTCGCTGCACATAGTCGTGCCGGAAATGGTCGATGAACTCCATGACGGTGTGGTCGATGAAATCGGCCTTCGACAGGTCGAAGATGACCGTTTTCCCCACGGGCAGATCCGCGACTTCGCTCTTGAGCGCGATGAAATTGGAGAAGATCGCAGAGCCGTCGATATGGATCACGAAGGTGCCGGCCGGATGCTCTTCGACGCGGTAGGAAATCTTGAGGAGATGCTTGGGGTGAACGCCCCGCAGCATGTGGATGACCAGTTTGGTGAAGATGCCGATGCCGACGCCGACCAGGAGATCCGTGGCAAGCACCCCGAAGATGGTCACCACGAACAGTGTCAGCTGCTCCCAGCCGATGTCCATGGTTTTGGCGAATTCCCGGGGTGATGCCAGCCGGAAGCCGGTGTAAACCAGCAGCGCCGCCAGCGAAGCCAGAGGAATCTCGTGGATCACGTGCGGAAACAGCGCGACGAACAGCAGCAGGAAAGCGCCGTGGAAGAAATTGGCCCAGCCGGTCTTGGCTTCATTGGTGATGTTGGCCGAACTGCGGACGATTTCCGCGATCATTGGCAGTCCCCCGATCATGCCGCAAAGCAGATTCCCGACCCCGACGGCCGTGAGATCACGATTCAGGTCGGAATAGCGTTTATAGGGATCGAGCTTGTCTACCGCCACCGCGCTGAGCAGTGTTTCCAGGCTGCCCACCAGACAGATGCTGATCACGGCTCCCCAGAACTCCGCCGTCCAGACTTTGGAAAAGTCCGGGAAATAGAAGCCTGCAGTGAAATCTTCCGGAATGGTCACCAGGAACTTGGGGCCGACGGTATATTCATGGTGCGGCAAAATGGGGTTGTCGGGATGGAACATATAAATATGTTCATGATCCAGGTCGAAATACTTGCCGAGGGCCATCCCGGCGATCACGACCAGCAGCGGCGCCGGCACCATCTTCAGATGGCGGCTCCGTATCAGCGACCAGGCGATGAGGATCAAAAGACCCACAGAGCCGATCAGCGTGATTTCCGGGTTGGGATTGAGCAGGCTGTGGGGGATCTCGGCGATCGTCGCCAGGAGATCGTCGCTGGCGGCTTCCGGTTTGACGCCAACCATGACGTGGATCTGCTTGGCCATGATGATGATGCCGATGGCGGCGAGCATGCCGTGGACCACCGAGGCGGGGAAATAGGCGTTGAGGCGTCCCGCTTTGAACAGGCCCAGCACGATCTGTAGCACCGAAGCCACCACGATGGCAGCCAGGGTACAGCGATAGCCCTGCATCGCATCCCCTTGGCCCAGCGTCTGCGTCGCGGCGAGGATCACCACGATGAGCCCGGCTGCGGGGCCGTTGATGGTCACATGGGAACCGTTGATACGGGATACCAGCAGACCGCCCACCACCGCGGTAATGATCCCGGCCATCGGGGGAAAGCCGGAAGCCATGGCGATGCCGAGGCACAGCGGCAGAGCGATCAGGAAGACCAGAAAGCCGGAGACCAGATCGTTTCTCCAGTGGGCTTGCAAGCCGGCGATACCGCCCAGCGGCATGCTATCGGCGATCGTCGATGTGTTCATGGCGGTCTCGTCTGAGGTACGGAGTTTGTGGTTTCATGTGAAGCAAAGACCACGCCATGTTCTGAGTCGGCGGAAGGTGGACTGATGACGGGCGCTTGGCGGTTTACACCGGCGCGAGTGGTTGGCAGCACCCACGATGAGGGGTGGTTATCCACCACCGGCCGTTTTATCCCCCGATTTTTCGCATAAACTTGCCTGAACGTTAGAGAGGACTGAGCGGAAAATGTTTCCCGAAATCGCAACCCTGGAGACCTTGCTGAGAGATGTCGCCCGCGAGGAACTGCTCCCCCGTTTCGCCCGCGCCCAGCGGTCGGTCAAGCCCGACGGCAGCATCGTGACGGAGGCCGATCTGGCGGTACAGGAGCGGTTGGCCGGAGAGCTTCGCAAACTGACACCCGACGTCGAGGTGCTCGGGGAAGAAATGAGCCGGGATGAGCAAGAGAGCCTCGTGGCGCGTGCCGGCGCCGGCCTGTGGTGTCTGGATCCCCTGGACGGGACCAGCAATTTCGCCGCTGGAATTCCGTTCTTCTCCATATCACTGGCCTTGATCCGGGAAGGGGGTTCGGTGCTCGGTCTGGTGTACGATCCGGTGCGCGGCGAATGCTTCGTCGCCAGCGCTGGCGAGGGGGCCTGGGTGAACGGCGAGCGCCTGTTGCCGCGGCGTGTCGGCCTGTCCCTGCGGCGCTGCATCGCCGTGGTCGATTTCAAGCGCCTTGATCGTGCCTTGAGACGCCGGCTGGTGGACGAGCCGCCATTCAGCTCGCAACGCAACTTCGGTTCCACGGCCCTCGAATGGTGTTGGCTGGCGGCGGGCCGTTACCATCTTTACCTGCACGGTGGCCAGAAACTGTGGGACTATGCGGCTGGCATGCTGATTCTGGCCGAGGCCGGCGGCCGGGCGACACGTCTCGCCCGGGAGGTGTCCGTCGCGGCGGACATGGGGGTGCGGTCCGCCGTGGCCGCTCTGGATCCCGATCTGTTCGGCCAGTGGGTGGCGTGGCTCGGTGCAATGCCGGGGGAGGAGTGAGCCCGGGTTTTGGGAAAAAGGGGGCGGGCATGTAAAATGCGTGCCCACGATGCGGGACCGGATGTGGCCGCTCCCGGAATGACAACGCTTCACTCAAGCGAACGACCCTCACCTTTAGGATTGCTCACATGACCTTTGTTGTGACCGAAAACTGCATCAAATGCAAATACACCGATTGCGTTGATGTCTGCCCGGTGGATTGTTTTCACGAGGGCCCCAATTTTCTCGTCATCGATCCCGACGAATGTATCGATTGCACGCTGTGCGAGCCCGAATGTCCCGCCCATGCGATCTATTCGGAAGACGAACTGCCGGAAGGACAGGAGCAGTTCATCCAGTTGAACGCCGAGCTTTCCAAGATCTGGCCCAGCATTTCCGAGGTGAAGGAGGCACTGCCGGATGCCGACGAGTGGAATGGCAAGCCGGACAAACTGCAGTATCTTGAGCGCTGACCTTTCCGTACAAGCTTCGCCTCACCCGCGCGCGTCTTCGCTCAACCGGCGTGAGGCGCGGGCGGACCTGATTTCCGGGGTTCGGCGGTGAAGCTACAGCAACTGCGTTACATCTGGGAGGTCTCTCAGCACGATCTCAACGTTTCCTCGACGGCGGACGCCTTGTTTACGTCCCAGCCGGGTATCAGCAAGCAGATCAAGCTGCTGGAGGAGGAGCTGGGAATCTCCATCTTCGCCCGCAGCGGCAAACATTTGACCGAGATCACGCCAGCCGGCAAATACGTCGTGGAACTCGCTGGACAGATTCTCAGCAAGGTTCAGGACATCCGCAGCGTCGCCCAGGAATTCCGTGACAACCGGGTCGGTTCGCTATCCATTGCCACCACCCATACCCAGGCTCGCTATGCCTTGCCGCCGGTGGTGCGTGAATTCATGCAGCGTTATCCGGGTATCAAGCTCAACATGCATCAGGGCACGCCTGTGCAGATCGCCGAGGAGGCATCACGCGGTCTGGTGGATATCGCCATCGCGACCGAGGCGATCGAACTGTTCGGCAACTTGGTCATGCTGCCCTGCTACCGATGGAACCGGATCGCTCTGGTTCCAAAGGGACACCCCCTGACCGAAAAGCCGGGCCTGACCCTGGAGGACCTCGGCGAGCATCCTTTGGTCACTTATGTCTTCGGCTTCACCGGTCGGTCGCATCTGGATCAAGCGTTCAACAGGGCGGGTATCAAGCCGCGGCTGGCCCTGACCGCCGTCGATGCCGACGTCATCAAGACCTATGTACGGCTGGGACTGGGGGTCGGCATCATCGCCAGAATGGCCTACAACCCCGAGACCGATGCGGATCTGGTGGCGCTCGATGCTTCGCATCTGTTCGAAAGCAGCGTGACCAACATCGGCCTGCGGAGGGACATTTTCGTCCGCGGCTTCCTCTACGACTTTATCGAGCTGTTCGCGCCGCATCTGACCCGCGAGGTGGTGGACCGGGCGCTGAGCACGCGCGAACCCAAGGAACTGGAGGCTTTGTTTGCCGGGCTGACGCTGCCCGTGCGGTAGTAGGGGGGTCAAACCCTGGAAGCGTCGCCAATGTGCAGGCCGCATTCCTTCTTGAGTGCATCCTCCCACCACCAGCGGCCCTCGCGTTCGTGTTGGCCCGGGCGGACCGGGCGGGTGCAGGGTTCGCAGCCGATGCTCACATACCCTTTGAGATGCAGGGCGTTGAACGGTATTTCGCAGGCCGTGATGTAATCCCATACCTGGGCGGAAGTCCAGGCGGCCAGCGGATTGAATTTCACGAGGGGGTGATGTCCAGTCGCAAAAGCTGGATCGGCTTCCACTTCAGGGACCGCCTGCCGGGTCGGGTTCTGGTCCCGGCGCTGACCGGTGATCCATGCATCGAGCGTCGCCAGCTTGCGGCGCAAGGGCCGGACCTTGCGGATTCCGCAGCATTCCTGATGACCGTCGCGGTAGAAGCTGAACAGTCCTTTTTCCCGCACCATTGCTTCCAGTTCCGCGGCGTCCGGTGACAGCACGTCGAGGCGGACGGCAAAGCGCTCGCGTACTTCTTCGATGAAGCGGTAGGTCTCCGGATGCAGGCGTCCCGTGTCCAGGGTGAAGACCTCGATGCCCGGTCGCAACCGCGCTGCCATTTCCACCAAAACGACGTCTTCCGCTCCGCTGAACGATACCGCGATCCGCTGGAAGCGGCTCAATGCCGTTTCCAGAATGGTGCGGGGGGAGCGGCCGGCCAGTTTGGCCTGGAGCGTGTCGATCTCGGTCTGCGTCATGAGGGTCGCGGAGGCGCTTGTGAGCTTGTCAGGTTTGGGCGAAATAGTGCTTCAGATAGTCGGCGAAGGCCAGCGAGTCGCCCGCCTCGACGGATTCCTGTTCCGCCAGCGACGTTTCGGCCATGCGTCGCATGGCCTCGGCCTTTTCGGCGGGCAGCGAAGGAGGGCTGCGCAAGCTTTCGGCGTGTTGCAGCGACAGGCGCTGCGCGAATTCGGCGAAGGATTCGTGATTGCCCCGCATCTCCCGCAGCATGCGGGCCGAAGGCAGACACTGTTCGGGATTGGCGATCGCCACGTACTGGTGCTCCAGGGCGGCGGAAAACACCCCCCCGGTCGAATCGCCATCCAGCGCCGCTGCGATCGGTGCCATGGATTCGCACAGTTCCTTGGCCCAGGCTCGAAGATCCACCGCGGTATTGTCCCGGATCAGCGTCATGCCCGGGGTGCGCCCGCAACAAGCGGTGGCCAGCATGTTGTTGGCCGAGGTCTTCTTCTCCTCGGTGCTCATCGGGGGGCTGGCGGCGAGCAGGGACAGCAGCATGAAGATCTCCAGGAACCGCAACTGCTCGAGACTGATGCCGGCCGGATGGTAGCAGTTCAGGTCCACGGAGCGCAGTTCGAGATAACGGACGCCACGTTTCTTCAGTGCCAGGGTGGGCATTTCGCCGGAGCGGGTGATCTGCTTCGGTCGTACTGTACTGTAATACTCATTTTCTATTTGCAGAATGTTGGCGTTGAGCTGACGGTATTCGCCGTCCACCTCGACACCGATGGCTTGGTAGGGCGCATAGGGCGTCGATATGGCGTGGCTGAGATCGCGGACGTAGTCTTCGAGCCGGTTGAAGGAAATGTCGAGGCTTGCCTGGTTGTCATTGCGGTACCCGATGTCGCTCATACGCAGCGAAGTGGCGTAGGGACGGTGCCAGGTCGTGGGATCGAATTCAGTGAAACTCGACGCGAGCGGCGTCTCCCGCCCCGCGAGGAAGGACTTGGACAAGGCGGGTGATGAACCGAACAGGTACAGGATCAGCCAGCCGAAGCGCTGGATGTTGCGCACCATGCCGAAATAGCGGTCGGCGACGAATTCGGCCAGGGAACGGCGGTCGGCGGCCATGGCCTGTAGAACCGGCCAGAGTTCTTCACTCACCGAGTAATTGAAGTGGACGCCGGCGATGGCCTGCATGGCCCGGCCGTAGCGGTAGCCCAAGCCGCGCCGGTAGACGTGTTTCATCCGGCCGATGTTGGAGTTGCCGTAGCATGCGATCGGGATGCTCTCGTCGCCTTCGATCCGGCAGGGCATCGAGGTCGCCAGCAGCAGTTCGTCGCCGATATTGGCGTGAACGAAGCGATGGAGATCCTCCATTGCCGCCAGAGTGTCGGCGCTGTCCTCGAAAGGCGGGGTGATCAGTTCGATCAGTGCCTCGGAATAGTCGGTGGTGATGGCGGGATGGGTCAGAGCCGAGCCCAGTGCCTTCGGGTGGGGCGTGCGTGCGATTTCGCCGGCGGTAGTGATCCGCAGGCTTTCCTTCTCCAGCCCTTTCAATCCTTTTCGCAGCAAATGCACCTGCCCGGCGCGGGCAAGCTGCTCGAGCCGCGAGTCGATGAGTTTTCTCACGCGCGGAAATCCTAAAAAAGGCGTGTTGCAGTGATCGTCAGCGGCGGTTCACCAACTGAACAGGACCCATTGCGGGATGTCCATGCTGCGGGCCATGTCGGTCGTCCGGACATCCATGTTGCCATCGCCGTCCTTGTCCATCATGACATAGGGCGGACCGATCTTGGGCTTGACCTTGATCATGTAGAGTCTGCCATTGATCCGGTATTCCTCGTAGAGGTCTTCGCCCTTGCGCATGATGGTCACGTCCGGTTCCAGCTCCTCTCCGCTTTGAACCGGACTCGGGATGTCGGGCGGATCGGGTACCGGCTGGAGATCCCCGCCCTCGGGCGAATCGATACCCCACGCAAGCGGCGCAAGCAGCAGGAGCAGTACAGGCAGTCGGCGGGTCGGGAAGGGCATGGATGATTGAAGGTCTGATGTCTTCAGAGTGTTAATCATAGTATAGATTCGGTCCCGTCGCTGCTTTGCCGCCGGGGTTTCCGTCGTCCGCTGCCTGGGAAGGGAGTCGGACCGCTATCCGGACGACGCTGCAAAGCACCATGACGCCCATGGTCAGCAGCACCAGGACGGGATCGGCGCCTCGTGCGGCCGCCGCGGTATAAAGGCCGACGGCGACGAGCATGGCGCCATTCAGGAAAAAATTCTGGATGGCCACGGCGATGCCGGCGCCGACGCCGCGGTGGCCGATGTCCTGGATGGCGGCGTTGAGCGGCACTACGAAGAAGCCGCCGGCGACGCCGATGCCGAGCAGGGCGCCACGGGCCGGCCAGGGTTCGGATGAGGCTGCGAGCAGGCCGAGCATGAGCGCCAAAGCATAGCCCGCATAGCGGCTGCGGTGGAGTTCCGCCAATGGAATCCAGCGCGGGGCGAGGGCGGCACCGATGATGATGCCGATGGCGGTGAACAGTGTCAGCTCGGCGATGTCCGTGGCGGTCCGGGTGTGCAGTACTGCGGGCGCCCAGGCGACCAGGACTACCCGCAACGTCGCGGCGGCGGCCCAGAACATGGCGAGTCCCAACAGTACCATCCGTGCGCGCCGGGATTTCAGCAAGGACCGGCTCTGGAGGATGAGTTGGCGGACGGCGGACGCTTCGGCCGTGTGACGCGCCGGCAGCCTGGGCAGCAGCAGCCCTGCCAGGACCGAGAGCAGGAAGCAGCCGCAAATGACTGCCAGGGCTGCCGGGATCGACTGGTCGGCTATCTTGGCGCCACCGACGGTTCCGAGGAGGATGGCGGCGATGGTGGCTCCCTCCACCCAGCCGTTGGCCTTGACCAGATGATCCGCGTCGGCGATTTCGGGTAGGATGCCGTATTTGGCGGGGCTGTACAGGGCTGCACCGGCGCCGACCAGCGAGTAGGCGATCAGTGGCTCGATCCCGGCCAGCAGCAGGCATCCCCCTGCCGTTTTGATCAGATTGGCGACGATCAGGACCCGGGGTTTGGGCAGCCGGTCGGCCCAGACGCCGACCCAGGGGGCAAGCGTCACGTAGGCGATCAGAAACACGCTCTGCAGGGCCGGGACGTACCAGTCTCCATGGGTACCGCTCTGCAGCACGATGGCGATGACGGTGAACAGGATCGCGTTGTCGGCGAAGGCGGAGAGAAACTGGGCGATGACCAGCGGTGCGAGTCCATTGATCATGCCCCGGTCTCCGCCGCCAGCAGGGCGGTGAGCGCCGGGTAGTCGATCTTGCCGGAGCCGAGCAGCGGCAGGGCGGGCAGCATCCGGATCCGTTTGGGCAGGTACAGTTCGCCCAGCCCTTCGGCCCGTGCCCGCTCGAAAAGCAGGGTTCGGTCGGCCAGCGGCTGGTCGGTGGCCAGTACGATCTGCTCGCCTTTGCGGGGGTCGGGGAGGCTGACGGCGGCATGCCGGGCGTCCGGCCACACCCTGGACGCCAGTTCCTCGATGACTGCCAGCGATATCATTTCGCCGCCGATTTTGGCGAAGCGTTTGGCCCGCCCCTTGATGGTGACATAACCATGCTCGTCCACGCTGACGATGTCGCCGGTGTCGTACCAGCCGGGGCCGAAGCACGAGGCCGGCGGTTCGATCCGGCCCGGCGCATGTGCATGGAGATAGCCGAGCATGACATTGGGGCCTTTCACATGCAACCGTCCACCGTCGGCGATACCTTCCACCGGTTCCAGCGCATATTCGATGCCTGGCATGAGGCGGCCGACCGTGCCTTCCCGGTAATGCATCGCCGTGTTGGCCGCCAGAACCGGGCTGGTTTCGGTGACTCCGTAGCCTTCCATGATGCGGATGCCGAATTTGTCGGCCCAGAGTCTGCGGGTTTCGGGCTGTACCTTTTCGGCCCCGGCGAACACGTAGCGGATGCTGTAGAAGTCATAGGGGTGCGCATGCTTGCCATAGCCATATAGGAAGGTATTGGTCCCGAACAGGATGGTGGCGTTGATGTCGTAAGCCACCTCGGGAATGATCCGATAGTGCAGCGGGGAAGGATAGAGGAACACCCGCGTGCCCGACAGCAGGGGCAGTAGGGTACCGGTGGTGAGGCCGAAAGAGTGGAAAAGGGGCAGGGCGTTGAGGATCACGTCCTGCGGACCAAAATCCACGCGGGCGGCGAACTGTTCACGGTTGGAGAGCAGGTTGGCGTGGGAGAGCGCAACGCCCTTGGGCGGTCCTTCCGAGCCCGAGGTGAAGAGGATCACCGCCGGAGAATCCGCCGATGCCCGGTCGCGCCGGCCGTAATCGGCCAGGCGTCCTTTCACGAACGCCCGCAGCTTGTCCAGTGCCGGAATGTCGCCGAAGACCTCCTCCAGGTAGATCACCCTGACTCCGCTTTCGAGCTGGGCGAGGGTGTCCCCCAATTTGGCGGCATCGATGAAACGCCGCGAGGTCAGGACCGTCCGGATGGCGGCCGTCTCGCAGGCCCCCCGTAGGACCGAGACTCCGGTGCTGAAGTTGAGCATGGCGGGGATGCGGCCGGCATGCTGCAGTCCCAGAAGCGTAACCACTGTGGCGATGGCGGTGGGCAGCAGGATACCTACCGTTTCGCCCGTTTCGGTCAGGCATTCGAGTTTTTCACTGGCGAACAGTGCGTGGGCGATCAGGCGGTCGTAGCTCACGGGCTTGCGCTCGACGTCTTCGAGCACGAGGGTTTTGCCGCCGTGCACCTTGCGGGCATCGAGGAGGGCCGAGAACAGGGTGCCGCGGTGATTGCCGGTGGCAAACATCATCTCGCTCATGATGTCCGAGAGGGCCAGGCCGGCATGGCGTCGGCGCTCCTCGGCCTGAGCGTCCGTTGGGGGGCTGATCGTCCGCGGCGGCAGGATGTTGATGCTGATCGGGGGTAGCCAGCGCAGCCGGACCACACCTTTGAGGCGGGAGAACGGCGTGTACTGGGCACCGTCGATACGTACCGGCAGTATCGCCGCGCCGGCCTTGTCCGCCACCAGACCCGAGCCGTCATAGATCTTCATCAGGGAGCCGGTAACGGTGATGCGGCCCTCCGGGAACACCACCGCTTTCCGGTCGCGGCGCAGGTGATGGGTCAGAGTCTTGACCGACATGGGATTGGTGGGGTCCATCGGGAACGTCCGGACCCAGCGCAGAGCCGGTTTGACCCACCAGGACTCGGCGATGCGGGTATTGATCGCGAAGGTGATTTCGTCCGGCAGAAAGGCCCAGAGCAGAATGGGGTCGAGGAACGAGGTGTGGTTCGAGACGATGAGCACCCGCGGTCCTGCGCTGTGAAAATGTTCGATGCCCTTGACCTGGACCCGGTAAAGGGTTTTGAGTAACAGTCGGATTATCGGCTTGATCATGAGGGGCTGGATTTTGCCGGCAGGGATTGGGTTTGCTCGGGTTCGGAAAACGCCGGGAATTTCTGGGGGAGAGTGGGATAAACGGGAAGTCCCGGAACGTCAAAACGAAAAAACGTTTCTCATGACGCCACGACGCAAATCAGCCGATCGCGGCCTGAATGTGCTCCTCGCCAATCGCGGCGATCTTCCTGCCGGTCGGCATCGGACAGACCGAGGAAGGGCCGGGCGGGGATGTCGCTCCAGGGGATCGGCGCGTCACGGCGGGAGGTTCCGGCGGTAGGGCTCTGACAGCGGCGCCCGCTTCGAGCCGTCCGAGGCTTCTCCCGCGGCGAAGCGCTCGTCGTGGGACCGTTCCAGATGAGCGCCGATGCCGTGGAGTGCGGGTTCCGAAGCGGATCGGTGGCGTCGATGCAGCCTGGAATCGGGTGGCAGCTGATGGTACCCCGTCCAATTGCATCGTCCGTCGGCGCCTGAACGGTCACCGCGTCTGGCCCACGGACCTCGCCAGTCTTTTGATCCCGAGAAAAGTCGAGGGGCTTCAAAGTTCGTGGATTCGACGGTTCCAGGTGAAAGCCATGGAACATAACGAAATAGGACCCCTCTCACCAAATTGAACAGCTCTCGATCACGCTCGAGGATTCCCGTAAACCGGGTTACGCGGCGTCAACACCGACCCGAATGACATCGTCAAGACTTCGAGAGCGCCCCGGTCATCGTATTCCTTCCCGAAATAGGGATCAATATATCAGTGTACCGTCCGCAGCTGATTGGAAGCGGCCTTCCGTATGGCATGAGACTGTCGGGCTTCCCGGGATGACAGGAAGCCCGGTTTCTCCAGGCGCCGATGGTGATCGTAGCGATCCCTGAACTCGGAGACGGCCTGCCGCACCTCTTCGAGGTCGCGGAAGAGGCTGCCATGAATGGCCTGTTCCTTCAGCGTCCGGTTGAAACGTTCCGCCACTCCAACCGGACGATCGGCACCGCCAGCTCGCGCGCGACAGGGGTGGAGGTTCGGGGGGAGAAATACGCCCATAGGGAGGAGCTGGCTCGGGCGATCGATGGAAGGATGGTCATCTGGGTGAACGGTATCCCAGCGAGGCGTGACGTGCACGAAGGGCTTCCGACGACACACGTCGACATCCCTTGCTCAGGCGGTGGATACAAGCGATCCAGCAGTTCGAGCGGCGAACCCATCGTTCGGAGCTGGGCGTGATCTGTGCGGCACGTGCATGGCTCATGAGGTTATCATGTTTCCCCGCGCGCAAAATCGCGCATGGACGGTTTATCTCACAATTACGTGTTCATTCGTCGCACGCAGCTTCAAATTTCGTTGTTCGCTTATGGCACTCTGCAATTGCCGGAGGTGATGGCCGCCGTGACGGGGCGGACTTTCGCTGCCGTACCGGCATGGCTGTTTGACCATGCCCGCTACCGCCTGCGCCACCGCATCTATCCGGGTTTGCGGCGCGAAACCGGGGCAGTCACCGCCGGCACCCTGTTTCTCGGTCTCGATCCGCAGGCTCTGGCCCGTCTGGACCGTTTCGAAGACGGTTTCTATACAAGGACCGGGGTCATGGTTTCAACGGTCGAGCTGGGTTGTCAGCCGGCCCAGGTTTATCTGATCCCCCCCTGCAGCGAGCATCTGCTGGTTTATCGCGGCTGGAGCCTGGACGATTTCATCAGGACCCATGCCTCTGCCTATGTCCGGCGCTGCCGCCGGCAGTTCCGCTGACGAACATGGCGCTCCGCGATCCTGGATGATGCCGTATCGGCAAGGAGGCTGATTTGCACCTCGATCTGCACCCGGCGGGGGCGCTACGAGGAGGCGTCGAATGATCGCAACGGTTCGCCATGGCCGATCCTCACACCCCGGGCCTTGCATGTCTTGCTTTTCAAAAGGATGAGAATAGATGGCAGGCTGTGGGGTTGTGGGCAAAGAAGCGCGCGGTGGGCGGGGCGATGCGTCGTCCGCCGCAAGTGCATTGTCCACAACCCTTGGCGGTTGGATGCGACAGCCCGTCCAGCCCTGGGGACGCCAGGCCCGCGGGAGAGCGCCGAGCGTCGCACCGTGTCTCACTGACAGGCCGAACGTTCGTTTGGGTCACTGTAGTCCACATTTCGGCGAAGAACCGCTTCGTGTGGTTTCATGGTCGACGCCCCGCTCACATCTTCGAATAGGGCGAGGTAGCCGGGGCTGGAGCCGGCTTCGGGTTCTTTAAGGTTCCAGAGGCGAATGCCGGGCCATAGCTGGTTTCGTCGGAAAATTTCTGCCAGACGAATTCAGGGTGGGCGATCGGCTGGGTTGGCACCGGGAATGTGAGGAAGTCCACGGCGCCGGTAAGCGTACGGCCGGCCGTGTGCAGCAACCCCTTGAGCAGGCCCCCGGAGATGCCGAACAGGACGTTGATCTGGTTACTGGTGTTGATCATGTTCTTGGGGATTTCCAGCCAGCCCAGGGTCAGGTTCGACAGGCCGCTGCCCAGTTTGAGCGTCGTGGTGGTGCCATAGTCGTCGGCCTGCGCCGACGGGACGGCGGCACCGAGGCAAAGCAGCGCGAGCAAGGCGGGAAGCGGTTTATTTGGCATGATGGCTTCCTCGAGGTTGAAGACCGGTTACCACGGCAGTTCCCTGCCGTCGAAGTTCATGAAGCGTCCGGACAGGGCGGGGGTGTATTGGTCGATGATCCGCCGCATGCCGGTGATGCTTTGCTCGACGGTCGTCGTCGCCCCTGGTCCGCCCATGTCGGTCAATACCCAGCCGGGGTTGAGGATCAGTACGCCTATACCGAGCGGTTTGAGGTCCAGAGACAGGCTCTTGAATGCGGCGTTCAGCGCCGCCTTGCTGGAGCGGTAACAGATCGCGTTGCCGCTGGTGTTGTCGCCCATGCTGCCCATCAGGCTGGTGATGCCCACGATCAGCTTGCGGCTCCCGCGTCTTAGGTGCGCCAGGAAGCTCTCCGAAAGTTTCACGGGCGCCAGGGTGTTGGTCTTGAGGACGTCCTGCCATAGCCCGTAATCGATGCTTCCAAAACCGTTGCCGGGTTTGTCGCCGTAGACGCCGGCGTTGTTGATGAGGACGTCGAGCGGTTGGTCGGCAAGGGCCGAGGCCAGCTGATCGATCGCAACGAAATTCCGCACGTCGATGGCATGGATCGCCAGATGCTCGTAGCGCTTGGCCAGTTCGCGCAGCTCGGGGGCCTCATGGGGGGCACGGCAGGTGGCGATCACTCGCCAACCGGCGTCGAGGTACTGGCGGGTGAATTCGAGGCCGAGCCCGCGGTTGGCACCGGTCACCAGAACGGAAAGCACGGTTGGTCTCTCAGGTGGTGGATGTCATGGATGCGGATTCTATTACACCGGCGGGCACGAAAAAGCCCTCGTCCTCCTGGACGAGGGCCTGCTTATGCTCCCGCGGGGCTTCAACCGGCGAAATTGGCTGCGGCGAACTCCCAGTTCACCAGGTTCCAGAAGGCTTCCAGGTATTTCGGACGGGCGTTCCGGTAATCGATGTAGTAGGCGTGCTCCCACACGTCGCAGGTCAGCAGAGGCGCCTGGTCCGAGGTGAGCGGGCAGCCGGCGTTGCTGGTGCTGACCAGTGCCAGGCTGCCGTCGGCATTCTTCACCAGCCAGGCCCAACCGGAGCCGAAGGTGGTCACCGCGCACTGGGTGAACGCTTCCTTGAACTTCTCGAACGAGCCAAAGCTCTTGACGATGGCCTCGGCCAGCGCGCCGGTGGGTTCGCCGCCGCCGTTCGGCGAAAGGCTGTTCCAATAGAACGTGTGGTTCCAGACCTGGGCCGCATTGTTGAAGACGCCACCCGCGGGTGCTTTGCGGATGATCTCTTCCAGGGACAGGTTTTCATACTCGGTGCCCGGGATCAGGTTGTTCAGATTGGTGACATAGGTCTGATGGTGCTTGCCGTAGTGGTATTCCAGCGTTTCCGCCGAAATATGCGGCTCCAGGGCGGTTTTGGCATAGGGTAGAGCAGGCAGTTCATGGGTCATGGCGAGTCTCCTTGTAGGGGTGTGGAAAATCATCACCTGAATGGCGGGGAGCCTTCGGGCGGAAAAATCCCGGGTATTTTACTAAGGAAAGCGAACCTTGGCAGCCGCCATCAAGGGTTGAAATTCGGGGCCGGGAGCGTCTGGCCTGGGGAAAGCAAAAAACGAGCTTCAGGGGAAGCTCGTTTTGCGCAAGAAGGAGTCGGCTTTTCCGGTGTCAGCCGCGGGATCGTTCCGACCACTGCTGAACCTGGGCTTTCCAGGTGCCGTCGCTCTGGCGTTTGAGCACGCTGTACAACACGCCGTCGTAGTGATAGCGGAGCGTCTGGCGTGAATCCTGCAACGTCTTCAGGTCGGAGAGGGTGGTGGTCGTGACGATGGTGTCGTCTTTTTCGCCTTTAACATCTACGATATCGATCTTAAAGGCGCCCTGGTCGATCAAGGTTCGCCAGAAGTTGCGGATTTCGCCCAGATCGCGGGAGACTTTTCCGTTCGGCTGCACCAAAATGGCATCACTCGTGTACAGGGAAACGATTTCATCGACCTTGCCATCCGCGAACGCCTGGTTCCACTCGGCGGCGTTGTTGGCGGCGATGGTCCGGATGTCTTCCTGTGCCCATCCGGGGGTGGTCAACAGGCCCAAGAGGGCCGTCAGCGAGAAGATTTGAGTACGCACGGGGTTCTCCATGGTCAGTAGGGTTTGGACTGACTATAGGAAACCATGCCATGGTTTACAATATCCAATAAAATTTACGAATTGTTTCAATAAATAGAACTTTAGTCGGGACAGGACATGGACAAACTCACAAGCATGGTCGTATTCACCAAGGTCGCGAAAGCGGGAAGCTTCGCGGCTGCGGCCAAGGAACTGGGGCTGTCGCGGGCCATGGCGACCAAGCACGTGATGCAGCTCGAAAACAGCTTGGGGGTGCGGCTCTTGAACCGGACCACGCGTCACTTGAGTCTGACCGAGGTCGGTATGGTCTATCTGGAACGTTGCCTGCAGATCCTGGACGACCTGGAAGAGACCGAGCTGGCCGTGACGCGTCTGCAGACGGAGCCCCGCGGGACGCTCAAGCTCAATGCTGCACCCTTTTTCGGCGCCTACCATCTGGCGCCGGCGATTGCGGCCTACCTCGAAATCTATCCCGACGTCAACGTCGAGCTGGTGCTGCAGGCGGGTTATGTCGATCTGGTGGAAGAAGGGTTCGATCTCGCCATTCACCTGGACGAGCTGCGCGACTCCAGTCTGATCGCCCGCAAACTGGGAACGTCCCAGCGCATCGTCTGCGGCGCGCCAAGCTATTTCGAGAAACGCGGCGTGCCCAAGACGCCGGAAGACCTCAAGAAGCACAACTGCCTGAGCAATTCCAGCCTGCCGCCGCGCGACCAGTGGCAGTTCGTGTCGCAGGACGGCAAATCGACGGTCATCAAGGTCTCCGGAACCTTGGAGGCGAACTCGGCGGATGCCCTGCGCATGGCGGCGATCAGCGGCCTGGGCCTGGTTCTGCTGCCGACCTACATGGTCGGCCAGGACATCCGCAAAGGGCGGCTTCAGGCGGTACTGACCGATTACGTGCCGGCGGCGGCGGACATCCATGCCGTTTACCCGCACCGCAAGCATTTGTCGGCCAAGGTGCGTACCTTCGTGGACTTCCTCCATGAGCGGTTTCATCCCACGCCCTATTGGGAAGAGTGGATGCATCCCGAAAGCGGGGAAATGGGCGGCCAATGAATCCCGAGGATGGCCAAGAGTGAGAGTTTTCTGCCCGGCGGTGGGCGAGGAGGGGTGATGGACGAGCATGATCGTCTGGTGGCGGCACTGAAAGACATCATCGTCCTGTTTTCCCTCATGGCGGCGGTAGGCTCCGTCTACCACGGAAATTGGCTTGCAGGGGGCGGATATGCGGGGCTGGCGCTGCTGTTCTTCAACGAGAAGCAGCTGCGCCGTTGGTGGCGTGGTAGGCACGGACGGCAGTGAACCATGGGGTTTGAAATCGAAAGGAAGTTCCTGGTGCGTGGCGACGGCTGGCGTAAGGCGGTGAGCGATTCCATGCGCATCTGCCAGGGCTATCTGAATGACGAACAGCGCTGTTCGGTACGGATCCGGATCAGCGGTGAGCGGGCCTGGCTCAATATCAAGAGCGCCACGATCGGAGCCCGGCGTCACGAATACGAATACGAGATACCGGTCGCCGACGGCGAATCCATGCTCGCGGAGCTCAGCTGCAAGCCGCTGATCGAGAAGGTGCGCTATTTCGTCCCAGTGGCTGACAGGGTGTGGGAGGTCGACGTGTTCGAAGGAGAGAACGCAGGACTCGTGGTGGCCGAACTCGAACTCGATCATCCCGAGGAACCTTTCGAGCTGCCGGAATGGGCGGGCGAGGAGGTCACCCATGACGCGCGCTACTACAACACCTGCCTGTCCATGCGGCCCTTCAACCGCTGGTCTCAAGAGGAGCGGTACCCGGCTTCACGAGAATGACCACGCTTCTGTTCCTCGCAGGGTTCGTGCTGCTGGCGCTGGGTGTCCTCGTGGTGGTGGGCATGCGTCTGCCGAAGACCCACCGGGCGGCGAGCCGGATCAGGCTGCCGGCGACCCCGGAGCGGGTCTGGGAAATCATCACCGATTTCGAGGGTTTTCCGCGCTGGAGGCCAGGCCTCGCCGCCGTGGATCGTGCTCCGGACGTCGACGGCTTCCCCAGTTGGGACGAGGTGTGTGCGATGGGAGCGAAGGTGCGGTTCCGGGTATTGGAAGCCGTGCCGCCCCGGCGCTTGGTCACCTGTCTGGCGGGCGAACATCTGCCGTTGCGGGGGGTGTGGGTGTACGACCTGCAGGCGGACGGCGATGCAGGGACGGTTTTGACGATCACCGAACGGGACAGCATTTTCCATCCGGCCTTCCGGTTCTTCGTGCGTTATGTATTGTCCTATCACGGTGTCATGGACGTATTCCTGCTCGCCCTGGCGCGGCATCTGGACAGTCCGGCGACTCCGGAACACCTGAGCCTTCGGGTGGAAGACCCGGATGCCGGCGGGGTGGAGGCGTGAGCACGCCTCGCGGCGGTTTTCTCAGGTTCGCGGCCGTGTTCGAAGGTGGCTTGCTGCTGCTGGCGTTCGGCTTCGGCGGTCTGGCGGGGATCGATCCGGTCGCTGCGCTGCGTTTCGACCTGGACGGACTGGTCTACGGGCTGGCCGGAACCTTGCCGCTGTATCTGGTGTTCCAGTGGTCCTACAACACCCACGTCGCCAGCCTGAGGGAAATCAAACGGGTGCTGGTGGATCGTCTGGGGCCTTTGCTCGCGGGCTGTGGCATGGCGGACTTGCTGTTCCTCGGCTTCCTCGCCGGTTTCACCGAAGAAATCCTGTTCCGGGGATTCCTTCAGCCCTGGTTCGAGGCCGACTGGGGTTGGCTGGGCGGCCTGGTTTTCAGCAACCTGGTGTTCGCCCTGGTGCATTGGATTTCCCCTTTATACGCCCTGCTGGCGGGCCTGACCGGCATTTACCTCGGCTTCGCGCTGGACGTCGGTGGCGAGCGCAATCTGCTCGTTCCCATTCTGATCCACTCGCTTTACGACATCGTCGCATTCCTGGCCGTGGCAGCCAGTTACCGGGCCGGACTTTCCCGTTGACGGACCTCAGGCGCCTTCCGGGCGGCGAGCTTGCGCTCCCATTCGAGGGAGGTCCGCACGATCAGTTCGATGTCGTCGTAACGGGGCGTCCATTCCAGGATTTCGCGGATGCGCTCCACGCCGGCAACCAGGCGGGGAGGGTCTCCGGGCCGGCGCGGTCGCTCTTCGACCGCGATGGGGGTGCCGTTGACGCGATTCATGGTATCGATGATCTCCCTCACGCTGTAGCCGTGGCCATAGCCGCAGTTGAGCGTCCTGGATTCGCCGCCAGCGCGCAAATAGGCGAGGGCGGCGACATGGGCATCGGCCAGGTCCGACACGTGGATGTAGTCGCGGATGCCGGTGCCGTCCGGTGTCGGATAGTCGGTGCCGAATATGCACAGGCGATCGCGCTTGCCGGTGGCGACCTCGGCCGCGACCTTGATCAGAAGGGTGGCCTTGACCGTGCTCTGGCCGATGCGGCCTTCGGGGTCCGAGCCGGCGACGTTGAAATAGCGCAGCACCACATGGCGCAAGGGGCTGGCGGCGGACAGGTCGCGCAGCATGATCTCGCTCATTAGCTTGGAGCTGCCGTAAGGGTTGATCGGCGCGAGTGGCGAGGTTTCCAGCGCAAATTCGCCTTCTGGGATGCCGTAAACGGCCGCGGTCGAGGAGAAGATGAAATGGCTGACCCCGGCCTTCCGGCAGGATTCCAGCAGGGTGCGGGTCTTGCAGGTGTTGTTGCCGTAATACTTCAGCGGGTCTTCGACCGATTCCGGCACAATGGTGTGGGCGGCGAAATGCATGACGGCCTCGACCTCGTAGTCCCGCATGATCTTGTCCAGCAGGACGTCGTCGCCGGTGTCGCCTTCGATGAAGTCGCCATACAGGACGGCATCGCGGAAGCCGGTCGACAGGTTGTCCAGCACGACCAGGCGTTCGCCCGCTTCGCCCAGGGTTTTGACGACATGGCTGCCGATATAGCCGGCGCCGCCGGTGACGAGTATGCCTTTGCGTTTCATGGGATATAGGGTCTCAGGGGTTGATTCGAACCGCTGCATGCGTGCAGCCAGTCCAGGATGAAATCGGCGATCTGGCGCGGATCGTTGAGATCGAGCCGCGGAATGGCAAGGGAATCGGAGGGCTGCGGATCGTCCGTCGCCAGGGCGATGATGGAGTCGTCTTCCGGAAACAGCAGGGGTTTGCCCAGGGCCGGACGGTGCAGCTCGATCTTGGGGTAGCGTTCGTGCTTGAACCCCTCCACCAGGATGAGGTCGAGGCCGGAATCTTCCAGAAGTGTGAGCTCCTCGGCAAGGCTGGGTTCCCGTGGAGTCTCGCGTTCCGTGATGACGGCCCGGCGTTTCGATGAGGTGATCATCACCGGGCTGGCGCCAGCGGCGCGCAGTTCGAAACTGTCCTTGCCGGGGTGGTCTACGTCGAAGCTGTGGTGGCTGTGCTTGATGGCGCCGACCCTCAGGCCCGCTCGTTTCAAGAGCGGGATGAGACGTTTCAGCAAAGTCGTTTTTCCGGTGCCGCTAAAGGCGGCAAAGCCCAGAACCGGGGTAGCCATCGGTTCAGCGGACGCCGTAATAATCCCGGTACCACTCGACGAAGCGCGCGATGCCGGTTTCGATCGGGGTTGCCGGCCGGTAACCGGTATCGCGCATCAGATCGTCCACGTCGGCATAGGTGTCGGGCACGTCGCCGTCCTGCATGGGCAGCAGGTTCATCTCGGCTTTGCATCCCAGACAGTGCTCGAGCACCTCGATGAAGCGCAAAAGCTCGACCGGCTCGTTGTTGCCGATGTTGTACAGCCGGTAGGGGGCCCGGCTGGTGCCGGGGTCGGGCCGGTCGCCGCTCCATGCCGGATCGGGCGCAGCCACTTTGTCCAGGGTCTGTACTACCCCTTCCACGATGTCGTCGATGTAGGTGAAATCCCGCCGGTGGTGCCCGTAGTTGTAGACGTCGATCGGCCGTCCCGCCAGGATGTTGCGGGTGAACTTGAACAGGGCCATGTCCGGCCGCCCCCACGGGCCGTAGACCGTGAAGAAGCGAAGGCCCGTGGTGGGCAGCCCGAACAGATGGCTGTAGGTATGGGCCATCAATTCATTGGCCTTCTTGGTCGCGGCATAGAGGCTGACCGGATGGTCGACGTTGTGATGCACCGAAAACGGCATGGCGGTATTGGCGCCGTAGACCGAACTGGAGGAAGCATAGACCAGGTGCTCCACCTCGTAGTGGCGGCAGGCTTCCAGGATGTTGCAGAAGCCGACCAGATTGGCGTCGACGTAGGCATGCGGGTTTTCCAGTGAATAGCGCACGCCGGCCTGGGCGGCCAGGTTCACCACACGTTCGGGACGGTGGCGGGCGAACGTCGTGAACAGCTTGTCGCGTTCCTCCAGGGCGATACGTGCCTCGCTGAAGCCGGGGCGGGCATGGAGCCGGGCGAGGCGTGCTTCTTTGAGGCTGACGTCGTAGTAATCGTTGACGTTGTCTATGCCGATGATTTCATCACCCCGGTCCAGCAGTTTGTGGGCCAGGTGCGATCCGATGAAGCCGGCGGTGCCGGTGATCAGTATTCTCATATAGTCCGCCGGGAGCGGCCCAGCCCGAGCCGCTTTAATGAAAACGTCATATTTCTTGAGGTATCCAGGTTCTTCAGGTCTTGTGGACGGGTGATGCCGGGTCGAAGGCGGGAATGGGGCGCCGGTTTTATTTGGATGGGCTGGATTCTATAGGATAGCCGGGAATTTCCGGAAGATCGGGAAATGCTCGGCGACTCCTTGTCTTTTACCTCGCCAGCCGAGTTGATAGAATCGTTGCGCAGTTAGTCCGCAGCCCCGCCATCCGAGACAGCCGTCAGCCAGCCCATGCCGTCCTTCATCGATCCCGAGCACCAACATCAGCACACGTCCAAACAGTTCGACCACGAATTGCTGGACATTCGCAGCCGGGTTTTGACCCTGGGAGGACTGGTGGAGGAGCAGGTGGCTTCTGCGGTCAGGTCGTTGCTGGAAGGCAATGTCGAGCTCGCTGAACGCGTCATCGCCGACGATTACAAGGTCAACACGATGGAAGTCTCCATCGACGATGAATGTACTCAGATCCTGGCTCGGCGCCAGCCGACCGCTCGGGATTTGCGGTTGGTCGTGGTTGTCATCAAGACCATCACCGATCTGGAGCGGATCGGCGACGAGGCGAAACGGATCGCGCGCCACACCCTGGACATGGTCGGACATTTTCCCCGCAGGAACCAGCTTTCCGAGATTGAGGAATTGGCCAGGTACGTGCGTAACCTACTGCGCAGCGCCCTGGATTCCTTTGCGCGCATCGACGTGGATGCCGCGCTCCGCGTGGTCCAGGACGACCGTCTGGCGGATCGCGAGTACGAGACCATCCTGCGCCAGCAGATCACCTACATGATGGAAGACCCCCGTACCATTCCCGTGTCTCTCAACATCATGTGGTCCGCGCGGGCGCTGGAGCGCGTCGGTGATCGCGCCTGTAACATCGGCGAATACGTCATCTACTACGCCAAAGGGAAGATCATCCGGCACATCAGCCTCGAGCAGCTCGAGGAAGATCTGCGAAGCGAATGACCGACGGGTTCCGAACTTACGCATGCCCCATCCCATAGTTTCCGGCCAGGCCCTTGAACGATAGTTCCGCCGAATTTTCAGGGGGGTTGGAATCCGTGCGCCGCCTGTGTGCATGGCTGCTGATCCTGGCATGGTCGTCCGTGCTGTTCGCGTTCGAGCCCTTCGTCATCCGGGACATCCGGATCGAAGGGCTGCAGCGGATTTCGGAGGGTACGGTGTTCAACTACCTGCCTGTCCGGGAGGGCGACACCCTCGATGAAAAACGGTCGGCCGAGGTGATCCGGGCGCTGTTCAAGACGGGGTTTTTCAAGGACGTCCGTCTGGACGAGGACGACGGTAAGTTGATCATCTACGTCGAAGAGCGTCCTTCGATTTCCAGCGTAAAGATCGACGGCAACCATGACATCGGTAGCGAGGATCTGCTGAAGGCGCTCAAGGGAATCGGGCTGGCGGAGGGGAAGGTATTCGACCGGCAGATTCTCGACAAGGTCGAACAGGAACTGCGGCGCCAGTATTACAGCCGGGGCAAATACAGCCTCAAAATCGATTCCCAGGTGACGGAACTGCCCCGGAACCGTGTGGCGGTGAATATCAATATCGCAGAAGGTCGCGTCGCCCGCATAAAACAGATCAATATCATCGGCAATAACGCCTTTAGTGATGAGGAGCTGACCCAGGATTTTGAGCTGAGTACATCCAATCTCCTGTCTTTCTATACCAAGGATGATCAGTATTCCAAGCAGAAATTGTCGGCCGATCTGGAGCGGCTGCGCTCCTACTATCTCGATCGCGGTTACGTCAATTTCGAAATCGAGTCCACCCAGGTATCGATCACGCCCAACAAGAAAGAAATATATATCACCATCAACGTTAAGGAGGGCGAGGTCTTCAAGGTGGAGCAGGTCAGGCTGACCGGCAAGACCATCGTGCCGCCCGAACAACTCGTCCCGCTCGTGCGTATCGGGCCGGAGGATATTTTTTCCAGGAAACTGGCGACAGAAACCCAGAAGGGCATTTCCGATCGCTTGGGCGAGGAGGGCTACATCTTCGCCAACGTCAATATGGTGCCGGACATCAATCAGGAGAAGAAGACCGTAAACATCACCTTTTTCGTCGATCCGGGCAAACAGGTCTACGTGAGGCGAATCAATTTCCAGGGCAATACCAAGACGCGTGACGAAGTGCTGCGCAGGGAAATGCGGCAGATGGAGGCGGCCTGGGCGTCGACCGCGAAGATCGAGCGTTCCAAGACCAGGCTCGAGCGTCTCGGCTATTTCCAGGATGTCAACGTGGAGACGCCCGCGGTGCCGGGAACGACGGATCAGATCGACGTCAACTACAGCGTGACCGAGAAGTCTTCCGGCAACCTGACGGCGGGTGTAGGGTATTCCCAGTTCCAGGGCATCATATTCAATGCGGCGGTCACCCAGGACAACATTTTCGGCAGCGGCAAGCGTGTCAGTTTCAATTTCAACAACAGCCAGATCAACACCATCTATGCCTTGGGGTATTTCAATCCCTACGCCACCCTGGATGGCATCAGCAGTGGTTTCGACATCAGCTATCGCGACACCAACACCGGCTATTCGAACTATGTTGCCAACTACATTACCAATGTGTTCCAGGTGGGCGGCAACTGGGGGTTGCCCATCGGAGAGTTCGACAGTATTCGGACCAACCTGGACTACAGTAACACCAAGCTCAAGACGACCTCCCAGTCTTCCGATCAAATCAGAGCGTTCATTGCCGACCATGGCAGCGAGTATTCGACCTATTCGTCCTCGCTGGGTTGGACCCATGACACCCTGAATCGGGCGATATTCGCGACCAGCGGTGGCGCGCAGCGATTGACGGGACTGTTTGCCCTGCCGTTCAGTACCCTGCAGTATTACAAGGCCAACGTGCGCCTGGAGCAGTATTTTCCGCTGACCCAGGATCTGACGCTGTGGTTGA
The DNA here is from genome assembly GCF_051295855.1 of Methylococcus sp. S1M. Taxonomy (NCBI): domain Bacteria; kingdom Pseudomonadati; phylum Pseudomonadota; class Gammaproteobacteria; order Methylococcales; family Methylococcaceae; genus Methylococcus; species Methylococcus sp. S1M. The sequence goes on from NZ_JBPDXO010000004.1 coordinate 242,204, forward strand.
ATGGCGATTTCGGTTACGGCGGCGGCTATGGCAGTGGCGGCAACAGCGTCCTTCCGTTCTGGGAACACTTTTACGCCGGCGGTCCGAATTCCGTGCGTGGATACCAGCCCAATTCACTGGGGCCCAGGGACAGCCGTGGCTACGCCTTCGGCGGCAACAGCAAACTGACCGGCTCGGTGGAGTTGCTGTTTCCGGTCCCGTTTGCCGGCGAGAAACTGAAGAGTGTCCGCTTGGGTACCTTCGTCGACGGCGGGAATGTGTTCGTCAATTCGCCCCAGCTTTCGGACCTGCGCTTCTCGACCGGCATTTCGGCCAAGTGGCTGTCACCCTTCGGGGCCCTGATGTTCTCGATCGCCCAGCCGCTCAACTCCCAGAGCGGGGACCGAATTCAGCATTTTCAATTCAATTTCGGTTCCGGATTCCAGGGCATGTGATCCCGTGCTTCGGGCAGGTGTGAGTATTTTTGTATAATGCGGCGGGTTTCCCGGCGTCAATGCAAGCCCGGCCGAAGCCCCTTGCGGCGCGGGGTGGGGCAGGCTCCTGAATCGGCGGCATTTCGGTCCCGGTCAACATTCATCATCGGAGAGGAATCATGGTACGGAAAGTTCTATTGCCTTTGCTCGTGTCGGCGGCTGTCTTTGCCGAACCCTGCGCGGCTGACATCAAGATCGGTTTCGTCAATGTGGGGCGACTGCTGGAGAAAGCGCCGCAGGCCGAAGCTGCCAAGAAGGAGCTCGAAAGAGAATTCTCCGGCAGGGACAAGAAACTGGTCGCGGAACAGAAGGAGATCAAAGCACTGGAAGAGCGGCTGGCGAAAGGCGGCGAGATCACCAAGGAGCAGGAGCGCGATCTCATGAACCGCAAACGGGAGGCCAAGCGGGCGCAGGACGAATTCCGGGAGGATTTCAACTTGCGCAGAAACGAGGAGCTGGCCCAGCTCCAAAAGGAAATCTTCGAGGCGATCCAGTCGCTCGCCAAAGAGGAAAATTTCGATCTGTTGCTGACCGATGGCGTGGTCTACGCGGCGGAAAGCATCGATGTGACAGACAAAGTGGAAAAGAAGCTGGTTGCCAGCTACCGCCCCTCGGGCAAGAAATAATCCGGATTCGGGTCGATGGCCTGACGACGAAACCCGAGAAGGAAAAAGTATTGGATATTCAAGCGATCAAGGAATTTTTGCCTCATCGTTACCCGTTTCTTCTGGTCGATCGAGTGCTGGAGTGCGAGCCCGGGAAGCGGCTGCTCGCCATCAAAAACGTCACCTATAACGAGCCGTTCTTTCAGGGACATTTCCCGCGTGTGCCGATCATGCCGGGGGTGCTGATCATCGAGGCGCTGGCCCAGACGACTGGCCTGCTCGCCTCGGAGACGGCGCCCGACGTGCTCGGAAAAGGGGCCACTTACTACTTGGTCGGGCTCGACAAGGTGCGTTTCAAGCGGCCTGTCGTGCCGGGCGATCAGCTTCGCCTTGAAGCGACGTATTTGCGCCATAAACGCAACATCTGGGCATTCGCCTGTCGTGCCGACGTCGAAGGCGAGTTCGTGGCCAGTGCCGAGATCATGTGCGCAGCTGCGGAGCAGGGATCTTGATCCACCCGACGGCGATCATTGATCCGGCGGCGGACATTGGAGAAGGCGTCGAAATCGGCGCCTATTCCATCGTGGGTCGCGGTGTCAGTATCGGGTCGGGCACGGTTATCGGGCCGCACGTGGTCATCCGCGGTACGACCCGGATCGGCAATGACAACCGCATTTTCCAGTTCGCTTCGGTCGGTGAGGATCCGCAGGATAAAAAGTACCGCGGGGAAACGACCGCACTGGAAATCGGCGACCGGAACGTCATACGCGAATTCGCCACTCTTCATCGCGGTACGGTTCAGGATAAGGGGGTCACCCGCATCGGCGATGACAACCTCTTCATGGCGTATACCCACGTAGCCCACGACTGTGTGATCGGAAACCGGGTCATCATGGCGAATGCCGCTTCTCTGGCAGGGCACGTGCGGGTCGATGACGATGCCATCCTGGGCGGTTTCTCTCTGGTTCATCAGTTCTGCCGGATAGGCCAGCACAGCTTCTCCGCCATGGGCAGTGTGATATCCCGTGACGTCCCGCCTTATGTGATGGTGGGGGGACGGCCGACCAAGCCGCACGGGATCAATGCAGTCGGACTGGAGCGGAACGGATTCGATTCCGTGGCGATCAGGCAGATCAAGAAAGCCTACAAAATTGTCTACAAGACCGGTTTCAAACTCGAAGAGGCGATCCGTCTGTTGGAGGAAATGAGCGAGGATGGGCCGGAGCTCGCCTGCATGGTGGATTTTCTGAGGGCCACGGGCCGCAGCATCATCCGCTGAATTCCATCGGGAGGGGGGATGGCGTCTTTGGTCGCAGGCATCGACGAGGTGGGGCGCGGTTGTATCGCAGGGCCGGTGATCGCTGCGGCGGTGATATTCGCTCCCGGTCAGGATACCCATGGCCTCGCTGATTCGAAGCGGCTGCGCCCGGATCGCAGGCTGGTTTTGGCCGGCCGCATCTGCTCCGAATCCCTGGCTTGGGCGGTGGGCCGCGCGGAGGTGTCTGAAATCGACCAGCTCAATATCCTCCGAGCCACCCATTTGGCCATGTGCCGGGCGGTCGCAGCGCTGCCCGTCCTGCCGGACTGGGTCAGGGTGGACGGCAACCGCTATCCTCCCCTGGATTGTCCCGGCGAGGCTATCGTCGGCGGGGATGCGTCGGTGGCGGAGATTGCGGCCGCGTCGATACTCGCCAAGGTCTTCAGGGATCGCGAAATGGAGGTGCTGGACCGGCTTTGTCCGGGCTATGCGCTAGGGGTGCACAAAGGTTACCCCACCCGACTGCACATCGATCGTTTGGCCAGTCGGGGAGCGAGCTTCTTTCACCGGCGCAGCTTCGCGCCGGTGCGGGCAGTCATCGACCGGAGTTCGGCTTCATGAAAATCGTAGCGATCAGCATAGGCAGCGAGTGCCGGATCGAACATGCCGGCCGCCGCATCGGTACGGGCATCTACAAGGCGCCGGTCGATCATCCCGTCCATGTCGGAGTGACCGGCATCGAGGGCGACGTTCAAGTCGACCGGGAAAACCACGGTGGGCCCGACAAGGCGGTTTACGCCTACAGTGCCGACAACTATGGCTACTGGCAGGAGGACCTCGGCCTCGAATCCCTGCCCTACGGTCATTTCGGAGAGAATCTGACCATTACCGGCGGGCGCGATGACGAGGTGCACATCGGGGATACCTTCCGGGGCGGGTCGGTACGGTTCCAGGTGACGCAGCCCCGGGTTCCCTGTTTCAAGCTCGGCGTCAAACTGGGCGACCACACCTTTCCCAAACGCTTTCTCATCTCCGGCCGGGTGGGGTTCTACCTGAGGGTGCTGGAAGAAGGAGAGCTTCGGGTCGGCGACCACCTGGAGCGCACGGCCGTGGACCCGGGCGGCGTCAGCGTCCGCGAGGCCATGCTGGCACTGGTAAAAGGGCCGCGGCAACGGGAGGTCATTGCCAAGCTGCTGAGCCTGGAGGCGCTGTCCGGGGCCTGGCGCGAGAGCCTGCGCGAAAAACTGGGATGACGCTCAGGGCAGGGCGACCGGCGTCGTCGGTTCCCAGTCCGGCGCGCGCCGTTCCGCCACCACGGTCGTGTAAATGCCGCCGCGCACGTTGAATCTCGCGGTCACGCGCATGAACCGAGGGCGTGAGACGGTGACCAGATCGTCCAGGATGGTGTTGGTCACGGCTTCGTGGAATGCTCCTTCGTCCCGGAAAGACCAGATGTACATTTTCAGCGATTTGAGTTCGATGCACTGCCGGTCCGGCACGTATTCCAGCAGGATCGTCGCGAAGTCGGGCTGGCCGGTCTTGGGGCACAGGCAGGTGAATTCGGGGATTTCGATGCGGATCGTGTAGTCGTGGTCCGGACGCGGATTGTCGAAGGTTTCCAGAGTCTTGCTGGGCTGGGAGGGCATCGGGTGTCATTCGTGTATTGCTGGGGTGCGGCCGGCGCCGCACTTGCGGATCGTGGCCAGCGCTGGCTTGTATAATAACCCGCCGAGTCACCCTCGAACAATCGCCGTCCTCCCGGCCGGTGTCATCGTCCTGAATTCCCCATGCGACTGGAAAAGCTCAAGATCGCCGGTTTCAAGTCTTTCGTGGATCCGACGACCCTCCCCTTGCCGGGCAACCTGGTGGGCGTGGTGGGCCCGAACGGCTGCGGCAAGTCGAATGTCATTGACGCGGTGCGCTGGGTCATGGGGGAAAGCTCGGCGCGCCATTTGCGCGGTGAAACCATGGCGGATGTGATATTCAACGGTTCCAGCACCCGGAAGCCGGCGAGTCAGGCATCGGTGGAACTGGTATTCGACAATTCTTCCGGGCGTGCAGGCGGCGAATACGCCCGATATCAGCAGATCGCCATCCGGCGCCAGGTGGCCCGCGACGGCCAGTCGAGCTACTTCCTGAATGGGACGCGCTGCCGCCGCAAGGACATCACCGACCTGTTCCTGGGGACCGGCCTGGGTGCGCGCAGCTATGCCATCATCGAGCAGGGCACGATTTCCCGGCTGATCGAAGCCAAGCCCGAAGAAATGCGCGAGATCATCGAAGAGGCGGCCGGCATCTCCAAGTACAAGGAGCGTCGGCACGAAACCGAGCAACGGATGCGCCATACCCGCGAGAACCTCGAGCGCCTGGCCGATTTGCGCGAGGAACTCGGTAGGCAGTTGGGCCATCTGCAACGTCAGGCCAGGAAAGCCGAGAAGTTCATAGCCCTGCGCGACGAGGAACGCCGGCTCAAGCTCGAACTTCTGGGGCTGCGCTGGCGCGCTCTGGAACGGCAGCTCGATCGGCTCAAAGCCGAGCTGACGGACTCTGAGGAGCGGTTCCGTCGGCTCACGGGTGAAGAGCACGCCTGCGAGACACGGCTGGAGGAGCTGAACAGGTTGCGCGGCGTTGCACAGGAAAAACTCGATGTCCAACAGGGGCGGTTCTATGAGTTGGGCGCGGAAATCAGCCGCTTGGACCAGTTCATTCGCCATACCCAGAAGTCGCGGGCGGAACTGGTTCAGGAGCGGGAGCGGGTCGAGGCCGAATTGCGGAAAGTCGAATCCGACCGTGACGACGACCGTCTCCGGCTCAAGGCGGTCCGGGCCGAGGCGGCCGAGCTGAAGGGGAAGCTGGCCTCGCTGGAGCAGGAAGTAGCGGAAGCGGTGTCGGTTCGCCAGGCCGCGGAAGCGAAGCTGAAGACGTGCCGTGAAGGCTGGGAGGCGCTGGCCGGCGATCGGCACAGACTCGAAGGACAAGCGGCTTTGCAGCGTTCACGGTTGCAGCAGCTGCGGGAGCATGGACAGCAGCTCGGCGGGCGGCGCCAGCGACTGTTGCAGCAACAGTCGGAACTGGAAAAAGCGCTTGCCGCTCTCGACGTGCAGGCCCACCGTTTAGAGGTGGCAGGTATCGAGGCGGAACGGGAAGAGACCGTCGGCGCGGTCGAAGCATTGGCGAGAGAGGCGGAACGGCAGCGGGACAGGCTGCGCTTCGCGCGTGAGCGCCTGAATCCGGCGCGCGCCGGTCTGCATGCCGTGCAGGGGAAGGTCGCTTCGCTCGAGACGCTGCAGCGCCACGCGATGGGGCGTGATCGCAGTGCCGCGGCGGCGGTGCTCGAGGCGTGGCAACTGTCGGCGGCCGACCGCCTGGGCGAGAAGATCGAGGTGGCACCCGGCTGGGAGAATGCCGCGGAGACGGTGCTGGGGGCGCATCTCGAAGCCGTGTGTGTCGACAGTCTGACGCCTTACCTGGCGAACCTCCAGGCTCAGGAGCCTGCTGAGTTTCTGGCCTTATGTGAATATCGGCAAGGACCGGTTGCCGAAGGAACCGGCGGGCCGCGTCTGCTCGATTACATTCGAGCTCCCCTGGCGCTCGAAGGTCTGCTGGCGGGGATTTACTGCGCTTCTGATCCGGCGGAGGCGGCGGAGCGGGCGCGTTCGCTGCAGCCGCACGAGTCGGTGGTGACGCCGGGCGGATTCCGTATCGGAAAGGGCTGGATGCTGGTGCAGAAGCCGGACGCCGGCCATGCCGGGGCGCTTGCCCGCGAGCGCGAACTGCGCGAATGTAGGCGGCGAGTCGAAGAGCTGGAAGCGCAATGCCGGACTCTGGAAAGGGAGGCGTCGGAGGCCGAGGTCGAACTGGAGCGTTTGGAGTCCGAGGGACGCGAGGCAAGAAAGAAGGCGGACGAGCTCTCCGCCGGCCTTTCCCTCGCGAGATCCGAGTTGGCGGCGGCCGAGGCCAGGAGCGAGCAATGGAGGCATCGCCTGGACCAGCTCAGCCATGAGCTGAACGAATTGGCCGATCAGGAGCTCGAACTCGCCGAGAAGCGTGCCGAGGCCGAGGAAGCCTTGCAGACGGCCGAGCGTGATTCGTCAAGACTGCAGGATGTGGCGGCGCAGCGGAAGGGGGAGTGGCTGGCGCTGGAGGAGGCATTCGCCGCCGCGGAGGCGGCCGAGAAGTCGCTGCACGAGGACGTTCGTGCACTCCGCAGCCGGGCGGCCATGCTCGAATCGAACGCAGCGTTGACCGCTGCCCATCTGCAGCGGCTGGAACAGCAGCATGGCCAGACCGCGGACCGGCTTGCCGCCATCGTCCAGAGGCTGGACGAGTCACAGACACCGCTGGAGGACGAGCGGTCACGTCTGGATGCGCTGACGGAGGAGCGGGGCGCGCTGGAGGCCGAAATGGCGCGCCAGCGCCGAAGGCTCAGCGAACTCGAAGCGGACGTCCGGCGCGTTGCGGGTGAACGGCAGCGTGCGGAGCATGAACTGGCGGCCTTGCGGGAAAGCATCGGCCAGATGAAGCTGGCGTGGCAGGCTGCTGAAGTCCGCCGCCAGGGGATCGAAGAACAGTTCGCAGAGCTTGGTGCGGCACCGGCGGCGGTCGTGGCGGGGTTGCCAGAAGATGCCGAGGAAAGCGCCTGGCAGGCGTCCGTGATTCGCCTGGGAGAGGAGATCGAACGGCTCGGACCGGTCAATCTCACGGCGATGCAGGAGTATCAGGAGCAGGAAGCGCGCCGGCGCTATCTAGAGGAACAAGACCGGGATCTCACCGAGTCGCTGGCGACACTGGAGCAGGCTATCGAAAAGATCGACCGGGAGTGTCGGGCCAGGTTCAAGGAGACCTTCGAAAAGATCAATGCCGGTTTTCAGCGCATGTTTCCCAAGCTTTTCGGCGGAGGGAAAGCGGCCCTCGAGCTCACGGAAAACAACTTGCTGAGCGCGGGCGTCAGCGTCATGGCCCAGCCGCCCGGCAAGCGCAACAGTTCGATCCATCTCCTTTCCGGGGGGGAAAAGGCACTGACGGCGGCTGCCCTGGTGTTCGCCATCTTCGAGTTGAACCCCGCGCCCTTCTGTCTGCTGGACGAGGTGGACGCGCCGCTGGACGATGCCAACGTCGGACGGTTCAGTCAGTTGGTGAAAGAAATGTCCGAGAAAGTACAATTTCTCTTCATCACCCATAACAAGGCCACGATGGAAATCGCCCAATATCTGGCCGGGGTCACCATGCGGGAGCCCGGGGTGTCGCGCATCGTGACGGTGGACATCGATGCGGCGGTTGAACTGGCTTCGGTTTGAGGGACGAAATGGATAGAGATACGGTCCGAATCATCATTCTGGTCGCAGGCGTGCTGGTGATTGCCGGCATCTATGTCTGGGGCCGCTACAAACAAAAGATCCTCGCTGCGCTGGAGCGGTTCGGCGAATTCGGCGTCTTCGAGAAGGAAGACGAGATCGGGGAGTCGCGCCGGCCGGTCAGGGACACGGACCATGGCTTCACGGGAGCGGCGAACGAGCCGGCCGCGGGTGAAGCAGACGCGGGCGGGCGGGTGGACGAGCTTCCGCGGGAAGCGGTCGAGGAGCCGCCGGCCGGCACTTCGCGAGCGTTGGGGGCGCCGTTTCTCATCCAGCTCAGCGTCGTCAAGGGCGGCGGTGGCCGGTTCTCCGGCGAGCGCCTGCGGGATGCCCTGATCGACCTGGATCTCGTTTACGGTGAAATGGGGATTTTCCACCGCTATGACAGCGCTTATCGCGAACCCCTGTTCAGCGTGGCCAGTCTGGTCGAGCCCGGCACTTTTCCCGTGAACGACATGGAGAATTTCCGCACCCCCGGCGTCGTCTTCTTTTTCCAGCCGGCCAAGGTACCGGACCCCTTGGAGGTTTTCGACGACCTCGTCGATACCTGTCGAGGACTGGCAGGCGCCTTGGAGGGCAGGGTGCTCGACGAACACCGGGCGGAGCTCACCGAAGCCCGGGTGATCGAAATGCGCGAAATTCTGGCGGAAGCGTGCGAACAGTCGTGAGCGTTCCTGCCGAAGTGGTCGAAAAAGCCCGCAAACTGCGCGAAGAAATCGAGTTTCATAACGTTCGTTACTACCGGCTCGACGATCCCCTGATCACCGACGCCGAATACGACCGCCTGATGGCGGAACTGCTTGCCATCGAGGCCCGTTATCCCGAGCTCGTCACACCCGATTCGCCCACCCAACGGGTAGGCGCTCCTCCGGTCGAAGCTTTCACTGAGGTTCGCCACGAAGTGCCCATGCTGTCGCTGGAGAATGCTTTCAGTGAGGAGGATCTCACCGCATTCGACCGGCGGGTACGCAAGGAGCTGTCCCGGGATACGCTCGAATACGTCGCGGAGCCGAAGCTCGACGGGCTCGCCGTCAATTTGCTCTACCAGGACGGCGTTCTGGTCCGAGCCGCCACCCGCGGTGACGGGGAAGTCGGGGAGGATGTGACGCACAACGTCCGGGCGGTTCGGGCGATCCCTCTGCGGCTAAAGGGCGAAGACTTTCCGGACCGTTTCGAGGCGCGGGGTGAAGTGTTCATGCCCAAACGGGGCTTTCTCGCCCTCAACGAGCGCGCCCGCCGCAGCGGAGAGAAAACGTTCGTGAATCCGCGCAACGCCGCGGCGGGCAGCCTGCGCCAGCTCGACGCGAGGGTCACGGCGTCGCGTCCCTTGTCCTTTTACGCCTATGGTATCGGTGCGTTTCCGGACGCCAGACTCCCCGCCACCCAGCATGAACTCCTCGAATCCCTGCAACGCTGGGGGTTGCCGGTTTCGCCGGAGTATCGCGTCGTTCGGGGAGCAGCCGGTTGTCTTGAGTACTATCGCTCGCTGGGGGAGCGCCGTCACGATTTGCCGTACGATATCGACGGCGTCGTATACAAGGTCGACGACCTGAAGGCCCAGGCCGGGCTGGGATTCGTCTCGCGCGCCCCCCGCTGGGCCATCGCCCACAAGTTTCCCGCCGAGGAGGCGAGAACGCGGGTCGTGGGCATCGACGTCCAGGTGGGACGTACCGGCGTCCTGACTCCCGTGGCAAGGCTGGAACCGGTGTTCGTTGGCGGGGTCACCGTCACTAACGCGACCCTGCACAATGCCGACGAGATCCGCAGGAAGGACGTCCGGCCCGGGGACACCGTGATCGTGAGGCGGGCCGGGGACGTCATTCCAGAAATCGTCCGGGTCGTTCCGGAACTGCGGAAGCCGGGGGCCGAACCGTTTCGGATGCCGGAAGTTTGTCCCGAATGCGGCTCCGCCGTAGAGGCGGAACCGGGTGAGGTGTTGGCCCGCTGCAGCGGTGGCCTGTACTGTCCTGCCCAGCACAAAGAGTCGATCAAGCATTTCGCGTCCCGGCGGGCGATGGATATCGAAGGGCTGGGCGACAAACTGGTGGATCAGCTGGTGGGCAGAAAGCTGATCGCAACGGTGGCTGACCTTTACCGCCTCGATCTGGACCGGCTTGCGGGGCTGGACCGGATGGGGGAGAAATCCGCCGCCAATCTGCTGGCTGCGTTGGAGCGCAGCAAGCGCACCACGCTGGCGCGCTTCCTTTATGCGCTGGGCATCCGCGATGTGGGCGAGGTGACGGCCAAGGTACTTTCGGAGCATTTCGGTTCCCTCGAGGCGTTGATGGAGGCTACCGAAGAAGAGCTTCTGGCCGTTGCCGATGTCGGCCCGGTGGTGAGCCGCCACATCCGGCTGTTTTTCGCCCAGCCTCACAACCGCGAGGTGATCTCGCAACTGCTGGCGTGCGGCGTAAGCTGGGAGAAGCCGGCGCCGGCACCGCGGAAGCTGCCGCTGCAGGGTCTGGTTTTCGTGCTCACCGGCACGTTGGCCTCGATGAGCCGGGACGAAGCGCGAGCCCGGCTCGAAGCTCTCGGGGCGAAATGCACCGGCAGCGTCTCCAGGAACACCAGTTTCGTCGTTGCCGGTTCGGAACCGGGTTCGAAACTGGACAAAGCCTCCGAACTCGGCGTCCCGGTGTTGGACGAGAAGGGCTTCCTGGATCTGCTCGAGCGGGGGCGGCCGTAATTTTCGTCGCTTTGAGCAGGGCATCTCCCCTCCGAAAGGGGCCTTTCCTCCCGTCTCCCATGGCTGTGCATCGTCGGTTCTCTCCGCCGTCCGTCTGAAAATTCCCCGTGCTTTCGCCTGGGTTCCTTCCCGGCTTTTCCGAGGGGGGTTTGCCCCGTCGCGCCGCCAACTGGGGAGGTGTTTGCAGACGGCCTTATGCGAGTCCTTCCGGGGACGCCCAAAACGGACAAAAAATCGCTACCAAACAAGGCGGTGAGTTTTTTTTGCAGCTCATCTTGACTTGCCCTCGGCGCGTTCCTATAGTGGTTTGCGGGTGGTGGAAAGTGGGGTTTTCTGGGGGAATGTGGAGCTTGGGGGCGGCTTGTTCAGAGGCGTTAATTCCATCAGCCTGGATGACAAGGGGCGCATGGCGGTGCCCACCCGTTACAGGTCGGAACTCCGGGAGTCCTGCGAGGGACAACTAGTGGTCACCGTTGGAACGGATACCTGTCTGCTGCTCTTCCCTTTGCCTGAGTTCGAGGAGCTGGAACGGAAGCTGGTGAAACTTCCGGCCTTGAATAAACAGGTGAAGCGGCTTCAGCGTCTCCTGATCGGTCATGCCGCCGAGTGTGAACTGGACGGTCAAGGGCGTTTCCTCATACCCGAACCGTTACGCCGGTTCGCCAGCCTGGACAAACAGGTCGTCCTGATCGGTCAGGGCAACAAGTTCGAAATCTGGGATGAAGTCCTTTGGGATCGCTGCCGTCAGGAATGGTTGGAAGAGGCGAGCCTCGAAGGATTGGAGGACATGGGACCGGAGCTCGGGGCACTGGCTTTTTGATGGCGGCGGAAAGTGGACACCTCCCCGTCATGCTGTCCGAAGTGCTCGAGATGCTGGCGGTTAGGCCGGACGGTATTTACGTCGATTGCACCTTCGGGCGCGGCGGGCACAGCCGGGCGATCCTGGAGCGCTTGGGTCCGGAAGGGCGTCTGCTGGCGATCGACCGGGACCTGGAAGCGGTGGCGGCAGCCGGCGCCACCGGATTGTCCGCCGATGCCAGGTTTGGCATCGAACATGGCCGTTTTTCGGATGTCGGCCGGTTCGTCGGCGCAAGAGGATGGACAGGCCGGGTCGACGGCATCCTGATGGACCTGGGGGTATCGTCGCCGCAGTTGGACGATGCCCGGCGCGGCTTCAGTTTTCTTCGGGCCGGGCCGCTCGACATGCGGATGGACCCGACTCAGAAGACCACCGCCGCGGAGTGGCTTGCCGAGGTTTCCGAGCGGGAGCTGGCCCGTGTGCTACGGGACTATGGCGAGGAACGTTTTGCCGGGCGCATCGCCCGCGCGGTGGTTGAAGAACGGCGGCGGCGTCCGATCGTCACGACGACCGACCTGGTCCGGCTGATCGAAGCCGCGATTCCGTTTAAGGACAAATTCAAGCATCCGGCGACGCGTACCTTCCAGGCGATCCGGATCGCCGTCAATGACGAGTTGGGACAGTTGCAACAGGGATTGAACGAGGCGGTCGAGGTGCTCGCCGCCGGGGGGCGTTTGGTGGTGATCTCGTTTCATTCGCTCGAGGACCGGATCGTCAAGAGGTTCATGCGGGATGAGGCGCGCGGTCGGGAGATGGCCGGGGGAATCTTTGAAACCCGCTCGTGCCCGCGCCTTGCCGTTCTGGGAAAGCCGCTCAAGGCCGGAGACGACGAAATCCGGATCAATCCTCGGGCGCGGAGCGCTCTGTTGCGCGCAGCCGAAAAGCGGGCGGCATGACACGAATATTCCTGCTGGCGGTGGTTGCCGTCTGTTCGGCGCTCGCCGTGGTCTATGCGAAATACCGCACGCGGATGCTGTTCGCCGAGGTTCAGCGTCTGGAACTGGCCTTGGATCAGTACGAGGTGGAACTGGGCCAGCTTCAACTGGAGCAGAACACCTGGGCTGAGCACGGCCGCATCGAACATCTGGCCCGCAGCCGGCTGGGTATGGTTCTGCCGGCGCGCGAGTCGATCATTTACATCAAACCCTGAGCTCATGTGGGGATGAGGGGGTGTGTGCAATGATGTACATAACGAATCCGCAGAGAGAGAGCGATTACGGCGCGCGCTGGTCGCTATTGCTGATCGGCATGATGGCGTCCATGCTGGTTCTGGTCGGTCGGGCCGTCGATCTGCAGGTGGTGGACCGGCAGTTTCTCAAGCATCAGGGCGACCTGCGGCACATGGGCGTCGTGCCTTTGCCGGCGCATCGCGGCCGTATACTGGACCGGAACGGAGATTTGCTCGCGACCAGCTGCCCGGTGAAGTCGATCTGGGTCAATCCCAAAGAGTTCGAGGCCACCGAGGCCCAGTACCAGACTTTGGCGGCACTGATCGGAGAGACACCGGAGGATCTGAAGCGCCGGCTGGGTGAGGCCGGCACCAATCGGGCCTTCGTCTACGTCAGACGTCGTGTCAGCCCGGAGCTTGCCGATCAGGTGACGTCGCTCGGTTTGCCTGGTGTCTATGCCGAAGAAGAGTCCCGCCGTTATTACCCCACCGGCGAGGTGACAGCCCACGTTCTCGGTTTTACCGACATCGATGACAATGGCCAAGAAGGGCTGGAGTTGGCGTTCGACGGGCATCTGAAGGGTATCGAGGGGGCCCGGCGCATCATCCGCGATGGAAAGCGTCGGGTCATCGAGGATGTCGAAAACGTCCGTCCGCCCGTCCCCGGCAAGGACCTGAGCATCAGCATCGACCAGCGGCTACAGTATCTGGCGCATCGGGAGTTGAAGAGGACGGTGCAGCAGCACCGGGCCAAGGCGGGTGCCCTGGTCATGCTCGACGCCAAGACGGGTGAAGTGTTGGCGATGGTCAATCAGCCGGCTTTCAATCCCAACAGCCGCAACGGTACCGTGCCCGGCTCCACCCGCAACCGTGCGATCACCGATCTGTTCGAACCGGGATCGACGATGAAGCCCTTCGCGGTCGCGTGTGCCCTGGAAATGGGGGCATTCCGCCCCAATGCAGTGATCAACACTTCGCCCGGCCTCATGCACGTCGGTTCCAACGTGGTCAAGGACGTGCACAATTACGGGGTGCTCGATGTCGCCGGGGTGCTGCGCAAATCGAGCAACGTGGGGGTGACCAAGATGGCCCTCGCATTGCCGCCGGACAAGTTCTGGGATTTCTATCGTGATCTCGGTTTCGGGCAGGTCTTGAGCACCGGTTTTCCCGGTGAAGCCCAGGGACGCATGCCGGACCGCAAGGGCTTGCGGCCGTTTGCGCAGGCCACGCTGTCGTTCGGCTACGGCGTATCGGCCTCGCCGCTGCATCTGGCGCGGGCTTATCTGGCCCTGGCCAGCGATGGTGTGATACCGCCGGTGAGCCTGCTGAAGCTGGACCGCTCGCCGGAACCGGTCCGGGTGATGTCGAAAAAGACCGCTATGACCGTACGCAACATGCTCGAAGGAGTGGTCTCGGCCGATGGCACGGCGATCAAGGCCAGCATTCCAGGATTCCGGGTCGCCGGAAAAACCGGAACGGTCAAGAAAAACGCCGGGCGGGGTGGTTATCAGTCCTCGCGCTATATCTCGGTGTTTGCAGGCATGGCGCCGGCAAGCGATCCGCGGCTGGTCACCGTGGTGATGATCGATGAGCCTTCGGCGGGGGAATATTACGGCGGCGCGGTGGCGGCGCCTGCATTCGCCGCGGTCATGGAGCCGGCTCTGAGGCTGCTCAACGTCCTGCCGGATCAGGACATGGGCCCCTCGATTCTTTCGGCCCAGAAGGAAGAAGTCTTTTGAGCCGCGAAGGTGGCGGGGCCTCCCTGCGGTGGCTGCTGGATGGCTTGACCGACAGTCAGGACGTGCCGGACATTCCGGTCTATGGCCTGAGTCTCGACAGCCGCTCGGTGCGCACCGGCGACGCCTTTTTCGCGTTGTCGGGGAGCCGGGAACACGGATCCCGGTATGCAGAAGAGGCCGTCCGGCGGGGCGCGCTCATCGTCGTCTATGATTCTTCGGGGGCCGGTGTCAGGGCGCCGGAACCCGGCCTGGGTTTCGCCGTCCCGGTTCGCGATCTGGGACGTCACTTGGGCAGCATAGCTGCCCGTTTTTTCGGCCACCCTTCGGAAACCTTGGACGTCATTGCGGTCACGGGGACCAACGGCAAGACTTCCTGTACCCATTTCATCGCGGAAGCCCTGCAGCCGGACCATCCGACTGCGGTCATCGGGACGCTGGGCTGGGGATTACCCGGAAACCTGCGGCGGATCGCCCACACCACCCCCGATGCGATCGAGATCCATGCCATACTTGCGACGCTCAAGGCCCAGGGTTTCCGACTGGCGGCTCTGGAGGCATCCTCGCACGGGCAGGCCCAAGGCCGCATCAACGGGGTACGTTGCCGCGGTGCGCTCTATACCCGCATTACCCGCGATCACCTCAATTATCACGGAACCTTCGAGTCTTACCTGGCAGCCAAGTTGGGGCTTTTGGCCAACCCTGCCTTGGAGTTCGTCGCGGTTACCCTCGACGATCCGTCCGTCGATGCCATTCTGAGGAGCGTGCCCGCCGGGGTGAAGGTGATCGGCTACAGCCTGGGAGGCGGGGAATCGGTGGATTTCCCGGTGCTTCGCGTTGAGGCGCTGGAGCAGACGCGGGAGGGGCTGCATCTGAAGGTGGACTGCGCGGGCCGGACCATCGAGATCGATGCGCCGGTGTACGGCGATTTCAATGCAGAGAATCTTCTGGGGACATTGGCGGTTCTGGTCGGTCTCGGTTATCCGGCCGAAGCGGCTGCTTCGCGGGTTGGCCGGGTCCGCCCGGTTCCCGGGCGCATGGAGCGGTTTCGCGAAAATGGCCTGACAGTGATCGTCGATTACGCGCATACCCCGGACGCATTGCGAAACGTGCTGACGAGTCTGCGCCGGCATTGCCGGGAGCGGTTGTGGGTGGTGTTCGGCTGCGGCGGCGACCGGGACCGGGGCAAGCGGCCGGAGATGGGAGCCATTGCCGCGCGCATCGCCGACCATGTCATCGTTACCGACGACAATCCCCGCAGCGAACCGGGGGATGCCATCGTTCAGGACATTCTCGCGGGTTGTGGAGAGACTGCCGTCACGGTCGTGCGCGATCGCCGGACGGCCATCCGCGCGGCGATCGCCCAAGCCGGCGACGGTGACATCGTGCTGGTGGCCGGCAAGGGGCACGAAGCTTTCCAGGAAGTGGCCGGCGTGTTCTACGAGTTCTCCGATCGGGAAGAGGTCCGAAAAGCGTTGTCAGCCCGGTACGGCAGTGGCGGCTGAGGTTTTGCAGGGGCGATATGCCCCATGTTGAAGCAGTTTAAGGAAATACGATGCTATTGATTCTGGCGAACTGGCTCGAACACTATTTCGATGTGTTCAGAGTCTTTCACTATCTCACGCTCCGCGGAATTCTGGGGATCCTGACCGCGCTGGTGATTTCTTTCATCGTCGGCCCGCCGATGATTCGGTACCTGGGAAGCTACAAGATTGGCCAGACGATCCGCGACGACGGCCCGCAAAGCCATCTGTCGAAGGCCGGCACGCCCACCATGGGTGGCGCGTTGATTCTGGTGACGATCACCGTCAGCACCCTGTTGTGGTCGGATCTCGGCAACCGTTATGTCTGGGCAGTGCTGTTGGTGACACTGGCTTACGGGCTCATCGGCTTCGTCGACGACTATAAAAAGCTGGTTCTGAAAAACAGCAAGGGGTTGGCGGCGCGCTACAAATATCTGTGGCAATCGGTGTTCGGTCTCGGGGCGGCCTTGTTTCTTTACCACACCGCCAGTTCGCCGCAGGAAACCCAGTTCATCGTGCCATTCTTCAAACAGGTGGTATTGAACATGGGATGGCTGTATGTCCCGCTGGCCTACTTCGTCGTCGTTGGTTCGAGCAATGCCGTGAACCTGACCGATGGTCTCGACGGACTGGCGATTCTTCCAACGGTGCTGGTCGCGGGAGGACTGGCGATTTTTGCCTACGCCTCCGGCCACAGCGAGTTCTCGGAGTACCTGGGGATTCCTTATTTGCCCAAGGCGGGTGAGCTGGTGGTGTTTTGCGGTGCCCTGGTCGGAGCCGGGCTGGGGTTCCTTTGGTTCAACACCTATCCGGCGCAGGTCTTCATGGGCGACATCGGAGCCTTGGCCCTCGGGGCTGCGCTGGGGATGGTGGCCGTGCTGGTCCGGCAGGAAATCGTGCTTATGATCATGGGTGGGATTTTCGTCATGGAGACGGTCTCGGTGATGCTGCAGGTCCTGTCTTTCAAATTGACCGGCCGGCGCATCTTCCGTATGGCGCCGATCCACCACCATTTCGAATTGAAAGGATGGCCGGAACCCCGGGTGATCGTGAGATTCTGGATCATCTCCGTCATCTTGGTGCTCATCGGTCTTGCGACCTTGAAACTGCGCTGATGAACATGCACGACCGCCTCATCGACGAAAATCCGGCCTGCGGTTTTGCCCGTCTCGACCTCGATGTCCGTTCCCGGGTAATCGTGCTGGGTTTGGGGGCGACCGGCCTGTCGACCGTCCGTTTCCTGCGCTGTCACGGTTTCGAATGTGCGGTCATGGACAGCCGTCTCGCCCCTCCGGGTTTGCAGGAGCTGCGCGAAGCGTTCCCCGATGTTCCGCTGTTCCTCGGCGAATTCAGCCGGAGCGCCTTGGCTGCGGCGACGCATCTCGTGGTCAGTCCGGGACTTTCACTGGATCTGGCCGAAATCCGCGAAAGCCACCGCTGCGGGGTGCGTGTGTTCGGCGATCTGGACCTGTTCGCCTGCTGCGTGCGGGCGCCTGTCGTGGCCATCACCGGCGCGAACGGCAAGAGTACGGTCACGACCCTGGTGGGCCTGATGGCGAAGGCATCCGGTGTCAATGCCGCGGTGGGGGGCAACCTGGGGACGCCAATGCTGGACCTGCTGGACGCGGCTGCGGAGCTGTACGTCCTCGAACTGTCGAGCTTCCAGCTGGAACGCTCGGAATTGCTCGAGGCGGACGTCGCGACCGTGCTCAACATCAGTCCGGATCACATGGACCGTTACCCCGACCTGGCGTCCTATGCCGAGGCGAAGCGGCGGGTGTTTCGCGGCGAGGGCCTGATGGTGCTGAATCAGGACGATCCGCTCGTCGCCGCCATGTACCGGCCCGGCAGGCGGGTGGCGCGGTTCGGGTTGGGCAGCGGCGACGAGCTGGACTATTCGCTAGCCCGATGTGAAGGCCGTGCCTGGCTGCTGGCGAAGGGGGTTCCGCTGCTCCCCGCCGACGAGGTGCGGATCAAGGGCCGGCACAATCTGGCCAATGCCCTCGCCGCCGTGGCGATTGCCGATGCCTGCGGGTTCGACCGCCAGGCTGTGGTAGGGGTTCTGCGCACATTTCCGGGGCTGGATCACCGCATGCAATGGGTGGCGGATATCGGCGGTGTCGCCTATGTCAACGATTCCAAGGCGACCAATGTCGGCGCCTGTATCGCGGCTCTTTCCGGACTGGAAGGGAAGGTGGTGCTCATCGCCGGCGGCGACGGAAAGGGCGCGGATTTTTCCTCCCTGGTCCCGGTGGCGGCGGAGAAGCTGCGGGCCGCTGTCCTCATGGGGAGGGACGGGCCGCTGATCGATGAGGTGCTCAAGGGTGTCGTACCCACCATCCGGGTGAAGACGATGTTCGAGGCGGTGCGGGCGGCGAGGGGCGTGGCGCAGAGCGGGGACACCGTGTTGCTGGCGCCGGCCTGCGCCAGCCTCGACCAGTACGAGGACTATCAAGAGCGCGGAAGGGATTTCGCTGCAACGGTGAGGAGCCTGGCATGAGTACCCAAGCGATTCGTGGCGCCCGTGGACTGGTGTTGAAATGGGGGGCCGGACGTTTCTATCTGGACACCGTTCTGCTTTCGGTATCCCTGGGGCTGATGCTTTTCGGTTTCGTCATGGTGTCTTCGGCCTCGCTGCATCTCGGCGAAAAGATGGCGAGTGACAGCTTTTATTTCCCCAAACATCAGCTCGTGCATATCCTGCTGGGGCTGGCGGCGGGTTGGGGGGCCGCGAGGGTCCGCCTGGACACCCTGGAACGGCATTCCAGGTCGCTGTTCTGGGCGGGTATCGCTCTGCTGGTCCTGGTCCTCATCCCGGGTGTCGGCAAGTCGGTGAACGGCAGTGTGCGCTGGATCAACCTGTTCGGGCTGCGTGTCCAGGTGTCCGAGGTATTCAAACTGGTGGCGGCGATCTACGTGGCGGGCTATATCAGCCGGCACTTGGAAACCGTCAGGACCTCGGTCAAGGGGATGATCTTTCCTTTGAGCCTGCTCGCCATCGGCGCGGTCCTCCTGCTGAAGGAACCCGACTTCGGCGCCACCGCGGTAGTCATGGCGACTGCCTTGGGGATGCTGTTTCTCGCGGGTGCCCGCCTTTGGGTGTTCGTCGGTCTGTTGGGACTGGTCGCGGTCGCCGGGACTGTGCTGATCTACACCGCCGAATACCGGCTCAGGCGGGTGCTCAGCTTTCTCGACCCTTGGGCCGATCCGCTCAACTCGGGTTTTCAGTTGACTCAGGCCCTGATCGCCTTTGGCCGTGGCGAGTGGCAGGGGGTTGGCCTGGGTTCCAGCGTCCAGAAACTGTTCTATCTGCCCGAAGCCCATACCGATTTCCTGTTTTCGGTGATCGGCGAAGAGCTGGGCCTGTGGGGAGCCACCACGGTCATCCTGCTGTTCGCCATCGTGGTATGGCGGGCGCTGGCGATCGGTCGGCTCGCCGAGCGCAGCGGCAATCTGTTCGCCGCTTTCCTCGCCTACGGCATCGGCATCTGGCTGGGTCTGCAGTCTTTCATCAACATGGGGGTGAACATGGGCATGCTGCCCACCAAGGGATTGACCCTGCCGCTGATGAGTTACGGTGGCGGCAGCATGATGGTGGTCTGCGCCGCGGTCGGCTTGCTGTTCCGTATCCGCAGCGAGGCGGTGGCCAGCTTTCTGGGCAACGGCCGGAAGGGTCTATGGCCCGGCGTATAGTGATTCTCGCCGGGGGGACCGGCGGCCACGTCTTTCCCGCGCTGGCGGTGGCGGGCAAACTGCGCCGGGCGGGCGCCGAGGTTTTCTGGATGGGGACCCGGACTGGCCTGGAGGCACGGGTCGTGCCGGCCGCCGGCTATCCGATCGACTGGCTCAGCGTCAGCGGCATACGCGGCAAGGGCTTGGCCTCCAAGGCGAAGGCCGCGGCCATGCTGGGCTTGGCCTGTCTGCAGACCCTGCGTATACTTCGCCGCAGAAAGCCGGATGCCGTACTGGGCATGGGCGGCTTCGTTGCCGGTCCGGGCGGACTCATGGCCCGGGTGCTCGGCATTCCGCTGATCATCCACGAACAGAACCGGATTCCCGGCACCACCAATCGATGGTTGTCCCGGATAGCCAACCGGGTGCTGGAGGCCTTTCCCGGCGCCTTCCAGGCATCCGCCGGCGCCGTCTGCACCGGCAATCCCTTGCGGCAGGGCATAGAAACCTTTCGAGACCATCATACGGCCCGTGAAGGCCGGCGCGTCCTCGTCCTGGGCGGGAGCCTGGGCGCGCAGGCCTTGAACCGCATCGTACCGCGGGCCCTCGCGCGCCTAGGCGGGGAGCCGGTCGAGATTCGTCATCAAACCGGGCAGGCCATGTTCCAGGAAACCCAGGATTTGTACCAGCAGCTCGCACTGACCGCGAAAGTGGACCCATTCATCGAGGACATGGAGGAGGCTTATGGCTGGGCCGACCTCGCGATATGCCGTGCCGGCGCCATGACCGTGAGCGAACTGGCCGCGGCGGGGTTGCCTGCCATACTCGTGCCTTTCCCCTATGCCATCGACGATCACCAGACTGCCAACGCAGACTATTTGGCGGAGGCGGGTGCGGCGGTGTTGATGCCGCAGTCGTCCCTCGATGAGGTATCGCTGGCGGTCGAGATCCGCGCACTCCTGGACCAACGCGACCGGCTCGAGGCGATGAGCGCGGCGGCACGTAACCTGGCCCGTTACGATGCCGCCGAAAGCGTCGCGAAGGTCTGTCTGGAGGAGGCCGGCGCATGACACCCCGAACCGAAGGCATGAAGAAGATCAGCCGCATCCATTTCGTCGGTGTGGGCGGCGCGGGCATGAGCGGTATCGCGGAGGTCCTGCTGAATCTCGGCTACCGGGTATCCGGTTCCGATCTGCAGCAGAACGCCAATACCCGCCGCCTGGCCGAGCGGGGCGCCGTGATCTCGATCGGGCATGAGGCCCGCCACGTCGAGACCGTGGACGTCGTAGTGGTTTCCAGTGCGGTGGAGCAGTCCAACGTGGAGATCGATGCCGCCCGGACCGCCCGGATTCCGGTCATCTCGCGGGCCGAAATGCTGGCGGAGCTGATGCGCTTCCGTTACGGCGTGGCGGTGGCCGGCACCCACGGCAAGACCACGACCACCAGCCTGACCGCCAGCATCCTGGCCGAAGGGGGGCTGGACCCGACTTTCGTGATCGGCGGCCGGTTGAACAGTGTGGGTGCCAATGCCCAGCTGGGCCAAGGCGAGTATCTGGTCGCCGAAGCCGATGAGAGCGACGCTTCGTTCCTGCATCTCCAGCCCATGATCGCGGTGGTGACCAACATCGACCAGGATCACATG
Organism: Methylococcus sp. S1M; assembly: GCF_051295855.1. NCBI lineage: Bacteria > Pseudomonadati > Pseudomonadota > Gammaproteobacteria > Methylococcales > Methylococcaceae > Methylococcus > Methylococcus sp. S1M. The sequence continues at coordinate 263,180 of NZ_JBPDXO010000004.1, forward strand.
GGCACCTACGGCAACGATTTCGGCCGGCTCAAGGATGCGTTCGTCGAGTTCCTCCACCATGTGCCGTTCTACGGGGCGGCGGTGCTGTGTGCCGAAGACCCCGGCGTGCGTGACATCCTGCCGCGCCTGAGCAAGCCATACCGCACCTATGGAGAAAGGGAAGGTGTCGACATCCGCGCGGTCGGCATCCAGCGTCTCGGTCTGCAGAGCCGGTTCAGCGTGCTGCGGCAGGGCGCCGAACCGCTGGAAATCACACTCAATTTGCCGGGCTACCACAATATTCTCAATGCCCTGGCCGCGATCGGCGTGGCCACCGAGCTGGGTGTCGCCGACGCGGTGATCCAGCGGGCGCTGGCGGGATTCCGCGGCATCGGCCGGCGCTTTCAGATCAATGCCTGCCTGAACTTCGGTGACGGCGAAATCACCTTCGTCGACGATTACGGTCATCACCCGAGCGAATTGGCGGCGACCCTGGATTCCGCCCGCAACGCCTGGCCGGACCGGCGTCTGGTCGTGGTGTTCCAGCCCCACCGCTATACGCGGACCCGCGATTTGTTCGAGGATTTCGTGCAGGTCCTGTCCCGGGTCGACGTGCTGATCCTGCTGGAGGTCTACTCCGCCGGCGAGGCGCCCATCGCCGGCGCCGACGGGCGATCCCTCAGCCGGGCCATCCGCGTGCGGGGACAGATCGATCCGATTTTCGCCGAAACGCCGGAAGAGGTGTTCGACATCCTGCCGAATGTACTGAAGCCGGGCGACGTCGTGATGACATTGGGTGCCGGCAGTGTCGGCGTGCTCGCCCAGCAGTTGCCCGAGCGTCTGGGATCGGAGGCGGTTCCGTGACGGTCCGCGAGTCCGCTGCCCGTACCGCCGCACCTTCGCGTGGAACCTGGCTCGAACACGAGCCGCTGGCCGGGCATACCAGCTGGCGGGTGGGTGGGCCGGCAGAGCGGTTCTATCAGCCGGCCGATCTCGACGACCTGGTCCAGTCCCTCCGCGCCCTGTCGCCCCAGGAGCCGTTGTTCTGGTTGGGCCTAGGCAGCAACGTGCTGGTCCGGGACGGGGGTATCCGCGGTACGGTGGTCTGCACCAAGAACCGTCTGCGCGTCATCGAAGCCCGGGGCCCTGCCTGCGTCTATGCCGAAGCCGGTATCCCCTGTGCTCATGTGGCCCGCTTCTGTACCGAGCGGGACTGGGTCGGCGCCGAATTCCTGGCCGGCATTCCCGGCACCCTGGGCGGTGCTCTGGCGATGAATGCCGGCGCGTTCGGGGGCGAGACCTGGAGCCTGGTGCGACGCGTGCTCACGGTGAACCGTGGCGGCCGGACGATCTGGCGGGCCCCCGAGGAATTCGAAGTGGGCTACCGTCATGTGCAAGGGCCGGAAGGGGAGTGGTTTGTGGCGGCGGAACTCGAACTCGCGCCCGGCGACGGGCGCGCCGGGCGCGAGCGCATCAAGGCCCTGCTGGCGCGGCGCTCGGCGACTCAGCCGACCCATCAGCCGAGCTGCGGATCGGTGTTCCGGAATCCGCCTGGCGATTTCGCCGCCCGCCTGATCGAGGCCTGCGGTCTTAAGGGGCATACCGTGGGTGGGGCCCAGGTATCCCTCAAGCATGCCAATTTCATCGTCAATTCAGGGGATGCGACGGCGGCTGACATCGAGACCTTGATTGCGGAAGTGCGCGATCGGGTGGCCCTGCTCTGCGGTGTCTGGCTCGAGCCCGAAGTCCGAATCGTGGGCGAAGCCCAGGCGTAAACCATTTTTTGTGAGGAACCGAGTGGAAAAAAGGATTCAGCAGGCATCAGAGTTTGGCAAGGTCGCGGTTCTGATGGGCGGTTCGGCGGCCGAACGGGAGATTTCGCTGAAAAGCGGCAAGGCCGTTTTGGAAGCATTGCGGAGCGGCGGGATCGATGCCGAAGGTATCGATGTCGGGCGCGACCTGATCGCCCCGTTGCTGGAGCGCCGCTTCGACCGGGTGTTCAATGTCATTCACGGCCGCGGCGGCGAGGACGGCGTGCTGCAGGGCGCCCTCGCTTGTTTGAGGGTTCCTTGCACCGGAAGCGGTGTGCTGGCTTCCGCGCTGAGTATGGACAAACTGCGTACCAAACTGTGCTGGACGGGAGCCGGTCTACCGACTCCCCCCTGGCTGCGCCTGGATTCGCCCGATGATCTCGAGCGTTGCCGGCAGGCCTTGGGTTTCCCGGTGATCGTCAAGCCGGCGGAAGAGGGGTCGAGCATAGGCATGAGCCGTGCTGCGACGGCCGAAGAACTGGCACAGGCCTGGGAGCGTGCCTCCGGTTACGGCTGTGCCGTTTTCGCCGAACGCTGGATCGACGGCGTCGAATACACCGGCGGCATGCTCAAGGGTGTGCCGTTGCCGCTGATCCGCCTGGAAACCCCACACGCCTTCTATGATTTCGATGCCAAATACCGGGCCGACACCACCCGTTACCACTGTCCGTGCGGACTGGACACCGGGCGCGAGGCCGAACTGCAGGCGCTGGTGCTGCGGGCCTGCCAGATCGTCGGCGTCAGCGGCTGGGGCCGGGTCGACCTGCTGGTGGACCGCAGCGGCCAGCCCTGGCTGATCGAGGTCAATACCGTGCCTGGCATGACGGACCACAGTCTCGTTCCGATGGCCGCCAAGGCCGCAGGCATCGATTTTCAGGAGCTGGTGTGGCACATCCTGGAAACCAGCTTCGCCTGAAGCGGCAACGGCGGTCTCGCGCCGGGAATGTGGCCGTTCCGGCCGGCCGCGGCTCGCGCGCGGCCGTGACGGCGCTGTTCGCTCTCTGCCTGATTTGGGGGGGCGTCGGCTGGGGAGTATCGTGGATCGCCGAGCGGCGGGTGCAGACCGTCCGTGTGAAGGGCGCTTTCCGCTATATCGATCCGGCGTCGGTGGAAGACACCGTCAGAGAGAAGCTGGTCACCGGCAACACCTATTTCGGAGTTCCCCTGGCCGAAATCCGGCAGGCGGTGACCACCATTCCCTGGGTGGCCGAAGCTTCGGTGGAACGGCGATGGCCGGACCGGCTCGAGGTGGATGTGCGGGAGCACCGCCCCGTGGCGCGCTGGGGCGATACGGACTTCATCGACGACCGCATGAACCGTTTTCATGTCGGTAGTACCCGAGGGTTCGAACATCTGCCACTGCTGGCAGGGCCGGACGGTCAGGAACGCCGGCTGGTCAAGGTGCTGATCGCTCTCGATGAACGGTTCGAAAGCTGGGGAACACGGGTCGCCGAACTTCGGTTGACCGATCGCTGGTCATGGTCGTTGCGCTTGGAATCGGACCTCCGCGTCGAGTTCGGGCGCCGGGAGCCGGTCGAGGTGATTTCCAGCCTCCTGGCCCTCCTGCCGCTGTTGGGAAAAGAACGCATGGCCCTGCTCCAAAGTATCGATTTGAGGTATCCTTACGGCTTCGCGGTGGTTTGGAAAACATATCCGCCCGACGTGGAGGCTCCCCTCGAACAGCTTGGGGGGAAGCCTCCTGCATGAAGCGGCGGCCGCGCATCGACGAGAGGGAATCTTTTTCCGCACAACACGCCCGGTCGGGCGGGGAACGGCAGGGTCGGCTATTGAACACAATAGGCTGGGCATGCGTCTGACACATCCTTCGAATATCACTTCATGGGCAAAAAGTCTGACAAGAACGTAATCGTAGGGCTGGACATCGGCACTTCCAAAGTGGCCTGTCTCGTGGGTGAGGTCAATGAGGATGGCCAGATCGAGGTGGTCGGCCTGGGCACCCACCCCTCGCGGGGGCTCAAAAAAGGCGTCGTCGTCAATCTCGAAACCACCGTTCATTCCATTCAGCGCGCGGTCGAGGAAGCGGAGCTGATGGCCGGTTTCCGCATCCACTCGGTCTACGCCGGCATCGCCGGCAGCCACATCAGCAGCATGAATTCCCACGGCATCGTCGCAATCCGGGACAAGGAGGTCACCCAGGGGGATGTCGACCGTGTCATCGACTCCGCCAGGGCGGTCGCCATTCCGGCCGACCAGAAAATTCTGCACATCCTGCCACAGGAATTCGTCATCGATCGGCAGGAGGGGGTGAAGGAGCCCATCGGCATGTCGGGTATACGCCTCGAGGCCCGGGTGCACATCGTCACCGGCGCGGTGAGCGCGGCCCAGAACATCCAGAAATGCATCCAGCGCTGCGGCCTGGAGGTCGACGACATCGTGCTCGAACAACTGGCGTCGAGCCAAGCCGTCCTGACGGACGATGAGAAGGAGCTCGGCGTGTGCCTGGTGGACATCGGCGGCGGTACCACGGACATCGCGGTGTTCACCGACGGCGCCATCCGCCACACCGCGGTGATCCCCATTGCCGGCGACCAGGTGACCAACGACATCGCCGTGGCGCTGCGCACGCCCACACCCCATGCCGAGGCGTTGAAGCTCAAGCATGCCTGCGCGCTGACCCAGCTCGCCGACATCGAAGACACGATCGAAGTGCCCAGCATCGGCGACCGGCCGTCCCGGCAGATTTCCAGGCTCAATCTCGCGGAGATCGTGGAGCCGCGCTACGAAGAATTGCTGCTGCTGGTGCAGGCGGAACTGCGCCGGGCGGGTTTCGACGATCTGATCGCGGCAGGCATCGTGCTGAGCGGCGGCAGTTCGCGGGTCGAAGGACTGGTGGAGCTGGCGGAAGAAATCTTCCACATGCCGGTGCGGCTGGGCGTGCCTTACACGGTTTCCGGTCTCAACGACGTGATTCGCAATCCGGCCTACGCCACGGGAGTGGGGTTGTTGCTGCATGGGCGGCAGCATTTGTTTTCCGGGGAGCGCCCCCTGCTGGGAGGTGGCGGTTTCAGGAGCATCTGGCTGCGCATGAAGAATTGGTTTCAGGGAAATTTCTGAGATTTTCGGTTTTTCCGGATGGCCCGTATTCATAGGGGATGGGAACATGAAATTTGAACTCGTAGATTCATTCAGTCCGAACGCAGTCATCAAGGTGATCGGCGTCGGCGGCGGCGGCGGCAATGCCGTCAATCACATGGTGAGCAGTCAGATCGAGGGCGTGGATTTCATCTGTGCCAATACCGATGCCCAGGCGCTCCGGAACCTCGGTGCGCGCACCGTCATCCAGTTGGGCAACAATCTGACGAAGGGGCTGGGCGCCGGCGCCAATCCGGATATCGGCCGGCAGGCTGCGCTCGACGACCGCGAGCGCATCCTCGAGGTGCTGGATGGTGCCGACATGGTGTTCATCACGGCGGGCATGGGCGGAGGCACCGGCACCGGCGCCGCGCCCGTCATCGCGGAAATCGCCAAGGAAGCCGGCATCCTCACCGTTGCGGTGGTGACCAAGCCGTTCCCGTTCGAAGGCCGCAAGCGCCGATTGGTCGCCGACAAGGGCATCGCGGAACTGAGCCAGTTCGTGGATTCCCTCATCACCATTCCGAACGAGAAGCTCCTGCCGGTGCTGGGCAAGGACGTGAGTCTGATGGCCGCGTTCGCGGCGGCGAACGATGTGTTGCTCGGCGCCGTGCAGGGCATCGCCGAGCTGATTACCCGTCCGGGTCTCATCAACGTGGATTTCGCCGACGTGCGCACCGTCATGTCGGAAATGGGCGTCGCCATGATGGGTACGGGTGTGGGCAGCGGTCCGACCCGCGCGCGCGACGCTGCCGAACGGGCCATCGCCAGCCCGCTGCTGGAAGACATCAGCCTGTCCGGCGCGAAGGGCATCCTGGTCAACATCACCGGCGGTCTCGATCTCGCCATCGGCGAATTCGACGAAGTGGGCAATGCGGTCAAGGACTACGCCTCCGACGAGGCGATGGTCGTCATCGGTACGGTGATCGATCCGGAGATGCAGGACGAGGTCCGCGTCACCGTGGTGGCGACCGGACTCTCGGGCCAGTCCCAGATGGTCTCCGAGGCCCCGCTGAAACTGGTGCACAAGCAGACCGGCGAAATCGACTACGAGCAGATGCAGCGTCCCACGGTGCTGCGCAAGCAGCCCAAACACGAGCCGCGCGGCGAACCCAGTAAGGAGATGGATCTCGAGTATCTCGACATTCCCGCATTCCTGCGCCGCCAAGCCGATTGAGTTTCCGGCTCCTGCTCTCTCCGCGCCTTCAAAAGCTCCTTCGGGAAACATGTGGACCGTGGCCCGGATGACGCATCGAACGACCTACCGGATCGGCCGCCGCACGGCGGCCCCTTAGTATGGGGGGACATCTGTATGATCAAACAAAGAACCTTGAAAAACGTCATCCGCGCCACCGGCGTGGGTCTTCACACCGGTGAAAAGGTTTATCTGACGCTCAGGCCGGCGGCACCCAATTCAGGCATCAAGTTCAGACGGGTCGATCTCGCCGAGCCGGTGGTGATCGATGCCCGGCCCGACAACGTCGGTGACACCACCTTGTCGACGACGCTGGTGAAGGGCGACGTGCGCATCTCCACGGTGGAACATCTGCTTTCCGCGTTTGCCGGCCTCGGGATCGACAATGCCTATGTCGACGTCAGCGCGCCGGAAGTGCCGATCATGGACGGCAGTGCGGGGCCCTTCGTGTTCCTGATCCAGTCCGCCGGCGTGCAGGAACAGGAAGCGCCGAAGCAGTTCATACGCATCAAGCGGCCGCTCCAGGTCGAGGATGGCGACAAATGGGCCAGGTTCGAGCCTCATGACGGTTTCAAGGTGACGTTCACCATCGACTTCGATCATCCGGTGTTCGACAAGAACTCGCAGACTGCCAGCATCGAATTTTCCTCGACCAGTTTCGTCAAGGAGATCGCCCGTGCCCGTACCTTCGGCTTCATGCGCGACATCGAGATGCTGCGCAAGAACCGTCTGGCCCTGGGCGGTTCCATGGACAATGCCATCGTCGTGGACAAATTCCGGGTGCTCAACGAGGACGGCCTGCGCAGCGGCGACGAGTTCGTCAAGCACAAGATCCTCGATGCCATCGGCGACCTCTATCTCCTGGGGCACAGCCTGATCGGCTCGTTCACGGGCTACAAATCCGGCCACGGCCTCAACAATCATCTGCTGTGCGAACTCCTGAAGGCGCGCGATGCCTGGGAGATGGTGAGCTTCGAGGACGAGGGGTACGCCCCGATCTCCTATATGCGGACGGCGCCGGCAGGGCGCTGAGCATTCAACGCGGCAACCGGCGCAGGGTGCTGCACAGGCGGGCGAGGGCGGTTCCGATGTCACCCTCGCTGGCCCGCGCAGCGGCGTCGATCGCGGCGATCGTCGCCGGGAGGGGACGGTGTGGGGCCGGTCGGCGGGGCGCGGGGCGCGGTGCTTCCATGGCCAGGGAGAGCGTTCTGACCTTGCCCCGGCGGAACTGGCCGTGGCCTTCCTGCGCCAGTTCTTCGATGATCCGGGGCAGGTAGAAGCGTAACTGTGAAGCCCAGGCGGCCGACTCGGCGTAAAGCACCAGGGTGCCATCTCCCGCCACGCACTCTCGGCAATGGTGGGCCAGGGGCGGCGGTAGCAGACGCCGGATGGTTTCCAGCAGCCTCCGGTGGGTTTCGATGCGTGCCAGGCAGGTTTCCGGGGTTTTCCGGGGGATGAGATCGGAAACCCGGTGAGGATGCGGCCGTTCTTCGGCCGGTGACGATGGGGGATTCATCCGTTCACAGATTCCTGAATACTTGCACGATCGAAGCGTCCTCGGCTGATGGGGTTGCCGAGAAGCCCAGCGTCTCCACGAAGTGGAGCATCTTGCCATTGTCCGCCAGCACTTCGCCTTGCAGCTTTTGTATCCCTTTTTCTCGTGCCGCGTCGGACAACATGGCCATGAGGCGGGAACCGATGCCGCGGCGCTGCCAGGCGTCGGCGACGACGATGGCGAACTCGGCCGTGGCTCCGCCCGGATTGCTGAAAAAGCGCGCGACTGCCACCTCCGTCTCGCCTTGGTCGGTCTCGACGGTGGCGATCAGCGCGAGTTCCCGGTGGTAATCGAGCTGGGTCAGGCGCACCAGCATTTCGGGGCTCAATTCCTGAACCGACTGCATGAAGCGGAAATACTTGGCTTCCTCCGACAGTCCGCGGACGAAGGCCTGTACCATCGCCGCGTCCTCGGGCCGTATGGGGCGGGTGGTGACCGTCGTGCCGTCGTTGAGCTGGAACCGGCTGACCCATTGGGCGGGATAGGGATGGATCGCCATGTGATCGTAGCGCCGGCGTCCGGCCGGCGGGTGGCGCACTACGATCCGGGCGTCGAGCGCATAGACCCCGGTTTCGTCAGCCATCAGGGGATTGATGTCCATCTCCCGGATCTGCGGCAGTTCGCACACCATTTCCGACACCCGCTGCAGGGTCTGGACCAGCGCCTCCATGTGGATCGGCGGCAGGTTGCGGAAAGCGCCGAGGGCGGCGGAGATCCGGGTCTGGCCGATCAGTGTGCGGGCGATATGGGCGTTGACCGGCGGCAGTCCGATCGCCCGGTCGCGGCTGATCTCCACCGCCGTGCCTCCGGCGCCGAAGCCGATCACGGGGCCGAACACCGGATCATCGATCACGCCCACCAACAGTTCACGCCCGTGCCGCCCCGTGTACATTTTTTCCACCGACACTCCTTCGATACGGGCATCCGGTTTACGCCGACCCACCCGCGCAAGCAGTTCGTTGTAGGCCTGCCGCACCGATTCGGCATGGGTCACATTGAGCATCACGCCGTCCACGTCGGACTTATGGGTAATGTCGGGCGACAGCACTTTCAGGGCCACCGGAAATCCCAGGCACTCCGCCGCGGCCAGGGCTTCGTTGGGGGAATGGGCGGGGAGGGCCGGCAGCATGGGGATGCGGAAAGCGCCGAGGATGGCCCGTGTTTCCAGGGGGGAAAGCAGGCTGCGCTTGTCTCCCAGTGCACCTTCCATGATCAGGTGAGCGCCTGGGATGTCGGGCGGTTCGAGTTCGGCCAGGGGGCCGGGCACCTGCAGCAGCATCTGCTGGTTGCGATGATGTTCGGCGAGGAAGCCGAAGGCCTGGGTGGCGCTTTCCGGGTTGGGAAAGGAGGGGATGCCATGGTCGGTGAACAGTGCCCGGCCTTCCTTGACCTGGGTTTCCCCGAGCCAGCAGGCCAGGACCGGCTTTTTCGAATCGCCGATGGCTTCGATCGTCCGTTTCGCTGCGCCGGTCGGATCGGTCATGGCCTGCGGCGTGAGCATCACCAAGAGGCCGTCTGTCCCGGGATCGGCCAGGCAGACCTCGACCGCGGCGGCATAACGCTCCGGTGTGGCATCACCGATGATGTCGACGGGATTGCCGTGTGACCAGAACGCCGGCAGCACCTGGTCGAGGCGTTGCAGCGTGGCCTCGGACAGCTCCGCCAAGCGTAGTCCGCGTTCGACCGCGGCATCGGTCGCCATCACGCCGGGGCCCCCGGCATTGGTGACGATGGCCAGACGATCCCCCTGGACCGGATGGGCGCTCGCCAACAACTGGGCGGCGGCGAACAACTGCTCGATCGTCTTGGCGCGGACCACGCCGGCCCGTTTCAAAGCGGCGTCGAACACGTCGTCGGCGCCCACCAGCGCGCCGGTATGGGAGACCGCGGCCCGCGAGCCTTCGGCGTAGCGGCCGGCCTTGATGACGATGACGGGCTTGAGCCGAGCCGCCGCCCGCAAGCCGCTCATGAAGCGGCGGGCGTCGCGGATGCCTTCCACATACAACAGGATGCTGCGGGTCTCCTGGTCCAGCGCCAGGTAATCCAAGATGTCGCCGAAATCGAGGTCGTAAGCCGAGCCGATGGATGCCACCACCGAAAAACCGATGCGGTGGGCGCTGGCCCAGTCGACGATCGCCGTGCACAAGGCGCCGGACTGGGAGACCAGGGCGAGCCCGCCCGGTAGGGCGACATTGTTGCTGAAGGTGGCATTGAGATTCAGGCTGGGCCGCATCAGTCCCAGGCAGTTCGGCCCGAGCAGCCTTATGCCCTGATTTCCGGCCTCCGTGAGCAAGGACTGGGACAGGCGGCGGCCCTGGTCGTCGCCGTCCCCGAAACCTGCGGAAAACACGATCGCGGCGCGGACGTTTTGTTCGCCGCATTCCCTCAGGATTCCGGGAACGGTCGGTGCCGGGGTGGCGATCAGGGCGAGATCGACGGCGCCGTCGACTTCGCTCAGCGACTTGTAGCAGCGCTGACCCAGGATCTTTTCGTGCCTGGGATTGATGGGGTGGACCGGGTTGCGGAAGCCGCCTTCGAGCAGGTTGCTGAAGAGGCGGAATCCCACCGAATCGGGCCGTTCGCTGGCTCCGAACACGGCAACACTGCGGGGCCGGAAGAGGGTGTCGAGGTAGGGGCCGGCCATGCCGTTACACCGTGCCGGCCAGCAGCGGAACGAACACGACCGGCTCCACGGAGCGGGCTTCGTAGCCCGCGTCGGTACGCATGATGCGTTCGAGCGTCTGTTGCCGGCCCACGCCGATCGGGGCGACGAGCACGCCGCCGGGATTGAGCTGGTCCAGCAACGCAGCCGGCAGGCGCGGCGGGGCGGCGGTCACGATGATCCCGTCGAATGGGCCGGATTCGCGCCAGCCCAGATGGCCATCGCCGTGTTTCAGCCGCACGTTCCGGAGGTTCAGGTCGGCCAGGCTGCGGATGGCCCGCTCCTGTAGGGCATGGACGCGCTCCACCGAATAGACGGTGCCGACCAGTTGGGCCAGGACGGCGGTCTGGTAGCCGGAGCCGGTGCCCACTTCCAGCACGCGGCGCAAGGGGCCGTCCTCGAGCAGGAGTTCGGTCATGCGGGCGACCGTGTAAGGCCGCGAGATAGTCTGGCCGAAGCCGATCGGCAGGGCCATGTCTTCGTACGCCCGGCTGGCGAAAGCCTCTTCGACGAAGATGTGGCGGGGGATGCTGCGCATGGCGGTCAGCACCCTGGGGTGGCGGATCCCCAGTTCCCGTAGGCGGCCGACCATGCGCTCGCGGGTGCGCGGCGACGTCATGCCGATGCCCTGCAGGCGGACGTTCATGCGGTGACTCTGGCGGGCAGCCATGCGCCCAGTTGATCGAGCCGCTCGTAGCGGGTGAGATCGATCTGCAGCGGGGTGACCGAAACACAGTTCTGACGGATGGCGTGGAAATCGGTGCCGGGGCCCGCATCGGCCTCGGGGCCGGCGCAGCCCACCCAGAAAATCTCCCGCCCGCGCGGGTCGCGGGTGCGGACGACCGCTTCCGCTTTGTGGCGGGCGCCGAGCCGCGTGGCCCGATAGCCTCTGAGCTCATCCGGGGGAATGTCGGGAACGTTGACGTTCAATATGGTGTCCGCCGGCAGCGGGTTTTCCCGGATGCGCTCCAGAAGCTCGACGGCGACTTGGGCGGCGGTTTCAAAGTGCTCCGGGTTGTGGGCGGCCAACGAGATCGCCACGGCCGGCAGGCCGAGGAAACGGCCTTCGGTAGCCGCGGCGACGGTACCGGAATAGATGACGTCGTCGCCCAGATTGGCGCCGTGGTTGATGCCGGCGAACACCATGTCCGGTTCGCTGTCGAGCAGGCCGGTGATGGCCAGGTGGACGCAGTCCGTAGGCGTCCCATCGACCCGGATGAAGCCATTCTCGGCGCGGGTGGCACGCAAGGGCCGTTCCAGGGTCAAGGAGTTGCTGGCACCGCTGCGGTTGCGTTCGGGGGCGACGACGGTGATCTTGGCCAACGGCGAAAGGGCGGCGGCCAGGGCGCGAAGACCGGGGGCGGCGTAGCCGTCGTCGTTGCTAAGGAGTATGTGCATGAAGGGCGGAAGGATCGGACCAGACCAATGTTTTCATTCTAACCAGAAAATGCTCTCACCGGTCGAGCATCCTGGCATAAAGGTATAATCCGCTGGCAAGGGAGCGGGGCCGTTGCGCCCGTGTTCCGGCACCCACTTCATTCTTCGGCATCGGGCAGGAGGGAACATGGCGGCGGCTGTTTTCAAGCAACTGAGCGAGCGCATCGGCACCTCGCCGCTGGCACGACGCTACCGCGCTCTGCCGCCGCTGATGCAGCGGCTGGTCGTGGTCGCTTCCGCGGTCGTATCGCTCACCCTGGCGCTGGCGCTGGTCTACATTTACCTCAGCCCGGTGATCGCCGCCGGGATTCTCGCCAGTATCCTGGCGGGACTCGCGACCGGGGCAGGCGCCTTGCCCGCGCTGTTCGTCCGCGACGTTTCCCACCGTACCCTCTGCATCATGTTGGGCGGGGCGGCAGGCGTCATGCTGGCGGCGACGGCGTTTTCCCTGATCGTGCCCGGCATCCAATATGGCAACGAAATCTGGCCGGGGAAGGGCATCTTCGCAGTGGCGCTCGGCATGATGACCGGTTCCCTGTTCCTGGAGGTGGCGGACCGTATGCTGCCTTATGAGCGATTTCTGGCGCAGAAAGGCGAATTGATCGGCTCGCTCCGGAAAATCTGGCTTTTCATCGTCGCCATCACCCTGCACAACTTCCCCGAAGGCATGGCGGTCGGCGTGAGTTTCGGCGGCGGTGATTGGCACAACGGTGCCACGCTGGCGATCGCCGTGGGTCTGCAGAACATTCCCGAAGGGCTGGCAGTCGCCATGCCCCTGGTGGGGATGGGCTACGAGCGCCGTCAGGCGGTACTGATCGCGACCCTGACCGGGCTGGTGGAGCCGCTCGGCGGGGTCCTGGGGTTGGGTATGGTCTCCGCCTTCTTCCCGCTGCTGCCTTTGGGCATGGCGTTCGCCGCCGGAGCGATGCTGTTCGTGATCAGCGACGACATCATTCCCGAGACCCAGTCCCGCGGCAAGATGCGGGCAGCGACCTTCGCCGTCATGGTCGGCTTCATCGTCATGATGATCCTGGATAATCTGTTCAGTTGACATGTCCTGTTTCTGGTCCTGGAGCCTGCCCGAATGGGCCGGCTCACCGACGTTGCCCTCCGGCGCCCTGGAATGGGCCACGGCTTCCACCACCACTTTTGCCTTGATCGCCGCCGCCGAGATCGGCGACAAGAGCCAGTTGGTCTGCATGACGCTGGCGGCTCGTCACCGCGGTTTGCCAGTGCTGCTGGGCGCTACGGCCGCCTTCGGGTTGCTCAATCTGGCAGCGGTACTGTTCGGCGCGGCCCTGGTCCACTGGGTTCCGCGGCCCGTCGTGGCGGGTGTGGTCGCCCTGCTGTTCCTGGGGTTCGGTCTGAAATCCGTGCTGACGCGGGAGGAGACGGGGGAGGAGTCGGTCGAGGAAAAGCCCGGACACGGCGTCTTCGTCACGACCTTCCTGATGATCCTCTTCGCCGAGTTCGGGGACAAGACCCAGCTGGCAGTGGCCGGGCTGGGCACGTCGGTGTCGCCTTCGGCGGTGTGGGCCGGGGCTTCGCTCGCCCTGGTCCTGACCTCGGTGCTGGGCATCTGGGCGGGGCGGACCGTCCTGCAGACGATCCCGCTGGTCTGGCTGCACCGGCTCAGCGGTGTCCTGTTTCTGGCGCTGGCGGCTTATGCGGGCATGGAGGCTCTGCCGGCGGCGCTGGAGATCATCCGCGCCTTCCGTTGAAGGCGGAGTGGATTTTCCTCATGCAGACGCCCGCTAGCGCATCCCGCCACATCGTCCTGTTCGGCCCGAGTTTCGGGGAAGGGGGGGTTGCACGCGACATCGTCAATCTCGCCAATGGCTTCGTACGGGCCGGCATGGAAGTCAGCGTCCTGGTGAACCGCCCCAACGAACTGTTTACCGAGCAATTGTATCCGCAGGTTCGTCAGGTGGTGCTGCCGAGCCGCAGCGACCGGTGCCTGGCGCGCGAGCTGCTGGCCTTCGTGAGGGCCTGGCGACCGGATGTCGTGCTGACGACCGAAGAGCGCGACGATGGCATCGCCGTGGTCGTGCGTAAGGAGCTCAGGGATCCCGGGGTCCGTTTTTTCCTTCGGATGGTCACCACCTTGTCGGTACGGCTGGCGAACCAGTACCGGTTCCGGTTGAACCGCGCCCTGTACCGCCGCAGACTCCGGCAGATCTACAGCCAGTGCGACGGAGTGATCTGTAATTCCGAAGGGGTGGCGGATGATCTGGTGACCTTCCTGGATCTGCCCCGTGACGGCATCGCGGTCCTGCCCAATCCCACCATCACCCCCGAACTGCTGGCGGCGGCGGAGGAACCCCTCGCCCACCCCTGGTTCGCGTCCGGCGAGCCGCCGGTGATTCTCGGCGCCGGCCGGTTGGGGCGGGCCAAGGACTTCGGGACGCTGCTCAAGGCTTTCGCCTTGCTGCGGCGCTACCGCCCATGCCGCCTGATGATCCTCGGCCAGGGGCGCCAGAAGGAACGTCTGGAGGCACAAGCCCGTGAGCTTGGGGTCGGGGCGGATTTCGAGCTGGCCGGCTTCGTCTCCAACCCGTACGCCTACATGGCGCGGTCCGGGCTGTTCGTGCTGTCCTCGCTATGGGAAGGATGTCCGAACGTGCTCATCGAAGCGATGGCCGTCGGTACTCCGGTGGTCGCCACCGATTGCCGCAGCGGACCACGCGAAATCCTGCAGGGCGGTCGCTTCGGGCCGCTGGTGCCGATGCGTGACGCGGAGGCGATGGCCGAGGCGATGGCGGTGACACTGGATCATCCTTTGTCCCCCGCCATCCTCCGCGAAGCGGTGCAGGGCTATGCCGTAGAAAACAGCATCCGGATGCATTTGGAGACGTTCTTTCCCTGATGGACCCTTACAGCCAGCCGCAGGTCCGAGCGATCTTCTCTTCCCGTTTCTCCCAGGAAAAATCGTGCGCGCGTTCGGCGGCGGCATGGGCGAGGCGGACGGCCAGTTGGCGGTCGGACTGAAGCCGCCGGATCGCGGCGATCCATGCCTCGATGTCCTCCGGATCGACCAGCAGGGCGGTTTTCTCGTGTTCCAGCAGCTCCCTCAGCACCGGCAGGTCGCTGGCGATGATGGGCCGGCCGGCGGCCAACGCCTCGAACAGCTTCATCGGACTCATTGAATCGGCAGTGGCGAGCTGCGGCGGGTAGGGCAGCAGGGTGATGTCGCTGCGGCCATACCAGCCGGGTACCTCGTGGTGCGGTACGAAGGGATGGGATTCCACGCTGTCCGGCGTGACGAAATGGGAGCCCGGTTCGGACTCGCCGATCAGCACGGCGTGGCCGATGCCGCGTCTTGCCAGGGCGTCGAAGACATGAAGCCCCCGGTCCGCGGCCAGCGTCCCCAGATAGACGAAAGTCGGGTGATCGAGCCGGGTGGGGTCGAATTTCGGCAGCGCGGCGTAGGCCTTCAAGGCGACCGCGTTGGGGGCGACCAGAACGCGTTCCGGGTCGGCGCCGGATTCCGTCAGTACCTTGGCGGCGGCGCGGCTGACCGGCACCAGCCAGTCGATGATCCGGCTGCGGTGGCAGCCCACCACATGATCCATCCAGCCGCCCTGGACCAG
Organism: Methylococcus sp. S1M; assembly: GCF_051295855.1. Lineage (NCBI taxonomy): Bacteria > Pseudomonadati > Pseudomonadota > Gammaproteobacteria > Methylococcales > Methylococcaceae > Methylococcus > Methylococcus sp. S1M. The sequence goes on from NZ_JBPDXO010000004.1 coordinate 278,502, forward strand.
GTCGCGGTCGGCGTCGTGGATCTCCAGCACGTGCTTGAGGCCAAACCGGGCCAGCCAGCGGCTGAGCATCAGGTTGTGGGTGAAGATGCCACGGGCTCGGCGCAGTTCGCCCAAATGGCGGACGAAGAACGGCCACAGGCCGAAGCGGGTATGTAGCCAGGGATCGAGCCGCAGGTCCAGGAGTTCGTCGATGCCGAAGTCGCGCAACCGTGCCGTGACGGTGACGCCTTTGGCTGGCGGCAGGTACAGTCGGGTCGGCACGCCGATCCGGTCGAAGCTTTCGGCGACGTGCAGTGCCTGGATCAGGTTGGCGCCGTTGCGGTGCAAACGACAGCGGGCGACATAGATCAAAGGTGCACCGTTCATCGAGCGGACTTCCGTTGCCGGCGGCGGGTGCGCAGCTGGTAGAGCGTCGGCGTCAGCGCCGGCTGGCGGGTGAGCCAGTACACCGCTGCACGCCAGTAGAGGTCCAGCCGCTTGCCCAGGTGCCAATACCAGGGCCGCTCCGGCAGCACCAGGCTTCCGCTGTCGTCGGGCGACACGCCTTCCAGCTCGGCCAGCCAGCTATCGTCCTTCTCGTAGCCGAGCTCGATCAGAAGCTTGGACAGATCGCCGTACTTCGCCATCTGCGCCACCAGGTGCGGCTTGTGCCGGCGCCAGTTGCCGATGCTGCCGGGGTCGATCGGCCGCAGACTCCCCAGGGCATCGAGCGAATCTCGGGAAGGCCGGGCGTGGCGGTGGAACTCACTGAAGGGATGGCGCAGCGCGAGGAACGGCAGACGGGCCATCAACTCGCGCTGCACGGCGTCGGGAGCGGTGACCAGGTCTTCATAGCGGATCGTGATGAAGCGCGGATGGCGCATGAGTTTCGTGGCCGCACCGTGCAGTTCGCGCCAGAGTCCCAGGTTGCTCCAGTAGCGCTGCGTGTCCTTGCGGTGGCTGCGGCTGGAGATGGCATCGCGCGGGTCGCGCAGCAGGTAGATCACCCACAGGTCGGGGTCCACCGCCAGGAACGGGGCGACCACGGTGGTCTGCAGCGGATACTTGGTCAGCAGGATCTCGTCCCTGTAGTCATAGGGCTTGTAGATGCTCTGTTCGTGCTCGGCGAAGCCGCCGATCTCGAAGCAGGTCACCATGAGTTCGTTGAGCAGCGTCGTCCCGCTGCGGGGCGAGCAGCCGACGATGTGGATGCGGTGGGTCATTCGAAGTCTCCGGTCGGGAATGTCGCCGGCGCACCGTCCTTGAATACGGTCAGTTCGCCCGGCGCCATGGCGGTCCAGGTTTCGTTGTCGGTCAGCGGTCGGGTCGCGATGACCGCCACCCGGTCCTCCGGCGTGGTGAGATCGGCGAAATCGACGGTGAGGTCTTCGTCGACCAGGTGGGCATGACTGAACGGCGCCTGCCTGACGATGTAATGCAAGTGGGTGGCACAATGGGCGAACATCAGTTCGCCGTCGGACAGGATGTAGTTGAAAGTCCCGTGTCCGGCGATTGCGCGCGTCACCTCGACGATCGTGCGGACCAGATCGCCACTTTCAGGCGGTTCGGGATGACGTTCGCGCAGGGTTTCCAGGATCAGGCAGAAAGCCTGCTCGCTGTCGGTGGTGCCGACCGGGCGGTAATGGCGCCGGCGCAATGCGGGCAGGTTTTCCAGGTTGCCGTTGTGGGCGAAGATCCAGTTTCGTCCCCACATCTCCCGCTGGAAGGGATGGCAGTTGGCGAGCGTGATCCCGCCGACCGTGGCCTTGCGGATGTGAGCAATGACGTGGGTCGACTTGATCGGGTAGTTCCGGATCAGCTCGGCGATCGGCGATCCGGCGGAGGGCTGGTAGTCCAGGAACACTCGGCAGCCTCGATCCTCGAAGAAGGCGATGCCGAAACCGTCGGTATGGTGACCGGTCTGCCCGCCGCGGAGGGTGAAGCCGCGGAAAGAGAAACAGATGTCCGTCGGCACGTTGCAATTCATGCCTAGCAGTTCGCACATGGGATGGGGGTCCGCCGTCTCGGTGGGCGCTCATTTTACAACGGCCTTGTCTCAGGTCGCTCGACCGGTCCGGCTTCGTGCCGACCGATACGGCCGTCCAGGTCCATCCACAGGGCCGGCAGCCCCAGGCTCCGCAGCCATTCCGGGCCGTCGGATGCCTTCAGCATGGCGATCGTGCAGGCGCTGCCCGCGATGAGCGCATGAGATGCGGCCACGCTGACCGAGGCCAGCCCCTGCACGGGCCAGCCGGTCCGGGGATCGAGGATATGGCCGTAGCGTCTGCCGTCCACGCTGATGCAGCGTTCGTAGTCGCCGCTGGTGGTGATCGCGCCGGAACGGACGCTGAGGGTGGCCAGGAGCTTGCCGGGTTCACGCGGATGGTTGATGCCAACCTCCCAGGCCGTGCCGTCCGGGTGCGGCCCGATCACCCGCAGGTCGCCGCCGAGATTCACCACGCCGGCGGTGATGCCGCGTTCGAGGCAACGCGTGGCCGCCCGGTCGGCGGCGTATTCTTTGCCGATGCCGCCGAAATCGAGCTCCATGCCGGGCACCTCGAATCTCAGCACCGGCCGCTCCCAACGCAGCTTGTTCCAGCCGACCCGTTCCAGAAGGGCTTCGACGTCCCTCGGCTCGGGCAGCCGGTCGCCCGCGAAATTCCAGGCCCGGCGCAGGATGCCTGAGGTCACGTCGAACAGCCCGTCGCTCTGTTCGTAGCAGGTCCGGGCGTAGTCGAGCAAGGCCGCCATCTCGTCGTCGACCACTACCCCCGTTTTGCTTCCAGCCTGAGCGTTGATCCTGGACAGAAGACTGTCCGGGAGGTAGCGGGAGTAGCGGGCTTCCAGGACCTGCACCTCGCCGATCGCTTCCCCCGCCACGGCCCGAGCCTCGGTTTCGGTTTCGGCATAGAGGATCAGGTGGCAGGGCGAACCCATTGCCCGGAATGGAAAACGGAACGGATTCAGGGACAAGGGCTCGTCAGAATTTGAGATTCAGGTTGACCGAATAGAGGGCGAAACTGAAATTGTCCACGTGACTGCCGGTACCGCCCATGAAGCCCATGCCCTGGGTGCGCTGATACAGATCCACCCCGCCGCCGATCTGCAGCATCCCGAAGAAGGTCTTGTTCACCTGGAGTCCGCCGCCGACCGCGCCGAAACTGGCGAGCCGGTAGTCGGAGGAATACAGGCCATCGGCGGTGGGGTGGTCGTAGACGGTTTGGTAGAAATAGGCGGAGCGCTGGGTGTAATACCTCAGGCGGAACGTCAGCAGCGTCTCGTAGGGCAGCGGCTGCAGCCAGCCGGCTTCGAAGGTATGCGAGTCGACGTTCCAGTCGTCCGAATAGAATCGGTAGTCCAGGTGCAGGGCGGCCGCATCGAGCTCCGGGATGTTGCGCACGTAGCGCAGCAGCACCGCGGACTGGATGCGGGAGCCCGGCCGGGTATCGGCGCAAAGATTGACCTGGAAGGAAAACGGCACGTTTTGGCGGCAAAAAGTGTTGACCGGCGTTGCAGGAACCTCCGCCGGCTGGTCGGGCGCGGGAACGGGGCTCGGCGACGGCTCGGGGCTCCCACCGCTGGCACCGCTATGCGTCGACATGTCCGGAGCGGCCCGCGCGGACGCGGAACGGCGGGATGGCGAGCGGACCGCGGGTACGTCGTTCACCCAGGCCGATTTGTAGGGATCGGACAGGAAGCCCGAGCTGTTGGCGACGGTCAGATTGACCTGGAGCAGCGAGTTCTTGTCCAGCACCTGGGTCAGGCCCAGCAGCCCCTGGTAGGTATTCTTGTCGCCGCCGATCACCGTGCCGTCGGTGTATTGCTGGTGGATGCGGCCCTGGTTGCCGCCGTCCGCCCATACGGTGTCAGAGGCATAGCCGAAACCGGCGGCGAGGGTCGTCGCCTTCCGGTTGATGTCCCAGCGCGCGTCCAGGTTGAAGAAGTTGGAGATGTAGTCCCACTCCGTGGAGTTGCCGCCGGCGACGCCCAGGGTCAGGTCGTCCAGCGCTACGCTCAGGGCGCCGTCGATGGCCAGGCGCTGGTCGTGGATGCCACCCTGCCGGCCGCGCTGTGGACCCTGGGTGGCTTGGGACAGTTCCAGTTCGCCGTATTTTCTGCCGTAGTTGTTGTTCCGGCCCCAATAGAAAGTGGGGGAGGCACCTCCGATCTGGCTCAGGTTCATCGGATTCGAGCCACCGCCGATGAAGTCCAGCGTGCTGTTCACCCGGAAATTGACGTCCTCGCCCAGCCGGAGCGAGGCATCGTTCTGGAACGCCTGCACCGACATGCGCCCGTTGCTTTCCTGGTAATTCGAATAGCCGCTGTCGATGGCCGGGGCTTCCGGACTGAGATCCAGCCCTTGCGCGGCCACCATGCCCGGCAGTGCCAGGGCTGCCGCCGAGAAGGCCGCCAGCCTGTCAGTTGCAGCCACAGCCTCCACCGCCCACGCCGTAGCCGCCCGACGAGGTCTCCTTGGAAGCATAGGTATGCAGCATGAGCGCCGAATGCTGGACGTCCGGCACCAGCGCCATCTGCGGCTTGGCCAGCGCGCCTCGCTCCCACGGAGCGACCGTCTGCACGCAGCCGGGCAGAAGCGCGAGATGGCAGCACAAGACGATCACGCGCTTCGTCACGGCGTGGTGCCTGTAGCGAACCAGGTAAGATCTTTGCACTCGTACCCGTGAGGGGAGGAGGGTCCGCTCACGGCTCGCTGAGCAACGCTTCGATCTGGGCGCGGATCTCCGCCTTGTCCTTTTCCCGGAACCCCAGGTGGACATGGCGAATGTTGCCCTTACGGTCGATGAGGAACGATGACGGCATCGCCTGGACGTCGTACTGTCGGGGACAATCGCCCGCCGGGTCGGAGGCGATGGTGAAGTCGGCGTGCTGTTTCGCCAGGAACGCGTCCGCGCCCTCCCGCTCCTCGTCGAGGTTGACCGCGATCAGTTCGAAACCCTTGGGTTTGAAGTCCTTGTAGGTTTCGGCCATGAACGGGAACGATTGCAGACAAGGGCCGCACCAGGACGCCCAGAAGTCGACGTAGGTCACTTTGCCCTTGAAACCGGCGATATTCAGGGGAGCTCCGTCCTGATACCGGCTCAATCGGCAGTCCGGGGCAGGATTGGCGCTGGCCGAGGCGGCGAAAAATACGGCGAGGAATCCGGAAGCGAGGTGTCTGATCATGGCATGGGATACGCGAAAAGGTCTTAAGGCGCTAAACTCGGGAAAAGTGTAGCCTGAACCATTTTGCAGCAGGGCGCAATTGTCGCCAAGGCTTGGGACACATTAGGAGATGGAATGGGAAAGAGCGGAACCAACGGCTGGCTCGTGATGACGGGTATCGCCGGTTTCACCGGGGTGGCCATGGGCGCTTTCGGCGCGCACGGCCTCAGGAACGCAATCGCGCCGGCTATGCTGGCGGTTTACCAGACCGGCGTGCAGTACCATTTCTGGCATGCGCTTGGGCTGGGTCTGGTCACCCTCCTGATGCGGCAGGCTCCCCAGTGCCGGCCGTTGGTCTGGGCGGCATGGCTGATGCTCGGTGGCATCGTCCTGTTTTCCGGCAGTCTGTATCTGCTGGCCATTTCCGGCATCCGCTGGCTGGGCCTGATCACGCCCGTCGGCGGCATGGCTTTCCTTGCAGCCTGGGCCTGTGTAGCGGTTCATGGCTGGCGACGATCGTGAGCCGGGATTTCGGCATGTTCCATAAACCTACGACGAAGAGATGAATCAATGTCACCATCCATCCGTATCAGCCGCTCGTGGATAGCGTTGAGCGCCGCGGCGGCACTGCTCGCCGTGGTAAGCGCTTTGCGAGCGGAGTCATTGGCTCATGACGCCGTCGCCAGCGCCACGACTCCCCTGACCACGCCTACGCCCCAACCACAGGCGCAGCCCCTCGTGACCGTGGCCAAGCGGAAGCAGGACGGGATGGCACTGACGGTGAAGCGAACTTGGTGGTCCGCCAAGAAAGACCAGATCGAGGTTTCCCTCACCGTGAAAATACCAAACGAAACCCTGAAGCTCATGACGGCCGGCGACGCAAAGAGCCGGCAGGGCCTGCTGGTGGAATTCCGGCACGCCGACGGAGCGGCGTTCGCCGAATGCGAACTCGACCTTGGACAAGCCAGAACGAGACAGGTTGTTTTCGACGCCAGGGAGCTCTATCGCCGCGGCATACTGCAAATCAAATCCGGCATATGCGATCCGGACATCTCGACCGAAATCGCCGAGCAAACGATCCCCGACGTAAAGCCTGGCGACGTCGCCGTATTGAAAGAAACCAGTGCTGCCGACTTGCTCAGTGCAACGTTTGTGAAGACCCGATGATCACGCCGGTTGCTTCGGGTCGTTCGAGGTAGCGGAGGCTGATGGATATGAAGTCAACTCGGCTCAGGCAGGGTCCCGACGTGATCCGTGGGGGAAAGGCTCGACCCGTCACTCCGGCGAAAACCCGGGCTGGCGGCGGTGCGCCTCGGAAACCGGACACAGGGTTTGGTGAGTCGAGGTAAATCCCCCGTCTCGTCGGGGGATTTACCGGGTTCGACTCGTTGCACACCTCGAAGGATGCCGGTTTTCGTCGAGCCGGTTCACCCTATTTCAGGCTCAGAATCCACTGCACCAGCTGTTTCGCTTCCGCTTCGCTGACCTGAGGGTTGGGCGGCATCACCATGGTACCCCAGACGCCGGAGCCTCCCTTCATCACCTTCTCGGCGAGCTTGACATCGGCGCCTTGCTGGCCGGCGTATTTCTGGGCGACGTCCTTGAATGCCGGCCCCAGGATCTTTTTGTCCACCGAATGGCACATGACACAGTTTTTGGCCTTGGCGAGATCTTCGCTGGCCTGCGCATAGCCGCAGAGCAGGGCGCCAAGGGCTGAATACAGGGCCAGGCCCATCGTTCTTCTAGGCATGTTCGTTCTCCTCCACTTGGATGATGGTGAACTGCGGCGCCCGTCCCGCACGGTGTCTGGGCGGGCACGCCGGGCGGATGATGGCATGGCCGGGTCGATCTCAACAAGAATCCGTGTCCTGGAAGTTTTGAAGAGGCGGCGGTTCGCTGCTATACATTAAGGGGTGCCGAATCTCGTCCAGACTACAACAGGACCGCTGGAAATGAGCTTGCCACGATTCACGACGGCCGCCGTGCTGCTCTCGCTGCTTGCCGGCTGCGCCGAAGCGCCGCTTCGGCTGGCCATGTTGGATGATGCAGGTGAAACCGGGGAGGCTGATGCCGGCGACGACCGGATTCCGCGCCTGAATTCCTCCGCCGATGGGGATCTAATCGAGACCCTGCTGGCGGATTATTTCAGGTCGCTGGAGTCCCCCGCCGTTCCGGTGCAGATGGCGACGGGACCGGCGAGCGGGGTACCCGAGCCGGCCCGGCGCTTGTCGGGCAGGGGAATCCGGGTGATTCCCGTGGGGCCGCCCAAACACCACAAGAACGGTTTGTGGCATTACCTCCGGGAGCGTCTGGAATTGACCCGCTGGAACCATCCATCGGTGGAGGCGGAAGTGGCGGGTTTCCGGGCCCGGCCGGCGCGGGTTCGCGGTCTGGCCAAACGGGCGGAGCCGTTTCTGCATTATCTGGTCGGCGAGATCGAGCGCCGGGGACTGCCGCTGGATCTGGTGCTGGTGCCCTTGGTAGAGAGCGCCTGCGATCCGAGCGCGCTTTCGGCGAAAACGGCCGCCGGTCTTTGGCAGTTGATTCCCGCCACGGGGCAGCGCTTCGGTGTGGAGATGGCGGCGGACTACGATGGCCGCTATGACATACATGTTTCCACCGGTGCCGCCCTGGCTTATCTGCAGCATCTGCACGACCGTTTCCAGGGCGACTGGCTGCTGGCCCTGGCCGCTTACAACGCAGGGGAGGGGGCGGTCCAGCAGGCGATCGCGAACAACCGGGCGGCTGGCCGGGGTACCGATTTCTGGAGTTTGCCCTTGCCGCCCGAGACCCGGGGTTACGTGCCGAAAATACTCGCCCTCTCACGCATCCTTGCAGGTGCCGACCGCTACGGGCTCGAACTCGAACCGGTACCGGGCACGCCGGTTCTGGCGCGAGTGGAGATCGATGCGGGGATCCGTCCCGCCGATGTCGGCAGCGCCGCCGGTCTGCCCGAACCCTTGTTCAAGCTGCTGAACCCGGCGCTGAAATCCATTCATGACGCGCCGCAGCGCAAATACGGCCTGATGCTGCCGCTGAAAAACGCCCAGGCGATGGCCTCCAGTCTGGAGGGAGCGGAGCTGGTGTCGGCCAAGACCGTCGTGGTGAAGAAGGGGGAAACGCTCGCTGTCATCGCCAAGCGTGTCGGCGTTTCCGAAACCGTCCTGGCCGGCTGGAATGGCTTGGCGCCCAACAGCCGCCTCAAGCCCGGCCAGGAACTGCTGATCTATCCGGCTTGAGAAACGCGGGTCGTGGATTTCTCCGCGATCCGTTCCTGAATGGCTTGACAGGTGTGTGCCGTGCAATAAGATGCACCTGTAATGCATATTATGCCGCGGGCTTTCTCGTGTTTGCGGAAATGCCCTGCGGCCCGGCCGGACTCATCGGCTTAGGTTCAGCCTTAGGGATTTCGATGCAAATCAAACGCTTGAAGTTTCCTCTTGGATGGCGGCCCGAGCCCTTGCCGACCGGCCTGGCGGAGCAGTTTCGGTCCGCCTTGGCGGCCGGCTTGGCGATTTTCCTGCTGGGTCTGATCAGCAGCCGGTTCATCGAGGGCGGCGGATTGAAGACCCTGGTGGCATCGATGGGCGCTTCGGCGGTGATCCTGTTCGTAGTGCCGCACAGTCCCATGGCGCGGCCCTGGTCCGTGGTGGGCGGCCATCTGATTTCCGGCCTGATCGGCATCCTGTGCGCCCGCTGGGTTCCGGATACATGGCCGGCGGCGGCTCTGGCGGTGGGATTGGCCATCTTCGCCATGCAACTCGCGCGCTGTCTGCATCCTCCGGGCGGTGCGTCGGCCCTGATCCCGGTGCTCGGGGATGCCGGTATCCGGGCGCTGGGGTTCCAGTTTCTGCTGACGCCGCTGGCGCTGAACGTCGCGGTCATGCTGGTGGCCTCCCGGTTTTACGACCGCTGGGTGCATGCCGCCAGGCCCGCTCCCAATACCGAGCCGCATCCGCCCAGCCCTCTGGAACGCATCGGCATTCAAGCCGAGGACTTTCACGCGGCCCTGCAGGACGTCGGAGTTTTCGTCGATGTCAGCGCCGACGAACTGAGCGACATCTACCACTTCGCCGCCAGTCGGGCGTTCCGCCGTACCTTCGGCAAGACCACATGCGCCGGCATCATGACCCCCGAGCCGCTGACCGCTGAGTTCGGCGACGATCTGGAGTCGGTCTGGCGACGGATGCAGCTTCATGGCATCCGGGCCTTGCCGGTGGTGGACCGGGGAAGGCATGTCATCGGCATCGTCACGTTCAAGGACTTCTTCCGCCACGCCCCTGCCGACGGTTTCGGCAGCCTCAAAGCCCGGCTGAAGGCCCTTCTGCTTCCCTCGCCTCGGGTGACCTCGACGAAGCCGGAGGTCGTCGGGCAGATCATGACCGCGCCCGCCATCACCGCCCGGCACGACGCGTCTATCGTTGAACTGGCCCGGCTGCTCAGCGAGCATGGCATTCACCAGGTGCCCATCGTCGATGAGCGCCGCAAGCTGGTCGGGTTGGTGACGCAGACCGATTTGATAGCCGCCTTGTACCGTAGTGTTCCGGCCGGTCTGGCTCAGCCGGCGATGGCGGTGGCTTCGTGATCGAACCCGTCGCTCCGGAGGATTTCCAACGGGTGTTCGCGACCGCCGCGGCGACGGTCTTGGGAGGGGCCGGATACGCGGGACTGTTCGCCTGGGCGCGCTTGAAGAATCGGCGGCTGTGGCTGGTGGGAGCCTACATGTGTTATGCGGCATCGGCCGCTGCCATGCTGCTGCTGACGCGGGCAGCCCATCTCAACGGCGCGTGGCAGGGAGTGGTGGTTCTGATGCTGGTCGGTTACCTGCTGGCTCCTCACGGTATCTGGCATTTGTGCGTCGCCAGCCATCGTCTCGAAAGAAATTCCAGGGCGCCGCCAGGGGACTGATCCTCGTCGTCGATGATGATGCCGTTTTTACAACGAGAACAAACGCAAGGGGGAGTTGGCATGGGTGCCTCACCGCCTGTCTGGGCTTCCGAGAGCTTTTGGAAAAAGGTTGCGATCTGGGTCACTGCCGGTTCTTTCGTCATCCTCGTCATCCTGACCTTCGACACGCTGTCGAAGACTGCGGTCGGCGGCAGCCGGGTGCAGTCCTACAGCGTCATCAACCGGTCCATCGACTACCGCTTCGATTAAATCCTGAACCGCTACCGCCCGGTATTCGGTGGCGACGAACCGCTGTTCGGCCGGTCGCTGAGCGAGGATGAAGCGGCGGCCTTGGTTACCCAGGGCAAGAAGACGGTGCAGGCCAAGAACTGCATGAACTGCCACACCCTGCTCGGCAACGGTGCTTATTACGCTCCCGATCTCACCAAGGCCTGGCTCGATCCCGACTGGGGCAGCGTGGAGGAGCGCGAAGCCAGGATGCTGGCCTTCCTGCTGGATCCCGAGAAGAACGCCGTCACCTTCAGTTCGGGGCGCAAGATGCCAAGACTCGGAATCACCGACGCCGAAGCGCACGCCATCGTCGCCTTCCTGAAATGGATGTCGGCCATCGATACCAACGGCTTTCCCACCAATTTCAAGACCATCGGTCACCAGGAGGATTGAGCATGCGCACCGGAATCATCGATGGCGCCAATCTGAACGGGGGGCAGCAACTGGCGGTCAAGTATTTCAGCGTCGCTCTCGTGCTATTCCTGGTTCAGATGCTGTTCGGTCTGCTGGCCGCGATCCAGTTCGTTCGGCCGGATTTTCTCTACAACGTGCTCGATTTCAACGTCAACCGTATGGTGCACATCGACGCCATGGTGGTATGGATGCTGTACGGTTTCGTCGGCGCGGTGTACTGGCTGCTGGAGGAGGAGAGCGGTACCCGCGTCGTCGGGCTGGCCGTGGGCAACCTGGCGTTCTGGGTGCTGACGGTGGCGGTTGCCGTCGTGGTGTTGGTCTACCTGTGGGTTCAGACCGGTCCCGGCAACGACCTCACCCGCTGGTTCGTGAACGAAGGCCGCGAATATCTCGAAGCCCCGCGCTGGGCCGACTTCGGGATCGTCGCCGTGCTGGGCGTGTTTTTCTACAACGTCGCTGCCACTTTCTCGAGAGGCCGCTGGTCCGGCATCGCCGGCGTGCTGACCCTGGATCTGGTGGCTCTGGCCGGGCTCTATTGCGCCGGCATGTTCTATCTGACCAACATCACGGCGGACCAGTACTGGTGGTGGTGGGTCATCCACCTGTGGGTGGAGGCGACCTGGGAGGTCCTGGTCGGTTGCATCATGGCCTGGAGTTTGATGCATGTGCTCGGCGTGCGGCGGCGGATCGTGGAAACCTGGCTGTACATCGAGGTGGCGCTGATGTTCGGCTCGGGCATCCTCGGCCTTGGCCATCATTATTTCTGGATCGGTACCCCGGATTACTGGTTCTCGATCGGGGGGTTCTTCTCGGCGCTGGAGCCGATCCCTCTGGTCGCCATGGTAGTGCATTCGGTCTACGATGCCGGCGTCCGCAAGCTCAGGAACGGTAACCATCCGGCGCTGGCGTGGATCATCGCCCATACCTTCGGCAATTTTCTCGGTGCCGGCGTCTGGGGCTTCATGCACACCCTGCCGCAGATCAATCTGTACACCCACGGCACCCAATGGACGGCGTCGCACGGTCACCTGGCCTTCTTCGGCGCCTATGCCACCATCAACATCGCTTTCTTCTACATTGCGATGCAAACTTGGCGGGGCAACATCTGGCTGGGCAGCGGCCTGGCCGGAGAAGGCTGGAAGTGGAAAGGGGCGCTCGCCCTGATCAATCTCGGCGTGATCGGAATGACCGTGGCGCTGTTGATCGCCGGCTACGAACAGTCGTTCATCGAACGGGCGATGGAGGGCTCGACCTGGCGGGGCTATTTCGCCGGTCAGATGCATCCCTGGTTCCAGCAGGCCATGGCTTGGCGCCTGGTGTTCGGTGTGGTGACGCTGGCTGGCGCTCTGCTGCTGGTGTGGGATCTCCTCACCATCGGCGTGGGTGAGACGCGCCGGGCCCCGCAGTTCGCGGCCGAGGCCGGCTAGCGGTCGGAAATTCGGGGGGAGTTTGTCAGCGCGGTTTTACGACGTTTGGGAGGCACTATGTCGGTAGAACACGAACACGATTCCGCACATGAAGAAGCGCCGCGGGGCACCTGGGTATTGCTTTGCCTGGTGGCGCTGGGGATGACCGCGGCCTGGTTGTTCCTCTATTTCGGGGTGTTCCTGCCCCGCGGCCAGTTGGGTCAGTGATCCCGAGAACGACCCGGCGGGGGGACATCGCGCCCTGCCGCAGCGCGAAACCGGCGCGTCAGCGACGAATGAGAGGAAAAGGTTATGCGAATCCGTTTTCCAGACAAGCAATGGTTCCGAGAAAAAATGGCCGGGCTGGGAGGAGGAATGTCCCGGCTGGAGATCGATGAACTGGAAAGGAAGTGGCTGTCAGTGTCCCTCGCCATGATCGGCCTGTTCGTCGGCGCGATCGTCGTCACTGCGGTCAGCCAGGGACTCCATCCCCCCAGCCATGTCGAAACCATCGATTCCGCCAGCCTGCATCTGAGCCAGGAGTTCGCCGAGGACAAGCTGGGCGTGCAGCCCACGCCGCTTGCCGACGGCTCCCTCCAGGTCCGGCTGGTGGTCGGCCGCTACGGCTTCTATCCCCGCGAGATCGAGGTGCCGGCCGGTCGCCGGATCGTTTTCCGCATGGCCAGCATGGATGTACTGCACGGTGCCCACATCCCCATGACCAACATGAGCACCATGATCGTGCCGGGGTACGTCTCCGAGGTGGTCAGCGTTTTCCCCAAGCCAGGGGAATATCCCATGCTCTGCAACGAATACTGCGGCCTGGGCCACGACCACATGTGGAGCAAGGTGACCGTCATCGCCCAGGAGAACTGGCGTGAGCCCGCGACCGGAGGAAAGCAGCCATGAACGATGCAACCGTGAACCGCCTCACACTTTTCAACTTCTGGGTGGCCTTCGGGGCGTTCGGCCTGGCCTGTTTCTTCGGCATGTACCAGGTTCTGGAGCGCAGCGGACTGTTCGCCTTTCTCCAGTCGCCCGCCGCCTACTTCGCCTCGGTCAGCACCCATGGGGTGCTGATGGCCTTCGTGCTGACGACCTTTTTCATCATGGGCTTCGGCTATCACACGGCGGCGCGTAGTCTCCGGCGGCCGCTGTGGAATCCGCCGCTGGCCTGGGCCGGCTACGGGGTCTGCCTGGTCGGAGTGGCTTTGGCGGCGATCCCCCTGCTGTTGGGCAAGGCCTCGGTCCTGTACACCTTTTACCCTCCCATCCAGGCCAACGTCTTCTTCTATCTCGGGGCGACCCTGCTGGTGGTGGGGTCGTGGTTCTGGTGTGTGATCATGCTGGTGATGTTCGCCCAATGGAAAAGGGATCGTCCCGGTGAAACCGTGCCGTTGCCGATGTTCGCCACCGCCGCCAATGCTCTGCTGTGGCTGTGGACCAGTGCCGGCGTGGCTCTGGAGTCGGTGTTCCAGTTGTTGCCATGGGCGCTCGGGTTGACCGACACCATCGATGTGGGCCTGGCCCGTACCCTGTTCGCCTGGACCCTGCACCCCATCGTCTACTTCTGGCTGATCCCGGCCTACATCGCTCTGTACTGCTACGTGCCGCAGGCTGCCGGCGGCAAGCTGTTCAGCGATCTGCTGGCGCGCACGGCGTTCGTGCTGATCCTGGTGCTCGGCCTGCCCATCGGCTTCCACCATCTCTATATGGATCCCGAGCAGGGGGCGGGCTGGAAATTCCTGCACATGGTCGGCACCTTCGCCGTCGCCATTCCCACCCTGCTGACCGGCTTCACCGTCATCGCCTCGCTGGAGATGGCCGGACGCAAGCGGGGCGGTGCCGGGCTGTTCGGCTGGATCGGCGCGCTGCCGTGGAAGAACCCGATGGTGCTGGCGGCGATTCTGTCTCTGCTCATGCTGGTGCTCGGGGGCTTCGGCGGTATCGTCAACGCCAGCTATGCCATGAACGCCATGGTGCACAACACTGCTTGGGTGCCGGGCCATTTCCACCTGATCTTCGCCGGCACCGTGATCACCATGTATCTCGCCGTCGCCTATAAGCTGTGGCCAGAGCTGTGCGGACGCAGACTGTATTCCGGCGATCTGGCTCTGGTGCAGCTGTGGGGCTGGTTCATCGGCATGGTCATCATGACCACGCCCTGGCATATCCTGGGCCTTTTGGGGCAGCCGCGGCGGATTTCGGCAGTCCAGTACAACAGCGTACTGACGCTTTCCTGGGAGCCGTATGAACTGGCCATGATCGCCGGTGGGTCCATCCTGCTGGGCTCTGCCTGTCTGTTCGTCTATCTGCTGTACAAGACCCAGACTGCCGGTGAGAAGGTCGACGCCAGGGAGGATGCGCCGGACGACTCCCATCACGGGGCGCCGGCATGGCTTAATGGATTCGCCCTGTGGAACCGTCTGATCCTGGTGCTGATGGTGTTGAGCTACGGTTATCCCATCCTCCAGTTTTTCCTGCTGAAAACCCATAGTCCGACCGCCTGGGGGTATTGAAGATGAATACCATCCTGCTCGTGGCGACTGGCATGATGTTTGTGGCCGGCGTCGATGCGGCTCCTTCCACCCAGGTCGCGTGGACGCCGGCGACACTCGACTTCGTCGAGAAGGGTGATGCCGGGCGTGGCAAGGCGCTATCCGCCCCTTGCGCCGGCTGCCACGACGGCACAGGTACCAATCCCCGCCTGAATGGCCAGCTGCCGACCTATCTGTACCGGCAACTGCAGGACTACAAGAACGGAAACCGGCGGGACCCGACCACGATCATGAATGCCATGGCATCGGCCTTGCGCGATCAGGACATGGCCGACCTGGCCGCCTGGTACGGCCAACAGGCGCCGATGCGTGGTGCCGGCGGAGCCACGGATGCCACCGGCATCGCCGGGCGCGGGGAAGGCCGGCGCATGGAGCCCCCCTGTTCCAGTTGCCACGGCGGGGCCGGGCAGGGCGAAAAGGTCGACACCCCCCGCCTCGCCGGCCAGAGCGCGGCCTATCTCGAAGCGACCCTCCTGGCCTACAAGAGTGGCCAGAGGGCCAACGACATCTACAGCCGCATGCGGCTGATCGCCGGAAAACTCAGCGACGCCGAGATTCGGCAATTGGCCGATTATTACTCCAGGCTGAAATAACTCTCCTGCGGCCCAGAGGGCGCATTTTCCGTCGCGCCCTCGTGTTCGGCCCGACATGTTCCTTCGCGTTGTCCATGGTGTCGCGCACTTGGAGGTCGTCTTCGATCGTCGTTTTTTTTTGGGGGGTGTCATCATGACGTCCGCCGGCAGCGGAATCCTTGACGGGTGGTGCGGTCAGGCATATGATTTCGATGCGAAACAATTCAGCAGAGGAGGTGGAGATGAACAAGCCATCGTTTTTACTCGTGGGGCTCCTGGTCGTTTCCGGCGTGCTCGGCGCAGCCGAGACCAAGGTGAAATACCCCGATGGGTTTCGCAGTTGGTACCACGTCAAATCCATGGTGATCCAGCCGGGACACCCGCTGGAAAATCCCTTCGGCGGGATCCACCACGTTTACGCCAATGCAGAAGCCATCCAGGGACTGAGGGGCGGCAACTACCCGGACGGAGCGGTGTTGGTATTCGACCTGTTCGACTATCAGGAGGACAACCATGCACTGGTGGAAGGCAAACGCAAGCTGATCGGAGTGATGGAGCGCGATGCCAAGCGTTTTTCCGCTACCGGCGGTTGGGGTTATGAAGGATTCGGTGAAGGCAAGCCGGACAAGCGTCTGGTCACTGACGGCGGGCAGGGTTGTTTCGGCTGTCACGCTGCGCAGAAAGAGAGCCAATACGTGTTCTCCAGGCTTCGGGACTGACCGTATAAGTCCTCTCCCGGGACTGGCCGCGCCTTTGCTGCTCGAAGGCGCGGTCTCCGCGCGCTTTGGTCTGAGCCATCGTGCAGCACGGGCAGTCCCTGCTGCACACGATGCGGCGACTGCAAGGCATTTTCACGCATCAGGCGCAAGACCCGATCCTTGGCCACCCGAATGCCCGAAAGGACGTGCCCGCCCCATACCTTGCGATGGCCCTCGCCGAGGAACGGGGAGGCGGCCAGATCGGCACGCATGGCCGCCAACAGGTCGGCATCGGAAACCTCCGGCTTCAGCCCGCGCCGAACCGGATGCAGCGGGCCCCACCTTTGGATGCTTCCCCGGACCGCGGGGCGTAGCTCGTCGAACGCGGGAACTCCACACCCGGCAAACCCGTTCCAGACCCTAGCGTTTGCCGGTGCCTTGCGAGGCCGTCAGGCCCATCGCGACGACCTCCTCCAGCCCAAAGGGCGGCGCGCCTCCCTTTCCTTGCGCAGAATATCGACTTCCTTCACCAGTTTGCCGATGCGCCGATCGGCCTCATCGAACCGCGCCTCTCGCGTTCCTCGAGACCGGCATCGATGCCGGCCAGCGCACGATTAACCGCTGTTCCAGCCGGACGATCGGCATCGCCAGCTCGCGCGACAGGGCATCGACCGATTCACCGCGCAGCAGGCGCAGCACGACTTGCTTCTTACGCCCGACCGGCCAGCGCTCGACTTCGGCCGCCGTGCCGGGCGCGCTTCCAGTCACGCCACGCGCTCCTTCCAGCGCATCCTCCTAACCTCTGTCTCATTCAGCATTTCCCGCTCTTTTCTCTGACATGTCTGTTTACCCCACGACGTGTCCAAACGAATTGCGGGAGGGGCAGCCGGTTTTCCGCCAATTGTTCAACCGGCTTCTTTGATTATGGCCTTACCACTACCTAATGGTCATTGCCAGATCAACAGCCCAAGGCAAGACGCCGATGTCATCGGTCGACCAGGTAGCCGGAAATCGTGGCATCGACGGACACTGTCCCGGTGTCGTCAAGGCCGCGGCTCACCGAAAACCGGATCGGAAACTCGTCGGGGTCTGCATAGGCCCGTATCGGCTGGCTAGCCGCGTAAACATCGACGCCGGCTCCGGCGTATTGCTGAGACAGGACTAAATAGTGCCACGCCGTTTCGTTACGCTGGATGGTCGTCCGCAGGGATGCGAAGTACTTCTGCCC
This sequence comes from Methylococcus sp. S1M, assembly GCF_051295855.1. Classification (NCBI taxonomy): domain Bacteria; kingdom Pseudomonadati; phylum Pseudomonadota; class Gammaproteobacteria; order Methylococcales; family Methylococcaceae; genus Methylococcus; species Methylococcus sp. S1M. The sequence goes on from NZ_JBPDXO010000004.1 coordinate 295,698, forward strand.
GGCGGGGCCTTGCACCAGGGCCGAAACGTGCTCGATCACCAGGCGTTGCCGCCCGGCGACCGGGATTTCCGCGTACCCCTCTTTTTCCTCGTTGCCGATCGTAAATCGGATCGTCTTTTGAAACGGCCGATGCTCGTTGCGCTGACTCGATGCCGCCGACGGGATGAAGGGGGGCTCGGGAAAGACTGGAAATGGGGTGGCAGGCGGCGAGGGCGGCGTGGGGTCGGCCAGAACCATGGGAACCGCCGACAGCAAGGTTCCGCAGATGAGGGGCTTCGAGAGACGATAGAGCATCATGGGCTGGTTCACATTCGGGGACCGGGCTGGTTTTCCGGGGAAGCTTCAAGGCGGCCAAGGCCGCGGGTCGGGATGGAATGGTTTATTCCTTGCGGTAGAAGAGGTTGAACGCTTCGAACGGGACCATCTGGCCGTTCGGCTGGACGATGTGGACGCAAGACTTCTTGAGAGCCCGCAGATCCAGGTTGGCGGCGTCCATGAATTGTACGACGAGTACGCGGAACACGTTGCGGTAGTCCAGCGCCGCTGGCGCTTCGACGCGCGGCAGGCAGCAAAGCAGTTCGGATAGGCAGCGGGCGCGCTGTTCCGGGCCGTGGGCGGTGGAGAACAGTTGCACCAGGGTGTCCGTGAGCCGCGGATCGCGCTCGAAGGCGATGGTGTTGGAAGCGCCGCCGACCAGGAGTTCCCGGTCCAGGTAGCGGGTGAGCGGCAGGGTCTGGCCGTCCAGCTTGAGGGCGTAGGCCATCGCCAAAGTGTCCGGATTGCAGGGGACGGGGACCACGTCTTCCAATGCGAACAGCCCGGACTGCTCGGCGATGGCGCGGCGGATTTCGCTCACGGTGAGGCGGTGGCGGGCGGCGTCGAAGCCCTCGTTGCGCCCGGCGTCTTCGATCGGTTGGAAGGTGATGCCGCGCACACAGGACCAGTTCAGGGCATGACGGACCAGTGCGCCGATCTCGCCGTCGTTCAGGCCCCTGCGCAAGGTGGCGACCAGGCTGGTGGAGATACCGGCGGCATTCAGGTGCTCCAATGCCTGTTCGTGGATGCGCGCCAGATCGGCGCCGCGCAGCTGGCGCAGCACCGCGTCGTCCAGTGAGTCGAATTGGAGATAGACCTCCAGTCCCGGCCCGAATTCAGCCAGCCGTCGGGCGAAATCCGGATCGCGTGCCAGGACGATGCCGTTGGTGTTGACCATCAGATGGCGGATGGGCCGCCGCCGCGCCTCCTTCAGAATGTCGAAGAACCGCGGATGCAGGGTCGGCTCGCCGCCGGAAATCTGCACCACGTCCGGCGCGCCCTCGGCCTCGACTATCGTGTCGAGCATGCGGCCGATTTCGTCCAGGCTGCGGTAGCTCGGGTTGTCCGGGCCCGAGCCGGCATAGCAGACCGGACACCGCAGGTTGCAGTGGCCGGTGACCTCCAGCACGGTGACGCAGGAATGCTGCATGTGGTCCGGACATAGCCCGCAGTCCCACGGGCAGCCGCGCGCCATGGGGGTGGCGAAACGGCGCGGCAATTCCGGCGGCTTGATCCATTGCTCGCGGCACTGGCGGTAGTAGTCGGCGTCATCCGCCATCAAGGTGCGCTCGAAGCCGTGCTCCGGGCACCACTTTTCCATGAACACCCGTCCGCCCTTTATGAGGATTTTCGCCTCCACCCGCGCGAGGCAGGTCGAGCAGACCGAGGCCGTGGTGTCGTAAAACAGATACGGGCGGGTCTTGCGGCTCATGCCAGGCGCCTCCATTGACGCAGCGTCAGCGGTGCGTAGACCACGAGCGCCAGCAGGCAGACCCACTGGATGCCCGACAGCCCCGGCGGATAGGGGTAGGGCACGGGCTTCAAACGGTCGACGCCCAGCCGCCACAACAGATAGGCGCTCAGCATCAGCTTGAACAGCAGGCCCGGCTCGGCGGCGCAGCGGGCTTGTTGCCTGCGTAATGCGGCCCAGAGCAGGGCGGCGAACAGGATTTCGTAGAGTTGGGTCGGATGGCGGGCGATGCCGTCGCCGAAGTCGATACCCCAGGGAAGCCGGGTAGGGAGGCCGTAGGTATCATCGTGACGGCCGGCCAGGAAGCAGCCGAGCCGGCCGATCATGAGTCCCTGCAGGATTGGAAACACGAACAGATCGCCTGTGGACTGTCGTAGACCCGCAAGTCTCTTGGCGATCTCCACCCCCATCAGCCCGCCCAGCAGGCCGCCGACCATGGATTGGCCGCCGTGGAAAAAACCCAGGATCCCGCCGTGCGCCGCCCACAGATGCGGCATGTCCAGCCAGAACACCGCCTTGTTGCCGATCGCCGCACCCAGCAGGCAGCCCACGAGTACGGTATAAGCGGGGTTGGACAGGGTGGAAACCAGGCCGTTTTTCCGGCGGAGGAAAAAGTAATGGCGGGCGCCGATCGCCATGCCCAGCGCCTCCAGAATGGCGTGGACGGCGTGTGCCAGGGCTGCGTCCCGGATCATGGTGGCCTGCCCGTGGTAGGGCTCAAAGAGCGTTTGAGCTTCCAGGCGAACCAGCCGAACAATGCCATCAGCGCGAAGCCTGCCAAGGCCAGCGGAAGAATTTCCCAGGACAGGCCGCCGTTCGGATTGCCGACCGCCGCCAGTCCCAGAATGCCGCAGACGCCCCAGCCGAAGGCGAGCGCGGCGCAGACCAGCAGGAGCAGGATTTTGATCAATTTGACGAGAAGGTCCATGGCGAAAGGGCGGAACGGTTTCAGGATGGACGGGTTTGTGCCTTGAGCGGATGGAACCGGCGTGACGCTCGCGTATGCCTGCTCCCCCGGAACTCTAGTGGATGACATACAGCCCTCCGTGACAGACGCATGCTCGATGACGCTGCCTGCCCGGCCAAGAGCAATGATAAGCTGTGGCTTGCTCTGCCTGCATGCATTTTGTGTGCGGGCAGTGTCGTGTCCGTTGGAGGAAATGCGGTCTTTCCTAGGAGTGCACGATGTCCGTCGTGGACGGTTGTGGTGCATCGTTTTGCAGCCCGCTGCGGAGGATCATAAGAATTGATGTGCCGCCGGAAGCGCGAAAAGGTACCGGAGTTGATGAAAACTTGACGTACATCAAGGCAGGCCAGGGGGGATTCCATTACGATGTGTACCAAGGTCGTCACGGAAGTGACGAACTGAAGTTACAGCCGATGTTTTCCTCAAGTTTTATCCTCTGGGATGGTGTTTCCGGGCTCGTTTTCGGGCCCGGCTTTTTTGTCTCTCCCCTTCCCCACGTTTGCCGGCGACGCCCCAATTTGTCGCTTCTCGTGCACAAATGCGGCGCGGCGGCTTCAATTGTTGCCTCGTTGGTTTTGTGATCTAATACTTCAATCGCTTTGTTTTTCGTGGGTCCAGGGTTCTCCTAAGGATGCGTCGCTGCGCCCGGTCGGGTCGCGGGAAGGTTTCCTCGCGCGCGAAGACGTAGTCCCTCCGTAACAAAACACCCTGCACAGCTTCCACGGCTTTCCCCTCGGTGTCTCCACGGATCGTCGACAGGCATGCGAGGGGTTGGCGCGGCCGATTTTTGTCTGGAAAGTGGGCTTCACTATGGTAATCAAACTGAAGAAAGGCTTAGACCTGCCCATAACGGGAGCGCCCGAACAGGTGATCCATGCCGACGGCGGAGCCGTGAAATCCGTGGCTCTGATCGGGCCGGATTTCGTCGGTCTCAAGCCAACGATGCAGGTCGCCGAGGGTGATCGCGTCAAACTGGGGAGTGTGCTCTTCACCGACAAGCAGAATCCGGGGGTGAGCTTCACGTCCCCGGGTGCCGGCGTGGTGAAGGCGATCAACCGCGGCGAGCGGCGCGTACTCCAGTCGGTGGTGATCGAACTGGACGGCAAGGACGAGGTCACTTTCGCTTCCTACAAGGCGGCCGAACTGGCCGGCCTGAGCGAAACTCAGGTGAGAGAGAATCTGCTGGCCTCGGGCCTGTGGACTTTCCTGCGGACCCGTCCCTATAGCAAAGTGCCGAATCCGGACACCAGGCCGCATTCAATCTTCGTGACCGCGATCGACACCAACCCGCTGGCGGCGCGACCGGACGTCGTGATTCAGGGGCGTGCCGAAGATTTCAGGAACGGCCTCGCCGTCATTTCGAAACTGACCGAAGGAAAGGTTTATCTCTGCAAGGCACCGGCTCAGGCCGTGCCGTCCATCGATGACGGGAAGGTCGAGGTGGCGGAATTCGACGGGCCGCATCCCGCCGGCCTGGCAGGGACCCATATCCATCATCTGGACCCGGTCGGCCCGTCCAAGTGCGTCTGGTATCTGGACTACCAGTCCGTGATCGCGATCGGCGCACTGTTCACCACCGGTTGCATCGACGTCGAGCGCATCGTGTCCCTGGCCGGTCCGGGCGTGGCCCGGCCGCGTCTGCTGCGTACCCGGCTCGGCGCCTGTCTGTGCGATCTCACCGCGGGTCAGACGGTGGCCGACAAGGAATTGCGGGTGATTTCCGGCTCCGTCCTGTATGGCCGTGAGGCGACCGCCTGGGGCTGCTACCTCGGGCGTTATCACAATCAGGTCAGCGTGGTCGAGGAAGGTCGGGCCCGCGAGCTCATGGGCTGGATCCTGCCGAGCGCATCGAAGTATTCCTTCCTCAATGTGACCCTGGCGAGCCTGCCGAAAGAGCGGGGCCGCAAGTTCCCGTTCACGACTTCCACTCATGGCAGCCCGCGTGCGATCGTGCCGGTCGGCGTGTATGAGGACGTGATGCCGCTGGACATTCTGCCGACCCAGTTGGTGCGTTCGCTGCTGGTGGGCGACACCGACATGGCCCAGGCGCTCGGCTGCCTGGAACTGGACGAAGAAGACCTGGCGCTGTGCACCTTCGTCGATCCGGGCAAGCACGATTTCGGTCCGGTTCTGCGTTCGAACCTCACCCAGATTGAGAAGGAAGGCTAAGTCTCATGTCAGTAAGGCAATTTCTCGACAAGATCCATCCGCTCTTTGCCAAGGGCGGGCGCTTCGAAAAACTGTATCCCGTCTACGAGATGGTGGATACCTTTCTGTACACCCCGGCCGACGTCACCCGCGGTGCGACCCACGTGCGCGACTCGGTCGACCTCAAGCGGGTGATGACCTACGTCTGGATTGCGGCGCTGCCCTGTATGCTCATGGCGTTGTTCAACACCGGCTACCAGGCCAATCTGGCGATGACGTCCCTCGGGATGGAATCGGCTCCGGGCTGGCGCGGCGCGATCATCAATCTGTTCGGCCACAATCCGTGGAATCCGCTGTCGGATCTGATCCACGGCGCGCTGTATTTCATTCCGATCTACGTCGTGACCATCGTGGCCGGTGGCCTGTGGGAAGTGCTGTTCGCGGTGGTGCGCAAACATGACGTCAACGAGGGTTTTTTCGTGTCCTCGATCCTGTTCGCCTTGACCATGCCACCCAACACGCCGCTGTGGCAGGTGGCCATTGGCATTTCCTTCGGTGTGGTCATGGGCAAGGAAGTGTTCGGCGGGACTGGCAAGAACTTCCTCAACCCGGCGCTGACTGGTCGCGCATTTCTGTATTTCGCCTATCCGGCTTCGATGTCGGGCGACATGGTATGGACCGCGGTAGACGGTTTCAGCGGCGCCACGGCGCTGGGGTTGGGTGCGCTGGGCGGAGTCGACGCGATCCGCGAGGCGGGCATCGGCTGGTTCCAGACCTTCTTCGGCTTCGAGCGCGGCTCCATGGGCGAAACTTCGACCCTGGCTTGTTTGCTGGGCGCGGCGTTTTTGGTCTACACCCGGATCGCGTCCTGGCGGATCATCGCGGGCGTGATGGTGGGCATGATCGCGACCTCCACGCTGTTCAACGTCATCGGCAGCGATTCCAACGCCATGTTTGCCATGCCGTGGTACTGGCACTTGACGCTGGGCGGCTTCGCCTTCGGCATGAGTTTCATGGCGACCGATCCGGTCAGTGCGGCGCATACCAACCTCGGTCGCTGGATCTTCGGCGCGCTGATCGGCTTCATGACGGTGCTGATCCGCGTGGTCAATCCTGCCTTCCCCGAAGGCATCATGTTGGCCATCCTTTTCTCCAACATCTTCGCCCCCCTCATCGACTACGCGGTCATCAAGGCGAACATCGCAAGAAGGATCAAACGTCATGCCTAACGCAGTGAATTCGACTAATGTGCAGGGCGGTGACAAGTTCGCCGCACTGAAGGAAAAGGCCCGGGCCTATGCCGAGCGAGTGCTGGCTCTGCCCAACGACAGTTTCGAGAAAACCGTCGCCGTTGCGGTAGGACTGTGTCTGGTGGGAGCCGTGCTGGTGTCCGGTTCCGCCGTGGCGCTCAAGCCGCTGCAGGAGTCCAACAAGTCGAGGGATGAGAAAGTCAACATCCTCGAGGTGGCCGGCTTGCTCGTGGACGGTACCGGCATCGACGAGGCGTTCAAGAACATCGAACCCAAGATCGTGGAGCTTGCTTCCGGAGACTACAGCGATGCGGTGGATCCCAAGACCTACGACCAGCGCAAAGCGGCCAAGGATCCTGCCTTGAGCGAAGCGATCCCGCCGGAAGATGACATCGCCGGCATCAAGCGTAAGCCCAAGTACGCCAAGGTGTATCTGGTGAAGGAGAACGGCCAGCTCAAGTCGGTGATCCTGCCGGTGAGCGGCTACGGCCTGTGGTCCACCATGTACGGATTCATGGCGCTGGAGGCGGATGGGGAAACCGTGATCGGCCTCAACCTCTACGATCAGGCGGAAACACCCGGACTCGGCGGCGAAGTGGTGAATCCGAAATGGAAGGCTTTGTGGAAGGGCAAGAAGGTCTACAACTACTCCAAGACCGCGGTGCACGAAAGCAACCTGTCCGAGAAGGGCCAGACCGTCGAAATCGGTGAAGTGGCTTTGGGACTGGTCAAAGGTGGCGTGGACCCCAGCAAGCCGGGCGCGGAATTCCAGGTGGATGCGCTGGCCGGAGCGACCCTGACCAGCCGCGGCGTCAGCAACCTGATCCGCTATTGGATGGGCAAGGATGGCTTCGGACCGTATTTGGCGAAAGTTAGAGCTGGAAGAGGTTAATCCCCATGAACGAAGAATCGAAGAAAGTTCTCATCGAACCGCTGGTCGACAACAACCCCATCACCCTCCAAGTGCTGGGCATCTGTTCCGCCCTAGCCGTCACTTCACAATTGTCGACGGCCTTGATCATGAGTCTGGCGCTGACCTCGGTCACCGCCTGTTCCAGCGCGGGCATCGCTTTGATCCGCAACCACATTCCAAGCAGCGTGCGTATCATCGCGCAGATGGTGATCATCGCCTCACTGGTGATCGTGGTCGACCAGCTGCTCAAGGCTTTCGCCTATGAAATCAGCAAGCAGTTGTCGGTGTTCGTCGGACTCATCATCACCAACTGCATCGTGATGGGGCGCGCCGAGGCCTATGCCATGAAGAATCCGCCCTGGGAGAGCTTCCTGGACGGCATCGGCAATGGCCTGGGTTACAGTCTGATCCTCGTCACCGTCGCCACCATCCGTGAGCTGCTGGGTTCCGGCAAACTGCTGGGGATCGATGTGTTGCCCCTGGTCAAGGATGGCGGCTGGTACGTGCCGAATGGCCTGCTGTTGCTGCCCCCCAGTGCATTCTTCCTGATCGGTCTCCTGATCTGGGCGATCCGCTCCTGGAAAACCCAGCAGGTGGAAAAGGCCGATTTCGTGATCGCCACCGCACACGGGGAGGCACACTGATGGAAGCCTACATCAATCTGTTCATCAAGTCGGTCTTCATCGAGAACATGGCCCTGTCGTTCTTCCTGGGCATGTGCACCTTCATCGCGGTGTCGAAGAAGATCGAAACGGCCGTGGGCTTGGGCATCGCCGTGGTGATCGTGCAGACCCTGACGGTGCCGGCCAACAACCTGATCTACACCTATCTGCTCAAGGAAGGTGCCTTGTCCTGGGCCGGCCTGCGCGACGTCGACCTCAGCTTCATCGCGCTGATGGCCTGTATCGGCGTGATCGCCGCCATGGTCCAGATTCTGGAGATGGTGCTCGACAAGTTCTTCCCGGCCCTTTACAACGCCTTGGGTATTTTCCTGCCGCTGATTACGGTGAACTGTGCCATCCTGGCCGGTTCGCTGTTCATGATCGAACGTGATTATAACTTCTCGGAGAGCGTGGTGTATGGCGTGGGCAGCGGTTTCGGCTGGGCGCTCGCCATCACTGCGATGGCCGGCGTGCGCGAGAAGCTCAAGTACAGCGACGTTCCGGCGGGCCTGCGCGGCCTGGGCATCACCTTCATCTCCGCGGGTCTGATGGCACTGGGTTTCATGGCCTTCTCCGGCATACAGTTATAAGGATGTAGGTGATCCCATGTTGGAAATTATCTTAGGCGTATTTTTCTTCACGGCTATCGTGGTGGCCCTGGTCTTCGTGATTCTGGGCGCCAAGTCGAAGCTGGTGGCCGAGGGCAACGTGGAGGTGCTGATCAACGGAGAGAGGACCATCCACGTTCCGATCGGCTCCAAGCTGCTGACGGCATTGGCCGACAACAACCTGTTCGTGTCTTCGGCCTGCGGCGGCGGCGGCACCTGTGCTCAATGCCGGGTGCAGGTGCTGGAAGGCGGCGGCGAAATCCTGCCGACCGAGCTTTCGCACATCACCAAGCGAGAGGCGGCTCAGGGCGACCGTCTGTCTTGCCAGGTGACGGTCAAGCAGAACATGAAGATTCACGTCCATGAGGAGGTGTTCGGCGTCAAGAAGTGGGAGTGCACGGTGCGCTCCAACCGCAACGTCGCCACTTTCATCAAGGAGCTGGTGCTGGAACTGCCCGCGGGAGAGAACGTCGATTTCCGCGCCGGTGGTTACATCCAGATCGAGTGTCCGCCTTACGACTGCAAGTTCTCGGATTTCGCCATCGAGCCGGAATACCGGGAGGACTGGGACAAATACGATCTCTGGAAGATCGAGTCGCACGTCAAAGCGCCGGCGATCCGTGCTTACTCGATGGCGAACTATCCGGAGGAAAAGGGCATCATCATGCTCAACGTGCGTATCGCCACTCCGCCCTGGGGTAAAGAGGGCACGGTGCCGCCGGGCGTCATGTCGTCCTATATCTTCAACCTGAAGCCGGGCGACAAGGTCACCATTTCCGGGCCGTTCGGCGAGTTCTTCGCTCGCGATACCGACAAAGAGATGGTGTTCATCGGCGGTGGCGCCGGTATGGCGCCGATGCGTTCGCACATCTTCGACCAGTTGCTCCGCTTGAAGAGCAAGCGCAAGATGACTTTCTGGTACGGTGCCCGCAGCTTGCGCGAAGCCTTCTATGTGGAGGAGTTCGACAGACTGCAGGCCGAGAATCCCAACTTCAAGTGGTTCCTCGGCCTGTCGGATCCAAAGCCGGAAGACGGCTGGACCGGCTACACGGGCTTCATCCATAACATCCTGTACGAGCAGTACCTCAAAAACCATCCGGCGCCGGAGGACTGCGAGTACTACATGTGCGGACCACCGATGATGAACTCCGCGGTCATCCAGATGCTCCTGGACATAGGGGTCGACCGAGAGAACATCATGTTGGACGATTTCGGCGGCTGATTCGGCGCAGGAATCATGGGACGGGGAGCCGCGTGCTCCTCGTTCTTTTTTGTGGCGGAGCCGGATGGTGAGGTGCTCACCGTCGGCTTGCCCGGAGTTTTTGTTGGAGAACTCAGTTATGACGTTGTTTCTGATCACCTTCGCCATCATCGGTTTCGTGATCCTGATGATGTCCGTCGGCGTCATTTTTGGACGGCCGGCGATCAAGGGTACCTGCGGGGGACTCAATGGGGGCGACTGTATCTGCACCCAGAAATGTGAGAAGCGCCTCAAGCTGGAAGCCGAAGGCAAGTTCTGAAGGGACCGGCCTCGGATGGACGGTGCGCCATCGTTCTACTGGTACGATCTGGAAACGTTCGGGACCGATCCGGCCCGGGACCGCATCGCTCAGTTCGCTGGTCTCCGCACCGATCTGGAATTCAATCCGATCGGCCCGCCCGACGTCCTCTATTGCCGGCCGTCGGATGACATGGTTCCGTATCCCGATGCCTGTCTGGTGACCGGTATCACGCCGCAATATGCGGCTGAACTCGGCGTGCCGGAAAGCGCGTTCATCGCCACCATCCATCGCATTTTCATGCGGCCGGGCACCTGTGTGCTCGGCTACAATACCCTGCGTTTCGACGACGAAATGCTGCGGCACGCCTTCTACCGCAACCTGTACGATCCTTATGCAAGGGAATGGAAAGGCGGCAATTCGCGCTGGGACGTCATCGATCTGGCCCGCTTGACACAGGCTTTGCGGCCAGACGGCATCGAATGGCCGCGCGATTCCCTGGGCTCGCCCGTGTTCAAGCTGGAACGCCTGGCGGCGGCCAACGGGATTCGACACGAGTCCGCGCATGACGCCTTGTCCGACGTGCGTGCGACCGTCGCTTTCGCCCGCCTGATCGCTGAGCGTCAGCCGCGTCTGTTCCAGTTCGCGTTGGAGAGCCGGGCCAAAGGCGCGGTCGAGCGGCTGTTGGCCCTGGGAGCCTGGCAGCCGGTATTGCACGTTTCCGAGAAGTTTTCTGCCTCCCGTCACTGCATCGCCTGCGTGCTGCCGCTGTGCCGGCATCCTCGCATCGCGACGCGTGTCATCGTGTTCGATCTGGCGTCGGACCCCGCGCAGTTGTCCGATCTCTCGGTGGACGAGATCCGGCGCCGGCTTTTCACCCCTTCGGCGGAGCTGCCGGAGGCCACCGGGCGGCTTCCGCTGAAGGGAGTGCATACCAACCGTTGTCCCGTGGTCGTCCCGATGTCGGCCTTGCGGCCGGCTGACGGGGAGCGGCTCGGTATCGATGCGGTCCTTTGCAGGCGGCGTGCCCAGTGGTTGCAGGACCGTGCAGAAGATGTCATCCCCAAGATTTCGGCGGCATTCGAAGTGGAGGCGTCGTTCGAGGCAGCGTCCGATCCGGAATTGATGCTCTACCGGGGCGGTTTCATCCCCGATGCCGACAGGCGGGCTCTCGATCAGGTGCATCGTCTGACCCCGGACCAGTTGGCCCATTACCGCCCGCGATTCGTCGACGGCCGTTTCGACGAGCTTTTGTTCCGGTTCCGGGCACGGAATTTTCCGGAGACGCTGAATGCCGAGGAACGCGAGCGTTGGGCCGTATTCCGCCGGGCGCGCCTGGCCGGCATAGGCGGAGGGCTGAGTTTGGCGGAGTTCTTTTCCCGCATCGATCGGCTTCGGAGCCAGGAGTCCGATGCCGGTAAACGGGCGATCCTGGATGCGCTGGAAGTCTATGGCAGGAACTTATCCGGTTAACCGCGATGAGCTTTGCCCTTATACTTATCGGCTATCTTTCCATCTATCCATGTTCGGAGGAGTAATGAAAAAGATCCTGCTCGTCGCCACCGGTTTGCTGGTGGTCTGGACTGCTTCCGCGTTCGCTCACGGTCCGACCCGTCAGAAGGTGACCGAAACGATTGAAATCAACGCCGCCCCGGCGGTGGTTTGGGGCATCATCAAGGATTTCGACAAAGGTGAGTGGATGCCCCAGGTGGCCAGCACCATCGGCACCGGCGGCAACGAGAAGGGCGCGACGCGTGAGTTGAAGCTGAAATCGGGCGGCATCATCAAAGAAGAGCTCAAGAGCTACGATGCCGAAAAGATGAGCTATTCGTACAAAATCACCGAGGTCGACCCCAAAGACCTGCCGGTCGCGAATTATTCTTCCACCATCAGCGTGACGCCTGCCGGTGCCGGCTCGGTCGTGGAATGGAACGGGGCGTTTTACCGCTCCTTCATGAACAACAACCCTCCGCCGGAAGAGAATGACGAGGCAGCGCTGAAGGCCGTCACGTCGGTTTATAAAGAGGGCCTGGCCAATCTGAAGGTTTTGGCCGAGAAAAAATGATCGCCTCGTGGCCGTGAAGCGAACCATCTTTTTTTGCGCCGGGGAGGCGGCGGCCTTGGTCGCCGCCTTTTTCGCATGCGCGGCTTGGGGGGAGCCCTTTGCTTACATCACCAACCAGAAAGACGACAGCGTCAGCGTCATCGATACGGCCAGCGGCGAGGTCCGGGCGACTCTGAAAGTGGGCAAGGAGCCGGCTGGAGTCGCCGTCAGCCGGGATGGCAGCCGCGTCGTGGTGACGAATGCCGGCGGCAGCAGCATCACCTTGATCGATGGGCGGAACCAACGGGTGGCGGCCGAGATCGCCACCGGGGAAGGCCAGGTCGGTGTGGCGATCGATCCCGAAGGCCGGTTTGCCTATGTGGCGGACTGGTATGGCAGGGCGGTTTCGGTGGTCGATCTGGACGAACGGGCCGTCGTTCGCCGACTGGCGGCGGGAAACGTGCCGGCCGGGTTGATGCTCGCGCCCGGTGGTTCGCATCTCTACGTCGCCAATCGCGACGACGACGCCATTGCCGAGATGAATCCGGCTACCGGGGAAACCTTGCGTACGGTCAAGGTAGGGAAACATCCCTTCGGCATTGCTCTCGACCCCGCAGGTGAGCTTTTGTTTTCGGCCAATGTGGAGAGTGACGACGTTTCCATCGTCGAGGTACGGACGCTGTCGGTGATCGCGACGGTGAAAGTCGGCGAGCGCCCTTATGCCGTGGCTTATATGGCGCCGTATCAGCGATTGTTCGTCACCAATCAGTACGACAACACTGTTTCGGTCATTGACGTTGAGAGCAGGAAGGTCGTGGATACCATCGCGGTGGGGGAATATCCTGAAGGCATCGCCCTGCACCCTGACGGCATTCATATCTATGTGGCCAACTGGTTCGACAACACCGTGTCGGTCATCAACGGCCTTTCGTTGAAAGTCGAACGGACGATTGCCACAGGCAACGGCAGCCGTGCTTTCGGCGAGTTCATCGGTGGCATCTGAAAGACCTCACTGAGGCAGTTCCGGTACCGTGCTGTCCGGGCTGCAGACTACGGTGAACGGTGCCTCGTCCTCCCCCAGGGGGCGCCGGGATCGTAGCTGCTTGTCCAGGACGCGGAGGTCCGCGTCGGAAGGATCGGTTCCCTCTTTTCGCCGGGCAAGGATGCGCTGGCGCAGCAGCGTCTCAGGCGCATCCATGGCGACGATGACGAAACCGGCGCCGGTGCGGCCGGCGAGCTTTCTGGCGTCGTCCCGATAGCGTCGTTCGAGAAACGTGGCATCGAGGATGACGGACAGCCCGGCACGCAATGCGGGTGTTGCCAGTTCCAGCAGTTTGGCGTAGGTAGCGCGGGTGAACGCGGGGAGGTACCTCCGGACCGGATCGGTCTGGAGTCGCGACGCCAGCCGTTTGCGTTCGACGTCTGAACGGATGACGATGGCCCGTTCCCGCTCGGCGAGCTGCATTGCCACATGGCTTTTCCCGCTGCCGGAAACACCGTGCATGAGGATGAGCCGGGGCCGCCGGCCAGACGAAACCGAAAGGGCATAGTCGACATAGCGGCGGAATCCGGCCAGATGCTCTGCCCGGTTGGCATCCTCGGGAGCGCTCGACCAGCTCAGTGCCGCGATCTTGGCCCGGACCATGGCCCGGTAACGCAGGTAGTAGTGCCACAGTGCCATGCCGCCGTAATCGCCGGTGACGGCCAGGTATCCGTTCACCAGTCTGGCCGCGAGCCGGCACAAGCCGCGCGCTTCGAGGTCCATGGCGAGGAATGCGAGCTCGCTGATGACGTCTATCCAGCGCAACGCTGGATTGAATTCGATGGCATCGAAGGGAACCGGTTTGTCGCCGATCAGAGCGATGTTGGCGAGATGGAGATCGCCATGGCATTCCCGGACGTAACCCTCGCATTTCCGGGCAAGGAACGTGTCTTCCAGCGCTGCGTGGTCCCTTTCGGCGGAAGCTTTCAGCGTCGCGAGTCCGGAGTCTCCCAGGTCCGGCGGTAACATGGCCTCGATATGGGCGAAATTGTCCAGGGTTGCATTGCGGATGAGGGGCGGGCTGCCGTACTCCTCGTCCTCGCCCGACCGTGGAATCGAGCGGTGGAATTCGGCGATCAGCCGCGCCAGTGCATCGATGTGGGTGGGCGTCAGGGTGTCCGCTGCCGCTCTGTCCGTGAGCAGCGAGCCTTCGGCAAACTGGCGCATTTTCACTGCGTATTCGAACGGCGGACCCTTTCCGTCGACCCGGGGCGTTTGCGGCGAACCGGTGATTGGGCATACGCCGAGATACAGCTCGGGTGCAAGCCTGCGGTTCAACCTGATTTCCTCCTCGCAGCATTGCCTTCGCCGAGCGAGTGTCGAAAAGTCGACGAATCCGAAATCGACGGGTTTCTTGATTTTGTAAGCGTAGGTTCCCGTCAGGAATACCCAGGAAATATGGGTCTCGATCAGGCGGATCCCTGAAACCGGGTGGGGATAAGCGTCGGCGGCCGTCAGTCCGGCCGGAAATGCGCGCCAGACGTTGTTCTTATTCACAGTCGTCGAATGTGAGTCGGCCGCCCTTCGTGCGCAGCATCGCCTTCCCCGCCAGAAAAGCTCGCAGGTCATTTCCCACCAGGGCGCGCCGCCATCCGTGCAGGACTTTGGCGCCGTCGGGCGATTCCAGCAGCTCTTCGAGATCCTTGCGGCTGGCCACGACGGCGGGGTTGATGGTGTGCTCGATGCAGCGCAGGCGGACGAGGGCCGACATCGCATCGAGGATGGCCTCGGTCTGAGCGCTGCGGCGCTGACCCCTGTGGGGTTGTGGCGGCACGGCCTGGCCACTCCCGGCGTCCTGTACGAGGGCGATCATCGCATCGCCGTATCGCTGTACCATGCGCGAATCGATTCCTCTCAGAGCTTGCAGAGCATCCCGGTTACGGGGTCTTCTCAGCGCGATCTCCAGCAGGGCCTCGTCGCGAAGTATCCAGTTGCGCGGCAGATCGTTCTGCTGGGCGGTGTTCTCCCGCCAGGCGGCGAGGCGGACTGCCAACGCGAACTGCTCGGGTTTCAGGCGGTCCAGCCCGCCGATGCGCTGCCACGCGTCCTCCGGACGGTTTACGTAGAGGTCTGGCTCCTCCAGCGCCGCGAACTCGTCCACCAGCCAGGCATAGCGTCCCAGCCGTTCCAGTTGTTCCCGCATCCTCGGATACAGGGCCGCGAGGTGGATCACGTCGTTGGCCGCGTATTCCTTCTGGGCGGCCGAGAGAGGACGCTGGCTCCAATCGGTGCGGGTGTGCTCCTTGTCGACAGTCACTCCAAGCATGGCCGATACGAGGCTGGCATAGCCAACTTGCTCGGGATGGCCGACCAGGGGGGCTGCCAGTTGGGTGTCGAATATCGGCGCTGGGACGGCCCGGAATCGGTGGAAGAAAATCTCCAGATCTTGTCTCGCGGCATGAAACACCTTGGTGATCGCCCGATTGAACAGCAGACACTCGACTTCCCGCAGATCCTCGATGGCGAGGGGATCGATGCAGGCGGCCTGAGTGCCATTGGCAATCTGGAGCAGGCAGAACTTCGGATAATAAGTCTTGTCACGCATGAATTCGGTATCGACTGCGATCCAGGGAGAACCACCGATGGACCGGCAGAATGCCGCAAGCTCGGCGGGTGAGTCGATATAGTTGATGGGCGGAGGCATGGTTGCAGGCATGAGAGAATACATTTTGCGATTGTAACCCTCGTCGCCCTCCGAGTGAGCGGGAACGGCCTTCTTCCCGGATCGTTACGATGCTTGACATAGGGTTTAACTTTCATGATAATGCGAATTCCACAGCGCGCCTGTAGCTCAGTTGGATAGAGTACCTGGCTACGAACTAGGTGGTCGGGAGTTCGAATCTCTCCAGGCGCGCCATTTTTGAAGAGCGGTGGATTTTTCGTGCTGATCATTCCCCTGTAGCTCAGTCGGTAGAGCAGCTGGCTGTTAACCAGCGGGTCGGCGGTTCGAGCCCGTCCGGGGGAGCCAAATTCCAGAAAAGGCTTGCAGCGATGTGAGCCTTTTTATTTTTGTTTGTTCGGGCGTAAGTGCGCTTGACATGGCGGCTGCCAGTAATTACGCTGAGTAGCTTTGGTCTTTCCCGTATTTATGTTGCGCGGTTCTGTGCGTGATGCGGGTTGGAATGGTTTCGGAGCTCGGTAATGACCACAATCAATCAACTGGTTAGAAAGCCGCGAGTCAGCAAGAAGGAAAAAAGCAACGTTCCGGCGCTCGAAGGCTGTCCTCAGCGTCGCGGGGTGTGTACCCGTGTTTATACCACGACCCCCAAGAAGCCGAATTCGGCGCTGCGTAAGGTGGCGCGTGTTCGTCTGACCAATGGGGCGGAGGTGACCTCCTACATCGGCGGTGAGGGGCATAACCTGCAGGAGCACTCGGTGATCCTGATCCGCGGCGGTCGTGTGAAGGACCTGCCGGGTGTCCGCTATCACGTCGTGCGCGGCAGTCTGGACACGGCGGGCGTTCAGAAGCGTCGCCAAGGTCGTTCGAAGTACGGCGCGAAGCGGCCGAAGAGCTAATTTTGGAGGCTAGGTGATATGTCCAGAAGAAGAAGGAGTGAGCGGCGCGAGGTGATCGCCGATCCGCGTTTTGGAAGCGAAACGCTTGCCCGGTTCGTGAACATGCTCATGGTGAGCGGCAAGAAATCGATCGCGGAAAAGATCGTGTATGGTGCGCTCGATCATATCGAAGCGAAGACCTCTCAAAATTCCCTGGAGGTTCTGAACAAAGCGCTCGAGAACGTCCAGCCCGTCGTCGAGGTGAAGTCCCGGCGGGTAGGGGGCGCGACCTATCAGGTGCCGATTGAGGTGCGTCCGGCTCGGCGCATGGCGCTGGGGATGCGCTGGTTGATCGATGCTGCCCGCAAGCGCGGCGAGAAAGGCATGGTGATGAAGCTGGCCGCAGAGGTTCTGGACGCGAAGGAGAGCCGCGGCTCGGCAGTGAAGAAACGTGAAGATACTCATCGGATGGCCGAGGCTAATAAGGCTTTCTCGCATTACCGCTGGTAACCCCAGTCAGCTCGCTCTTTAAGATCATCAGGTTATTTGGCTGTGGCACGCACGACTCCTATCGAGCGCTACCGGAATATCGGGATCATGGCGCACATCGACGCCGGGAAGACCACGACAACCGAGCGCATCCTGTTTTACACGGGGGTGTCTCACAAGATCGGTGAGGTGCACGACGGGGCTGCCATCATGGACTGGATGGAGCAGGAGCAGGAGCGAGGCATTACCATCACGTCCGCGGCCACGACCTGTTTTTGGCGGGGCATGGACGGCTCCTTTCCTGAGTACCGCATCAACATCATCGATACGCCCGGGCATGTCGACTTCACTATCGAAGTCGAGCGCTCGCTGCGGGTGCTCGATGGCGCCTGTGCCATCTTCTGTGCCGTAGGGGGTGTCGAGCCTCAGTCCGAGACCGTGTGGCGTCAAGCCGATAAATACGGTGTTCCCCGTCTTGCGTTCGTCAACAAAATGGACCGCGCCGGCGCCGATTTTCTGCGCGTCGTCGATCAGATTCGCAGTCGTCTGGGGGGCAGTCCGGTGCCGGTTCAGCTGCCTATCGGGGCGGAGGATGAATTCAAGGGCGTCGTTGATCTGCTGCGCATGAAGGCAATCTGGTGGGATGACTCTACCCAGGGGATGCGCTTCAGTCTGGGGGATGTCCCCGCCGAAATGGTTGCTGCCTGTGTCTCTTGGCGGGAGAGAATGGTCGAGGCTGCGGCGGAAGCGTCCGAAGATCTCATGGAGAAGTATCTCGAAGGAGGCGAGCTGACCGTCGAGGAGATCAAGCGTGGGTTGCGCGTGCGCACGCTGGCCAATGAGATCGTGCCGGTGCTGTGCGGGTCGGCGTTCAAGAACAAAGGGGTCCAGGCCATGCTGGACGCGGTGGTGGACTATCTGCCCTCGCCGGTCGATACGCCGCCAGTCGTCGGGATCGGCGAAGGGGGGCTCGAAAGTAGTCGGGAATCGTGCGATAATGCTTCCTTTTCGGCGCTTGCCTTCAAAATTGCGACTGACCCTTACGTTGGGGTGCTGACGTTCATTCGCGTCTATTCCGGTGTGCTCTCTTCGGGCGATACGGTCTATAACCCCGTCAAGGACCGGCGGGAGCGGATCGGCAGGCTGGTTCAGATGCATGCGAACAACCGGGAGGAAGTCAAGGAGGTTCGTGCTGGCGACATTGCGGCGGCGATCGGTCTCAAAGACGTCACGACCGGCGATACGCTGTGCGATCCGAAGGATGTCATCACGCTGGAGCGGATGGAGTTCCCGGAGCCGGTGATTTCGGTCGCGGTGGAGCCGAAGACCAAGGCGGACCAGGAAAAAATGGGCATCGCGCTGAACAAGCTGGCGCAGGAGGATCCCTCGTTCCGGGTCCGGACCGATGAGGAGTCCGGGCAGACGATTATTTCCGGCATGGGGGAGCTTCATCTGGAGATCATCGTTGATCGGATGAAGCGGGAATTCGGGGTGGATGCCAATGTCGGTGCGCCACAGGTGGCGTACCGCGAGACCATCCGGAAAGCGGTGGAGCAGGAAGGGAAGTACGTGCGGCAGACCGGCGGACGTGGGCAATACGGTCATGTCTGGTTGAGGATCGAGCCTCTGGACCCCGGGGGGGGGTACGAATTCGTGAACGGCATCGTCGGTGGTGTGGTTCCCAAGGAATACATTCCGGCGGTGGACAAGGGTATCCAGGAACAACTGCAGAACGGGGTCCTGGCAGGGTTCCCGGTCGTCGACGTGAGGGTGACCCTCTTCGACGGTTCCTATCATGACGTGGATTCGAGCGAGATGGCGTTCAAGATCGCCGGCTCGATGGCGTTCAAGGAGGGGGCGCGAAAAGCCTCGCCGGTGCTGTTGGAGCCGATCATGAAGGTCGAGGTCGTCACTCCCGAGGAGTACATGGGGGATGTGGTGGGCGACATCAACCGTCGCAGAGGCATCGTGCAGGGCATGGACGAAGTGCCGGCCGGCAAAGTCATCCGCTGCGAAGTGCCGCTGTCAGAAATGTTCGGGTACGCCACCGATCTGCGGTCGGCGACTCAAGGCCGGGCAACTTACAGCATGCATTTCGAGAAATATGTCGAAGCGCCGACGCACGTGGCGGATGCCGTCATCAAGAAATCGGTGTCGTAGTCGTTACACGGGACAGAGCTGAGTTTTGAGAGGAAAAGACAGTGTCCAAAGAGAAATTTACGCGCACGAAACCGCATGTGAATGTGGGAACGATAGGTCACGTGGATCATGGGAAGACG